>DAOUKA010000356.1:0-4850 GCA_034421915.1 Anaerolineae bacterium
TTGAGGGCATTCTTGCGCCGCCGCAGCCGGGACAAGACAGTGTTTATGTCGCGCGGTTTGAGATTGACGGCAATGGCCTGGCGGCCGTTCATCCTGGCGGCGTCTATCCCGATTCGAGTTTGACGCTGCTGCCAGCTGCCTTTGATATTTCATCAGATGTTCCGCTTGCCATTGAGCGCAACACACCGATTATAGGCGAAATCAGCAACGAACAGTCCTTCGTCACCTACGCATTTGTCGGTACAGCTAACGAAATCATCTCGGTGGATATGCAGGCGCTGGGGCCGAATCTGGATACGCTGCTGCAAATTGTGAATTCAAGCGGCGCGCTCATCAGCGTCAATGATGATGCCAACGCAACCACCGATTCTTTCATTGAGAATACCCGCTTGCTGGAGAATGATACCTATACGATTATTGCGACCCGATATGGCAAAGAGCTGGGCGGCACGGAAGGGCAATTCCAATTAACCCTGTCGGGTTCCGCGGATAATGTTCCTTTGGAATTGACAGAATTGCAGCTGCCTGATGGTGACATCGAGGTGACCCTGCTTTGGGGAACGAGCGCTGATTTGCAATTACTGGTGCGCGACCCGATTGGCGAAGTGGTGTATGATGATGTGCCATTCAGCAACAGCGGCGGCATTTTGGGGGAAGATGGCAATGTCAACTGCATTCCAGCAGATACGGCGGCGCCAGTTTCATACATTTATTGGCCCCCTGGTCTCCTCCGTCCGGGCGCGTATGAGGTGGAAGTCTGGTATCAGAACGCCTGCGCCGATGTTGCTACCCCGACTGAATTCACGCTGGTTGTGGAAGTCGATGGCGAAACCGTTGAGGTCGAGCGGCGGCTTTCGTTGCTGGGTCAGCGATTTGTCACCAATTTCACGATTATGCCTTCGGGCGAGGCGACGGCTGGCACGGGCGGTTTTATTGATGGCGGCAGTGAGACCCTGCCGTACCGACCTGAGATTTTGTCAGCGCCGGTCATCCTTAGCGGTCAGGCGGTGACAGGTGTCATTACCCCCGCGAATACCTTTGACCTTTACAGCTTTGACGGCCTTAGCGGGGAAAGGGTGACCATCAGGATGTCGGCATCTACGCAAACTCTGGATACCAACCTGTACCTTATCAGCCCCAGCGGGCAGGAAATCGCCGCCAATGATGATGGGGATCCGACCCTGCTTGGAGCGACAGGGCTGTCCACGGATTCGCTTATCAGCGAGGTGACGCTGCCAGAAAATGGACCTTACACCATCATTGCAACCCGATTTGCGACCCAGTATGGCGGGACTATCGGTGGATATACGCTCAACATGACAAAGAACTAGAAAGAACTGGGACGAAAGCGCTGCTTTCCTGTTCGCTGTCCATGTTTTACAATCTGAAAGTTGCAGATACACTATGCAAAGTTGAATGCCTTTGTTATGATGCACAGACCTGACCGCCAACCCTTGTTTGAAAGCGAAACTGTATGAAGCGCCCCGTGTTCATATTATTTGCGGCTGCACTGGTCTTTGTGTTCGCTGCCTGTGCCTCAGCCGTCAATTTGCTGGATGAGACCCGACTGAATGACACCAGTTTTCTTTCGGGAGAACCCTGCGCCGCGCCCTGCTGGAATAACATTATTCCAGGCGAAACCAGTTATCGGGATGCCAAGATACTGATTGAGGATGACGGGCGATTCGGGAATATAGACGAACCCGAACCAGAAGAGGGCAGCAGCATCCGCGGATTTAGATTTTCTGCGAACGAGGAGCAAGTCTGCTGCCAAATCCTAAGCATGGATGGTGAAGTTGTTAGTAGGTTGGTCTTGCAGCTGGCGCCAGTGATGATTTTGGGAGAGGCGCTGGAGAAGTATGGCGACCCCGATTATCTTTTGGGCGCTGAGGTAAGCGAAGACCAGGCATATATGGCGCTGATTTGGATGGATGTTCCGATGGTCGTCTTTGTCTTTGTCGCCGGCGCTGCCGAAGGCGAGCTTTCCCCCACCAGCGAGATTATCAGCCTGATGTATATGCCGGAATCGGACATGCAGTCGATGGTTGGCTGCGACAGTTTGTATGTTTGGGAAGGCTATCTGTCGTATGCTGATTATGTGGATGAGGACTACGACTTTGTGGGAGCGGATGTGGGCAATGAAGATGTCTGCGGGAGCGCAGGCAGTTAAGCTGTGGTTGGTGTGAGAATAAAGTTTCTAAGGATAGGGCAGGATGGCAGAAGAAACGCAAAGGCAGTTATCGCTTGGAGTTGGCGCGGAGGTGAAGGGCAGGGTCAGGCATCTGGGCATGTACGGCGCCCTGGTCGATATCGGGACAGGGCAGGATGCTCTGCTTCATATCTCGCAGCTTGACCCTGATGAAGGGCGAAAGTTCGAGGAAGTTTTGCAGGCAGGCGCCGAGATTACGGCCTATGTCTACAGAACACGTCAAGATGGTCATATCGCCTTGACGCTGGAAAAGCCTCCTTTGGTGTCTTGGCAGTCCATCAAGCAGGGCAACCGATACATCGGGGAAGTGATTCGCGTTGAAGACTTTGGCATTTTTGTGGATTTTGGCGCGGAACGGCCGGGGATGGTGCATGTATCTGAAATGGCTGACGGCTATGTCAAGTCGCCCGGTGATATTGCCAGCGTCGGGCAGGAAGTCGAGGTGCGCGTCTTGAAGAAGAACGGTCGTTCGCGCCAGATTGATTTGTCCATGAAGCCGACGGCTGAAGAATTCGAGATTCCTGACGATGATGCGGATGGAGAGGACGATGTGCCAACTTCGATGGCGCAGGCCTTTCGCCGCGCTATGGAAGGGCGCCATGACAGAGGCGCGCGCATCAAAGCCGGGGCGTCTTCGAGACGTGATTATCGCTCGCAGCAGGATGACATTGTTGCCCGCACACTCCGCAGTTCGCAATCCTGAAGCTGGCGTCTCTCAATGCAGACATTACCCTTCGGCCGCTATCTCCTGATAAAGCCGATAACAGATTAGGGCGAACAAGACGGTAAAATTGACTTCGTGTGACAGGCACCAGGGACAGAGCGCTTGAAGCAGGGCGAACTGTACAAACACCAGCCACATCGAAAATAGCCACGCAAACAAACCGACTCCAAAGGCGAGCAGTTTGCCGTACTGCCGCAAGAATTGGATGCGGGCTTCCGATACAATGATGGCTCCGAGTAGCACATAAGTAGAAAATCCGAGCCAAGCTATGGGGATGCCGCCCAGTTCGGAATAGATGCTGTTCAGCACGACATCACAGTTAAAGGGGCCGCTTTGGATGCAGACCGAAGGCACGTCGGTGAGTTTGAGATAACTCAGGTAGCCGCTGACAAACAGCCCAAAGAGTATGGATAACAGTTGAAGCTGGCGCGAGGCTATGAAGGGCCTTTTGGCTTGGTTCTTGTTCTTGGCAGTCCTGGCGTCTGAAGCAGTCATCACAAGGTCTCTCTCATGTATGGGCTTGATTAAATGGGCGCAGTAACAAGACCGGCAGTTCGGTGCCGGCGGGAACGAGCCGTCCGCCTTCGGGTAGGATGACCAGCCCGTCTGCCAGAACCATCGACATCAGCGCTCCCGAACTTTGAATGCCGGTTGACTTGGCGATAAGCCCGCCATTCGTGCGCGACAATGTTACCCGATTGTAGCTGCGGCGTCCATCCGATGGCATATCGCTGGCGATTTTTGCCTTGATGATTTGGGGCTGATGGGCGCGGCCGGCGATTTTCGCCAGCGCCGGGCGCACGAATATCTCGAAGGTGACCATGGCCGAGACTGGGTTGCCGGGCAATCCAAAGAAAGGTATGCCTTGAATCGTGCCATAAGCCAGAGGTTTGCCCGGGCGCATATTGATGCGCCAAAAGCTGATGTTTCCCAGTTCGTTCATAACAACCTTGACCAAATCGGCAGCGCCAACCGAAACGCCGGCGGAACTGATGAGCATATCGGGCTGCTGTGCCAGCGCCTTGCGATACAGCTTGCGAATGGAAGCCAGCGAGTCCCTGGCAATGGGCAGACGCAGTGGAATCCCGCCAGCCTGATGGACAAGAGCAGCGAGCGTGTAGCTGTTGGTATCGCGGATTTTGCCGGGGGTAAGTGGCTGGTCGATGTCCGCCAGTTCGTCGCCAGTCGTCAGGATAAGCACTTTGGGCTGGCGGATGACCTTGACTTGCGTTTGACCGACAGCGGCCAGCATACCGAGTTCGGCTGGTCGAATCAGGGTGTTGGCTGCCATAACTGTGGCGCCGCGGGGGATATTTTCGCCAGCGCGGCGGATATTGGCGCCTTCGTCAAGGCTTGTGAGAATGTCTATCCGTGGCGGCGGGCTGCCTGAATCTCCTTTTTGCCAGTCGTCATGGGTGTCTTCGACGGGTACGACTGCTGTTGCGCCGACAGGGATGGGTGCGCCAGTCATAATACGGGCTGCCTGCCCGGTCTCCAGAGGGGCTGTCGGCGCGGCGCCGGCGGGGATGTCCATCACAACCGACAGTGTGACGGGATGGGCTGCGCTGGCGTTTTGGCTGTCGGCAGCATGAATGGCATATCCGTCCATAGCCGAGTTGTCAAAGGGAGGCAGGCTGATGGGAGAAATGATGTCTTCGGCAATGATGCGATCCAGTGATTGGGTCAGGGGGACGGTTTCAGACCCCAGTCGGGTCATATCGCCCAGAATGTTTGTCAGCGCCGTGTCTACGTCGAGTAACTGAGGCAAAAGCAAGCTCCTGATTGATCATCATAATGACTCATTATAGCATAAAATCGGAGTTTGACAGGCTGTCATTGGAATAGTTGTGAGTGGTCAAGTAAAGGCAGGAAGAGATATTAAAAGGTCAAAAAAGGCGGTAAAGGTCGGGGGGGGGG
>DAOUKA010000357.1:0-20037 GCA_034421915.1 Anaerolineae bacterium
CAACAATCGCTGGGTCGTCTGGCTTGATGGCGATGTAGCCGCTTTCGCCGCCGCCTGGCGCATACCAATCCCGCTCGTGAATCGCCCCATCTGCCGTTGCGCTAGGGATGCTGATGGCGGTGTTGTCCTGCTGCGAACCATAGACGCGATAAGGGAACTGGTCGTCGGTGCAGACATGATACAGCTGTGCCGTGGGCTGATTGTAGGTGGATGACCAACTCATGCCCCCGTTAAAGGATACACAAGCCCCGCCATCGTTGCCTTCAATCATGCGTTGGCTGTCTTGCGGGTCAATCCAAAGGGCGTGGTCGTCGCCATGAGGCGTCGGGATGCGGTCAAAAGACTTGCCGCCATCAATGGACTTCCAAAGACTGTAATTCTGAATCCAGACGGTGTCTGGGTCTTGGGTGTCGGCAGTGATGTGCATATAGTACCAGGGACGTGTGCGCAAGAGCGATTGTTCGCTGAGCCGAATCCAGGTCTCCCCATAATCGTCCGAGCGAAAGACCGCGCCATCCTCCGCCTCAATCACTGACCAGACCCGTCCCGCTTTTGCTGGCGAGGCTGCAACACCTATCTTCCCCAGCAAGCCAGTGGGCAGCCCCGGCCTGCGTGAGATTTCTTGCCAGGATTCACCGCCATCCATGCTGCGCCAAAGACCGCATTCCGTTCCTCCGCTTTCAAGTTTATGGGGATAGCGCTGTGCCTGCCAGATGGCGGCGTAGAGGATGCGCGGATTGTTGACATCCATGGAAACATCATGCGAGCCAGCCCGGTCGCTCTTGTAAAGCACTCGCGCCCAGGTGCTGCCCCCATCCAGCGAACAGAAGACGCCCCGCTCACTGTTAGGGCCAAAAGCATGACCCAAAGCCGCGACATAAACGATGTCAGGGTTATGCGGGTGTATCTGTATTTTGCCAATATGGCGGGTATCTGTCAGTCCCATGTGCCGCCAACTCAAGCCGCTATCGGTCGATTTATAAATGCCGTCTCCGTGTGATACATTGCCGCGAATCGAAGTCTCGCCTGTTCCCGCGTAGATTACATTGGGATCGGATGCCGAGACCGCCAGAGCGCCCACAGCCGCCGTGTTGAAGAAGCCATCCGAGACATTGCGCCAGTATTGACCGCCATCGGTGGTTTTCCAGACGCCGCCAGCACAAGCGCCAAAGTAGAAGATCATCGGATTCGAGACATCGCCAGCGACAGCGACAACGCGTCCGCCGCGATGAGGCCCGATGCAGCGCCATTCCAGATTGTCGAGCAGCTGCTGTCGGATTTCCTGCGTTTGGGTTGAAGAAGATTCGCTCATATCCTTGAACTTTCCTGTATGTAATAGGTCTTGTCACTGCCATACACTGTCGATATTTATCGCGCTATTTCACGCCCATTTCAAATAAGCGATTGAGGAAGGCGAAAATATCGACTTGCTCCTCAATCATTTTGGCGGTGGATTTGCCCATGCCATGTCCGGCTTTGGTTTCGATTCGCAGCAAAATAACATTATTGCTTTCATCGGCCGCTTGCAAAGCGGCGGCGAACTTTTTGGAGTGCATGGGGACAACGCGGTCATCATGGTCGGCTGTCAGTATCAGCAAAGGCGGATATTTCTGCCCGGCTTGGATATTATGCAAAGGTGAGTATTCAAACAGAAAACGGAAGTTGTCTTCGCTGCTGTTGGCATCGCCATATTCCGAAGTCCAATAGCGCCCGGCTGTAAAATGCTGAAAGCGCAGCATATCAATGACAGGGACATGGCACAAGACAGCGCCATACAAATCAGGGCGCTGCACCATGCAGGCTGCGACCAGCAAGCCGCCGTTGCTGCCCCCTTTTATCGCCAGTTTTCTGCTGGAGGTGTATTGATTCTCGATAAGCCATTCTGCCGCCGCCATGAAATCATCGAAAGTATTCTGCTTCTTGTCCATCATCCCGTTAAGATGCCACGCTTCGCCATATTCACCGCCGCCACGCAGGTTGGCAACCGCCCAAATGCCCCCGTTTTCCAGCCAGACCGGCAGCCAGCTGCTATACGCGGGCGAGAGGCTGATGTCATAACCGCCATAACCATAGAGAATAGTTGGATTATCGCCATGGCGTTCCAGGCTCTTTTTGGCGGTAATGAACATCGGGACAGTCGTGCCGTCTTTCGATGGATAGAAAACCTGTGTGGTTTCATAATCATCGGGGTCAAAGGAGGGCGCGGCCACTTCAAAAAAGGAGGTGGTTTCATCGGTCGCAAAATCATATTGCAAAATGCCCAGGGGCTGCAAAAACGACATAAATGGAATAAACATACTGGTATCATCAGGCAAGCCATAAGCGCCAGCGAAAAAGACGGTTGAACCCATGGCGGGCAGTGGCACATCGCGCAGGTATTCCCCGTCTTTGCTGAAAATCCTGACAATATGGTGAGCATGGTGCATGTAAGTTACCACAAATTGCTGATTGATGATGGTAACCCCCGCAATCGCATCAGCGGCCTCGGGAATGACATCACACCAATTCTCGATTTCAGGCTGGCTGACATCAATCGCCACCACCCTCTTGTTAGGTGAATTTTTCGTGGTTTCAATATAAAAGGTAGCGCCATCATTGCCCACAAAATGATAAGCTGCATCCAGTTCATCAAAGAGGCGCACAAAATCATCCTCGCTGTCGATTGCCTTGTAATACATTCGGTTGAAGATAAAAGAATCGCCACTGATATTGAGAATGAGATAACGGTCATCATCGCTGACCGATGACCACATGGTAATGCCCTTGAGTTCAGGATGCTCATAAATCATCACGTCGTCAGATTGCGGACTTCCCAGCGCGTGAAAATATAATTGGTGTGCAACCTGCTGATTGGCGCTGCCTTCATCTTGCGCGGTTTCAGGAAAGCGGCTGTAATAAAAGCCAGAGCCATCCTTGCGCCAGGCAGCCGAAGAAAATTTGATATTTTCGAGCGTATCATCCAGGTCTTGCCCGGTCGCCACATCACGGACTTTGAAGGTACGCCAATCTAGCCCACTCTCCGAGAGCGCGTACATCAGATAGCGCCCGTCTGATGTCGGCTGCCAATCGACCATCGCCACTGTGCCATCATCGCTGAGGGCATTGGGGTCAATCAAAACTCGCGGTTCGCCATCGCCTTCCTGAACATAAAGGATCGGCTGCGCCTGCAAACCATCGTTCCGTGTAAAAAAGAGACGGCTACCCCGTTGACGCGGGATGCCATATTTTGGATAATTCCAGACCTCTTTCAGTCGCCGCTCAAAAGCCTCACGACCCGCCAAGGTCGAAAGCATTTCGTCCGCGAAATCGTGCTGTGTCTGCGTCCATGCCAGCACATCGGGATGGCCGGCATCTTCCAGCCAGCGATAGGGGTCAGGAACGGTTGTCCCAAAAAAATCATCCGCCACAGCTACAGTCCGTGTTTTTGGATAGCTCAACTTGCCAAACATCAGACATTCCTTTTTAATGAGCGCGTGTCGAGTAAATAGCTATTATAAACGAAATGCAAATCTTTAATCCACTTTTATTTGATAGCCCGATGGCGGCAATATAGGAAAATGCAAGGCGAATAACAAAATCAGTATATAAGCAAGCCAAAGCCAATATCACCAGAGCGCAGTATGCACAAGGAAGTTCCGAAACTAAACATTAAGGTATTGCGCCTGATTCGACAGATGCGCGTGCCTGTGTTAGATTTCCCCTAAGCGTGTCAGGATGTTGTTGGAGAGGCAGGCATGGAGCAATCGAAGCGCTTTGATTTATTGTCCAAACGCAACATCAACAAAGAGACCTTCGTCGAGCCGTGGGCAGAAGCGGGCTTGGTGGTCGTCGATAGCCCCTATGACCCGCAGCCTTCCATTCAGCTTAAGGCGGGACAAGTGCTGGAACTGGATGGCAAGGCGCAGGCAGAGTTTGATGCGATTGACCTGTTCATCGTCTCTCATGCCCTGAATCTGGAGGTGGCAGAAGAAGCGATGGCGCTGCCTTCGCAGCAGATTGCGCGGATGCTGGCAGATATTAATGTGCCGCGTGCCGAAATCGCCCGCCTGATTGGCGGCTGCACCCCAGCAAAACTTACCGATATTATCCGACACATGAATGTGCTGGAAATGATGATGGGCTTGGCAAAGATGCGCGTCCGGCGCGTGCCTGCCAATCAGGCGCATGTGACTAACTGGCGCGAACATCCGGCACTGCTGGCGGCGGATGCGGCTGAAGCGGCTTTGCGCGGCTTTGCCGAAGTCGAAACAACAGTGCGGGTGGCACGCTTTGCCCCCTTGAACGCGCTGGCGATTTTGGTTGGCACGCAAACCGGGCGCGGGGGTGTCCTGACACAGTGTTCGGTCGAGGAAGCGCTGGGTTTGCGGCTGGCGATGAAAGGGCTGACCACTTATGCCGAAACCCTGTCGGTTTACGGCACCGAGATGACCTTTGTGGATGGCGACGATACGCCTTGGTCAAAATCCTTTCTGGCATCCGTCTATGCCTCGCGCGGCGTGAAAATCCGCTTTACTTCCGGCACCGGCTCGGAGGCACTGATGGGACGCGCCGAGGGTAAATCAATGCTTTACCTCGAGGCTCGCTGCCTGCTGGTGGTGAAGGGCGCTGGCAGCCAAGGGGTGCAAAATGGCTCGATTTCATGTATTGCTCTGCCCGAGGCGCTGCCCGGCGGGGTGCGGGCGGTACTGGCGGAAAACCTGCTGGCGGCGATGTTAGGTCTGGAAGTGGCATCGGGCAACGATGCGCTGGCATCCCATTCGAGCATCCGCAAGACGGCAAAGCTGATGCTCCAATTTATCCCTGGCACCGACTTTATTTTCTCCGGTTACAGCGCGATTCCCAAGCGCGACAATTTGTTTGGTGGTGGCAACTTTGATGCCGAAGATTTTGACGATTATAATGTGCTGCAACGCGATATGCAGATTGACGGAGGCGTCAGGCCGATTCGGGAAGATGAGGCGCTAAACATTCGGCGTAAAGCCGCCACAGCCATTCAAGCCGTTTATCGTGAACTGTGCCTGCCGGACATCCGCGACGAAGAAGTCCATGCAGCCGCGGTGGCACATAGCAGTGATGACATGCCCCCACGCGACATTATACTCGATTTGCAGGCGGCCGATGACTTTATAGCCAGCGATGCGGATTTTGTCAGCGTCATCCGCGCCTTGCAGCAGAGCGACTTTGAGGATGTGGCTGACAATATCCTGGAGATGGGACGTCAGCGGATTGCCGCTGATTATTTGCAGCCAGCGGCGATATTTGACAAGAACTTCAAGGTGCAAAGCGCTATCAACGACCCCAATGTGTATGTCGGACCGGGCAGCGGCTATCGTCCGACCGGGCAGCGCTGGCAGGAGATGCAGGCGATTCCACAGGCAAAATCGCCAGGCGGATTTATTGACGGACATCTGGGCGAGCCATTGTCGCGCCTGGTGGAAATCGGGCCAGCCGTGAAAGGCAGTCAGCGTGAGGTGGTGCTGGCGCTGGGACCGGCTTTTGGGCGCGTGATGACCCGGACGATTGGTGGCTTGGAACATGAAGAGGTACTCAAGGCGATTCTGCGCGGCATCGCCGCCGAGGGCATAGTGGTGCGGCTGATGCGGGTTTATCACAGTTCGGATTGCGCGGCGATTGCTTATGTCGGGGCGCGGCTGAGTGGCAGCGGCATCGCCATTGGCTTGCAGTCACGGGGTACAGCCGTGATTCATCAAAAAGACCTCGCGCCACTCAACAATCTAGAATTGTTCTCGCAATCGCCCAGCCTGCGGCTGGAAACTTATCAGGCTATTGGAAGGAATGCCGCCCTTTATGCACAGGGTAAAGCCACCGTGCCGGTATCGGTCAAAATTGACAATGGAGCGCGTCTGCGTTTGATTGTGAAAACTGCCCTGCTGCATCGGCGCGAAACCGATGAAGTTCGGGCAGACCAAGTGCCGCTGGAATTGCGTTTTGATTGGGAGCCGGATTGATGACACAATACCCCTTGCGAGAAAATGCCTCCGAAGATTTACGTGCATTTAGTGGACGTCCCCTGTCAGAAGTCACGGCTGAGGCCATTGCCAGTGGCAATCTGTCGGCAGACGACCTGCGACCTCATGCTCATGCCTTGCGCCAGCAGGCACAGGTTGCCGCTGACGCCGGCTATCCGCAGTTGGCAAGCAATTTTCGGCGGGCGGCTGAACTGACTTGTGTGCCCAATGACGAACTGCTGAAAATTTATGAACTGCTGCGCCCGGAACGTGCCACGTATGAAGAGCTTGAAGGCCTGGCAGATTATCTGGAGGCGAATTATGATGCCAAGGAAAACGCAGTCTTTATTCGGGAAGCGGCTGCGGTTTATCGTCAGCGAAAACTCTTGCGGCGCTGAAGGAACCAGGCAATGAGCGGATCCAGCATGGAAGCGAATGTCAGCAGGCATTCACATCCGACCGAACTCAAGATTACCGATATGCGGATTGTCAATCTGAGAGGCTTGCCTTTTGATGCGACGCTGCTGCGGCTGGATACCAATCAGGGGATTAGCGGTTATGGCGAGGTCCGCGATGGCGCCAGCCCGAGTTATGCGCTGATGCTCAAGGCGCGGCTGATTGGCGAAAATCCCTGCAATATCGACAAAATCTTTCGCAAAATCAAGCAATTCGGGCATCATGCCCGTCAAGGAGGCGGCGTTTCCGGCATCGAGATGGCGCTCTTTGATTTGGCGGGCAAGGCATACGGCGTCCCTGCCTATCAACTGGCGGGCGGCAAGTTCCGCAACCGCGTCCTGATTTATTGCGATACGCCTTCCGAGCCCGAAGGGACGCTGATGGGTGAACGTCTGAAAGAACGTATGGAGGCTGGCTTCAAATTTCTGAAGATGGATATTGGCATTGATTTGCTGGACGGCATTGAAGGCGCGTTGAGTGCGCCGCCAGACATGCTAGCATCGCAGCATATCATGCATCCCTTCACCGGCATTCAAATTACCTCGATTGGCATCGAATATCTGGTGGATTATGTGCGCCAAGTGCGCGAGGTGATTGGTTATGAGATTCCGCTGGCTGCTGACCATTTTGGACATCTCAACCTCGAATCCTGCATTCGGCTGGGACAGTCGCTGGATCCTTTCACGCTGGCTTGGTATGAGGATATGATTCCCTGGCAGCTAACCGAGCAATGGTTGCGACTGAAGCAATCGGTGCTTACCCCGGTTTGCACCGGCGAGGACATTTATCTCAAAGAAGGCTTCATGCCCTTGCTGGAAGCGGGAGCGGTATCCGTGATTCATCCCGACCTTGCCACAGCCGGCGGCATTATGGAAACCAAGAAAATAGGCGATTTGGCGCAGGATGATGGGATTGCGATGGCGATGCACTTTGCCGGCTCGCCCATCTCCTTCCTCGCCAATATCCACTGTGCCGCCGCTACCGAGAACTTTTATGTGCTGGAGAACCACTCGGTTGACCTGCCCTGGTGGGACGACTTGATTGATGGCATCGACAAACCCTTGATTGTCGATGGCTTTGCCGCTGTCCCCGAAGCGCCTGGACTGGGCTTTGGTGAGCTTAACGAGGAAGCCGTTCGTGAGCGGATGGATGAAATCCGCGGCGGTGGCTATTTTGAGCCATCGACAGCCTGGGACAGCGAGCGTTCGCTCGACAGGTTGTGGAGCTAGATAACGCGAATAGCGGGTCCAGCACTTAGGCACCGGACCCAGACTAATTACAGATTTACTCCCAGCCAAGCCGCTCTCTGTGGTTTTCTTGTAGTTGTCTTTTGATTTTCTCTCTTAGAACACGCTGGACTGGGTTGCTGCTGAACGTGCCTGACGCTCCTTCACGCCCTATAATATGGGGACATCTAAATGAATAGGAAACCAAGCCCATGAAAATTACGGATGTGCAAGCCTGTGTCATTGGCAGGCAGGAACCGGACAGCGGCGGGGCGTTATGGCAGTGCCAGCACAGCGCCGCTTATCTTCGCGCTTTTGTTTTATGATTTCCACCTTCTTTGGCAAACTCACGGCTACACTCACGCAAAACAGGCTGCGCTTCATCGAACCCGACTGCCATTGAAGCGTTGAAAAATCAATGACAGGATGATAATCAAGCCATAGAAGAATTGGGTAAAGAAACCGGTCAAGCCTGCTGCAATCACACCGGTCTCGATAAAGGCAACAATCGAGGTGCCGACAGAGCCGCCAAATACCGTGCCGATGCCACCCCATGTCGGCGTTCCGCCCACAAAGAGACCGGCAAGCACCGGCAACAATAAACCGTCGCCGGTTGTAGGCCACCACACGAAGTTAATCATCACCGAAAAGATGCCTGCCAGCGCTGCACCGATGCCCGTAAATACAAATACCAGGATACGGGTCAGATTCACATCAATGCCCATCTCTGCCGCACTTTCCGGATTATCGCCAACACAATGAACGCGGACGCCAAAACTGTGTCGGTTGTACAGAAAAACACCTAATGCCGTAAATGCCAGTGCCCACAACATTTGATTCGGTACACCCTGATTTCCGAAGATTTTGATGGTGTCCTCAGTCAGCAAGCTATGGATGAATGTGCCGCGCAATTCAGGAATGGCGATAGAGAAGCCTTCAACGAGAATGTTGATAAGACCACGCAAAAAGAAATTCATGCCGAGTGTGGCGACCAGTGCCGACAAACCGATGCGCACGACAAGTATCCCGTTGATATATCCCAGCAGCGCACCTGTCACTAATGCCGCCAGAATGCCAACAAGGGGATCGCCTCCCTGATCGACAATTGAGGCAAAAGCAAAGGATGACAGACCCACAACAGATGGAAACGACAGGTCAATCTCGCCAGCAGTGACCACAAACACCAGCGGCACCACAAGAAATATCGACACCGGCAGCACAATCATCACCGAACGATAGGTCTTGAATTGTGTAAAGACCTCGGTATTCGCCAAGGTGAATCCGATGAGCATGACAATCAGAAACAGGGTGGAGGTAATCGCACGGCGGTTTTTACGCGCCCATTTTATCCATGCACTGGCTTCGTCACGACCTTTTTGCTTTCGAGAGGTCTCAAGTATCTGTTGTGTATCAATAGCCATGTCAACATTCTCCTGAATGAAATTTCGCTTTAGCCGCCAGCAGTATGCCCCAACTCTGCGATTTTTTGCATGTGTTTAATCAGGGCTTCGGCGGAGGCGATATTGGATTTATCTTCGGCCATTACCACTTTGCCCCGATCCAAAACCACAAACCGGTCGGCGATATCATAAACATGATAGATATTGTGCCCGATAAAGATAATCGACCGCCCACGGTCACGGACATTTTCGACAAAGCCAAATACTTTTGCCGTTTCAATCAGGGACAAGGCGGTGGTCGGTTCATCCAAAACAATCAAATCCGCGTCATAATACAAGGCACGCGCAATCGCTACTCCCTGTCGTTCGCCACCCGACAAGGTGGCCACCGGGGAATCCGGATCAAAGACTTTTGAGGTAAAGCCGATATCGCGCATGAGGCGATTGGCTTCCTGATATTGTTTTTTAACATCAATAATGCCCAGCCGATTCTTGATTTCGCGCCCCATAAAGATGTTGCGGGTAATGGTCTGCTGCGGCGCCAAAGCACGATCCTGATAGACGGTTTCGATGCCGGCTTCACGCGATTTAGCAGCATTCCAGTTTTTGACTTCTTGTCCGCGCACGATAATTTGCCCGCTATCCGGCCGATGCACCCCCGACAGAATTTTGATGAGCGTGGATTTGCCGGCGCCGTTATCGCCAATCAGCCCAACCACTTCCCCCGGCTTGACACCAAAGCTGATTCCGTCAACCGCATTCACACTGCCAAAGGATTTGGTGACACTTTTTAATTCAATCAGATAGTCGCTATTCATCTGGGTTCCCGCTCTCTCACAGGAATAAAGAGGGCTGATCCAAGTATCAGCCCTACTTTCGCATCATTCAAGTTAGGCTTGTCGGATTAACGATAACCAGCAACAGCGAGGTCACGGACTTGTTCAAAGTTGCTGACATCAATGAAGCCGGCGCCAGTATCGACATTCAAGGGCGCAAGACCAAATTTGGCAGTCTGGCAAATGCTGAGAACCGGCAGATAACCCTGCAAGAAAGGTTGTTGATCGGAAGTTAGATGAATCCAGTCATCCTCGAACCCTTGCATGATGAATTCGTTGGTATCGAAACCAATCGCCTTGACCTGCCCTGCCTCGAGACCGGCGGCTTCCAAGTAAGTCTGAGTATTGCCAAGCGTCTGCCCGCCCGAGAAAGCAACCAGCTTCACATCGGGATTGTCGGTAATTGCAGCGACCATGGACGGGATACCGAGGTTCGGGTCGGCTGCCCAAGTAGGCGGGGAATCGACATGAATGACTTCGAGACCCGCTTCTTCGAGCCGTTCCCAGACACCCAATTCGCGCAAGGCGCGTTCACGTTGCGCCAAGTTGGCAAGAACAATCACCTGATCGCCGGCTTCAAGCTCAAATTGACGCAGCGCCTCTTCTGCCAAGGCCCGACCCTGTGATGCTAATTGTGCGCCAACATAGCCCCCTCCATAACGGGCGCGTACTTGATCGACATCAACATTCTGGTACATCATAATGATGCCAGCTTCGGCAGCCTCGGCAGCAAGCGGCATAATGGCTTCGTTACCGGGGTGTCCCATCATTGCGATTCCATCTGGCACCTGGGCCACGGCTTCGCGCAGTTGTTGGGTCATCAACTCGCTATCCCAACCGGAGAAGACATATTCGACATTGGCACCTAAATCACGTTCTGCCGCGAGTGCGCCACGATAGACAATACCGGCGAAGGCATCCCCTTCGGTGCCGCCAGCGAAGAAACGAATGGTCACACCTTCACACCAATGCGCCCGATCAATATCAAGAGGATCTTGAGCGAGGCTTGGCGTGACAAGCAAGACGAGAAAAACGCAAACGACAGAGAGAATTACGATATGACGAAGTTTGTTGAAAAACATGCTGACCTCCAACGAAAGTAGAAAATAAATTTACCTTACGGATACTTGTGTAACCAAGAGGAGTTTAGCATCTTTTGCCGAGGACTGCCAGATTTAAGCAGAGCAATCGCACGCTAAATAGAAATCATATCATCAGGGGTCTTAAAAGGTTGCATAGGCTTCATCACAAAATATACGGATACCTTAAGACACTTTTTGACCTCTTATGACTTAAAAATCAATTCTGGTACGATTGCTCTGGGTTTAAGTGGGAACTGTCCATCCAAAAAACACGCCCACAATCTGTGAGCGTGTCTGTCGGCTAAACTCGCTGTTTCAGGCTATTCGCCACCGGGCCGCAGTGTCACCTCGACGGGTTCCCAGTCAGCGCCGTTGAGGTCGATGTCTTCCATACCCATGCTTAGCGCGTCCAGCGCCGCCTGTGCCAGGTCGCTGCGGTAGGCATCCATGCCCGGCTCTTCACTGATGACCTGCCCTTCGATGGCAACAGCAACCGTCTGCGCCCACAGGTCTTCGTCCATGATGCCAATCCCCTCAGGCGAGGGCCAAATCAACTTGCTGATTTCATTCAACTGCCAGGTTTGATGGCTTTCGCCCAAGGTCGAGCCGTTATCCAGGACGATTTCAACACATTCATCCGGATTGTCACGACAATAAATCCAGCCGCGGAAACTGGCTTTGAGGAAAGCGACAGCGAGGTCTTCGTTGCCTTCTTCTGCCAGCCAGTCAGCATTGACAAAGACATGGTCTTGCAGCATCGCCGTGCCGACATCATTGAAGTCAATGACATTCAGGTCTTCGGGCTGATACAGTTCGCCCGTATCCGGATTGATTTGCTCCAATACCTGGGCATATTCGTTGTAAGTCATCGCCTCGGCAGCATCCACCTCTCCATTAAGAAGCAACGACATATCAAAGGGCTGCTGAACGATAGTTACATCATCAGCGTTGTTGGGGTCAATGCCAACTGCACGCATGGCGGCAAAGAGTTCGTGTTCGTTGCCAAACCCCCAAGTACCGATACGCATCCCGCGGAAATCCTCAACCGATTCGATACCTGTATCCACAAAAGATACTTCCAAGGTCCCACTGCGTTGGAAAACCTGAGCGATATTCACCAGATTCACCCCGCGCTCGTTGGATTCTAGCACTTTTGGCACCCATGCCAGCCCAAATTCGGCGCCACCCGAGGCAACAACCTGCTGCGGCACAATTTCGACGGCACCCTCAAGAATGGTGACATCCAAGCCTTCCTCTTCATAAAACCCAAGGTCATGGGCAGCAAAATAACCGGCAAACTGGGATTGCGCCACCCACTGCAGCTGCAAGCTCACCGAAACCATGCCTTCACCCTGTGCCGCCCCGAAGCCGACAGAAAAAACACCCAACAGTAAAACGAGAACGATAGATAAACCTAATACTTTACGCATAACAGACAGCCTCCGTTCACTCAAATAAAATTAAAAACCACGCTACCCATGATTATACCCCAATTACAAATTGAGCGTAAAAAACATCAAGCAATTCGCACAGATAAAGCGCCTAGTCCGCTTCCCGAAACGATACATGCCAGGGCATCAGACGCCGTTCCAGCACCAGCACCAGCAGATACAAGAAAATGCCCATCAAGGATGCCATGATGATGGCTGTCCAGGCCTTGGCAAAATCAAATGCCGAGGCTTCCTGGGTGATATAGACGCCCAGGGTGGCGCGTGGCCCGCCAAAGAATTCCGCCACGACCGCCCCAATCAGGCTGAGGGCGCTGGCAACGCGCAGGGCGCTGAAGATATAGGGCAAAGCGTTGGGAATGCGCAGGCTGAACATGATCTTGAAGGGTTTGGCGGCATACGAGTGCATCAATTCCAGCTGTTGGGCATCCACCAAAGTCAGGCCGCGCACGGTGTTAATCATGGTCGGGAAGAAGACGATAATCGCCACAATCGCCATCTTGGAGGCCGGATTAGTCAAGCCGAACCAGTTGTTCATAATCGGCGCGAAAGCGATAATCGGCACGGAATTGGCGGCAATCGCAAAGGGCATCGTGGCTTCGCTGACAATCGTCCAGCGTGCCGTCATCAGCGCCACCAGGATGCCAGCGCCACAGCCAATAACGAGGCCGCCAATCGCTTCCCAGAAGGTTGCCCCACTGGCATCAAACAGCAGCGAACTTTGGTCGGGCGCCAGCCACAACTCCACCTGTAACATAAATTCGGCAAAAATTGCCGAGGGTTTGGGCAGCAAAAACTGCTGGATGTCCAAAGCGACCACCAGCAACTCCCAGAGCAGAATAACGCCAAGCGCAATCGCTATCGTCGGGAAATAATAGACCAGCCCGCGACTGATGCCTGCAGTCAATGACAAGCCCTCATCATTTTTTATCTTGCCAAGCGCCATGCTTACACCTCATGCGCATCCCGCAGCAGTTCACGAACTTCCGCCACACGCTGATAATAAGTCGAGTCTTGACGGGTTTTGAAGTCGCGTGGATAAGGCAGGTTATTGACGACAACTTCGGTGATGCGTCCTGGACGCGGCGACATGACCACAATGCGCCCCGACAGAAAAACCGCTTCGGCAATGCTGTGGGTCACAAAAATAATCGTGACCCCGGTATGCCCCCAAATCTTCAATAATTCCAGATTCATGCGCTCGCGGGTGAATTCATCCAGCGCACCAAATGGCTCATCCATTAACAAAATCGCAGGTTCAAATGCCAGCGCCCGCGCAATCGATACGCGCTGTTGCATGCCCCCCGACAGCTGCCAGGGATAATGATTGGCAAACTGACCCAATTCGACCAGTTCCAGCATTTCGGCGGCGCGCTGCTGCCGTGCCGATTTGGAATAGCCCATCACCTCCAGCGGCAGCTGCACATTTTTGGCGACGCTGCGCCATTCATAGAGGGTCGGCGCTTGAAAGACCATGCCATAATCGCGGTCGAGACGAGCCTGCTTTGGGCTTTTCCCGCTAATGACAAGTTCGCCAGAGCTTGGCTGCAGCAAGTCGCCCACCAGCCGCATCAGCGTGGACTTGCCACAGCCCGAAGGGCCAATCAGAGAGATGAACTCCCCCGCCTCAACCTCAAGGTGAATATCTTGCAGCGCGGTCACCTCTTCTTCCGTTCCCGGATTAAAGATCTTGTTGACCGCTTGCATGGAAATGGCAATGTCCTTGTTCTCTGATGCCATAAATCACTTTTGCCTTAATCTGCTGTGTGGATATGACGCCGCAAGACCAGGCGCTCGGCAACATTGACCGACAAAAAAAACAGAATCCCGACAGCTGCCGCCATCACAATCGATGCCCATAATTTGGGAGTCGAAATCAGGCTGTAATCCGAACTGAAATCGAGTATCGCCCGCCCTAGCCCGACACCGATGCCAGAAGGCAGTTCGCCAATAATAGCGCCGACCACACTCGCCGTCGCCGACACTTTAAGCGCGGTAAAAATATAAGGCAGCGCTGCCGGGAAGCGCAGCTTCCACATCATCGTCCACCGCGTCGAGGCATACGAACGCATCAATTCGATTTGGGCGACATCGGGCGATTGCAACCCGCGCAGGGTGTTAATCGTCACCGGAAAGAATGTGAGATAGGCGGCAATCACCGCCACCGACAGCTGGCTCGCGCCCAGCCAGATGACCACCATGGGCGCAATCGCCAGGATAGGCACGGTCTGAGAGGCAACCACATACGGCAGCAAGCCGCGCTCCATCAAGGGCGAATGGGCAAAAACAGCACCCAGCACAAATCCGAGCAGCGCCCCAAAGATGAAACCGTAAATCGCCTCGCTGAAAGTGTACAAGCCGGCATCGCCAAGAATCCGCAGCAGCAGCCATTCACCATTGCGCCGTGCCGGCTGCAAGAAAGCCTCGGCAATCATCTGCAAATGCGGCAGATTCAAATCGTTGAGGATTTTCAGATCGAACAAAACCAGGCTGCGGGGAGTCGGCAGGAACTTCGTGTCAGCAAATTCCCCGGCGACCGTCGCCACATCTCGCCCGAAAATATCCCTTACCGCATTCACCTGCTCGGCTTCAGCGGCACGCAGGGCAACGCTCAAGCGCCCCGGAAACGCGGGCAGAATCGGCAGGGGTCCCAACCCCTCCGCACGATCCAGATTAGCCAGATAGCGCAGATTTTCCCATGCCAGTTCTTCAGCTTCGCCTTTGTCCCTGGACGGATGCGGCGGCATCCAGTCATCGAGGTCTTTGCGGTCGGCAATCACATAATCGACCTCGCCAGCCGCCAGCGCCGCCAGTGCATCATCTAGGCTTGGCAGCGTCTCATAAGTCCAGCTTGCCTGTGGAAGAACGATTTTGTACTGGATGGCATCGGCAAAGGCCTTGCCGCTTTCCCAGATGAGCATCAATACCGACAGGGCGACAAAAAAGCCGAACACACGGCTGATTTTACCCGGCGCTGTCAGCAAGGCAGCCAGCAGGGTCAATATGGCACACAAGATAAGCGAAAACGTGTTGATTCCGTGCGCAGTCAAGGGGGAATAAAGAAGAGCAGCCAGCAGGAGCAGCGCCACAAAAAAGACCATTCGCGCCAGCGTCAGGCGAATCCGCAGCAGGTTCAAGCCGATGAAGGCGACGAACAAGGTCAGGCAAAGCCAAAGCACCTGCCCCTGCATTAGGTCCTGGCTGCCACCGACTGTCGGGATAATAAACAGCATGACATCCAATAGCAGCAGGCTCACAAAAAAAATCGCCTGACTCCGAGACGGGCGCATCCATAAGGTCAGCAAGGCAAGCAGCAGCAAACACGCAAACAGCCCACACCAGATGACGATGACACTGCGCATACTGTTTAACAGTAGCGTCGGGTCAAGCTCTTCAGCACCCAGTTCATTCGCCCAATGGTCAGCATACTGCGCCAGCGGCGATGAGATGTCTTCAGGTTCATTGCCGCTCTGCTCCGCCATCCAGAGCACCAGTTGTCCCAAAGTTGATTCGACCAGCAAGTCATCATCCAAACTTATGCCCTGAAAAGTCGTCAGCAAGCTCAAAACCAAGGCCAAAGCCAGCAGGGTCAAGCCAAGCAGAATCGGTCTCTGCAATAGATAAAACGCATTTTTTGCTGTCGCCGCAGGCAAATGACACCCTCCAGAAATGCCGTTTATGTTTGAGAAACCTCAACCAGCGCCCTGCCAACAATATCCATAGCTATGTCCATATCTTCGGCCGAAACGTTCAGATGTGGCGCAATTCGGACGACATTGCCATATAACCCGCCCTTGCCCAGGAGCAGCCCCATATCTTTGCAGGTATCGACAAAGGCAGCCGTGCGGGCGGCGTCCGGCTGAATGCTGCCAGGTGTCACGATTTCAATCGCCTGCATCAATCCCATCCCGCGCACCTCGCCAATAATGGGGAATTCCGCGGCGTATTCCTCCAGTTTTTCCGCCATGCGAGCGCCCTGCACGGCGCAGTTCTGCGGCAGATGATGCGCTTCCATATATTCAAGGCTCGCCAGGGTCGTTGCCATCGTCACCGGGTTGCCGCCAAAGGTGGAGAAGGTCAAACCCTTGACGGCATCGGCAATTTCGGGCGTGGCAAGGGTACAGCCAATCGGTGTGCCGTTGCCCATGCCTTTGGCAAAGGTCATCATATCCGGCTCCACGCCCCAGTGCTCAATGCCGAACCACTTGCCGCCCGTCCGCCCCCAGCCAGTCTGAACTTCATCCGAAATGAAAACGCCGCCCGCCGCCTTGACAATCGGCATGATGCGCTCGAAGTAATCCTTGGGCGGCACGATAAAGCCGCCAACCCCCTGAATCGGTTCAGCCATGAAAGCGGCGATGCGCCCCTCGGTCGTAGTCGCAATCGTCTCTTCCAAATCTTGCACGCAAAGCTCCACCACTTGCTCTGGACTTAAACTCGCCGGCGCCCGAAAGGTATAGGGATTGCGGACATGCTTGACATAGGGGTCAACCACGCCGCCCAGACGCCAGGCGCCATGCGCGGTCAGGCTCATAGCAAGCAGCGAACGTCCCGAATAGGCGTGGCGCAGGGTAATCACGGTCGGCACTCCGGTGTACATCCGTGCCGCCAGCACGGCGGTCTCGTTGGCTTCGGTGCCGCTGTTGGTAAAGAAACATTTTTGCAGCCGCCCAGGGGCGAGTTCGGTAATCTTTTCCGCCAGGCGCACCATGATTTCATTGACGTAAATGGTTGAGGTATGCTGCACTCGCTGTAATTGCGCGATGGTGCGTTCAGTAATCTCGTCGTTGCAATGACCCACCGAAACCGTCAGTATGCCGCCAAAAAAGTCCAGATAGCGCTTGCCATCCATATCCCAGATGTATTGGTCTTTGGCATGGTCAACCACAAGCGGATTGTCGCCATGATAGGGGGCCGCCGCCGGAAACATCACTTTTTTGTAGCGTTCCAAAACTTCAGCCGAGATTGTCATCCAGATTCTCCCGTTCCAGGCAATGATAGCCCAACTCTACACAATGTTTTGCTTGCATTGTACAATAAGGTTGGATTGTACCCAAGTTTTCCTGGGTTTTACTATGATGATACCGACAGCGAGATGCCGCAGTGCAATTAAGGAGAGATTGATGAGCAGGACAATCAAGAATTATATTAACGGCGAATGGCTCGAATCGAGCGCTTCCGAGCTCATTCCGGTTCATAATCCGGCAACTTGTGAATTATTGGCGACTTGCCCTGATTCAATGCCGAGCGATGTCGCGCAAGCAGTGCAAGCCGCCAAGGCAGCTTTTGAAGAATGGCGCAGTACACCGGTGCTGAATCGGGCGCAGTATATGCACCATTTCAAAGTCTTGGTCGAAGAAAACTTTGAGGCTGTCTCGCAGATTGTCGTCGAGGAACACGGCAAAGCGCTGGATGAGGCGCGGGGCGAGGTGCGCCGCGGCATTGAAAGCATTGACTTTGCCATCAGTGTGCCGGTCTTGATGCGCAGCGATGGCCTGGAAGACATCAGTTCCGGCATCGACGAAACAACGGTGCGGCAGCCCGCCGGCGTCTTTGCGGCGATTACGCCCTTTAACTTTCCGTTTATGGTGCCGCTCTGGTTCTTGCCCACAGCTATCGCTTGCGGCAACACCTTTATCTTAAAGCCATCGCCGCAAACCCCGCTCAGCACCGAATATCTGTTTGAAATGCTGGATGAACTTGACCTGCCCGAAGGCGTTGTCAACCTAGTCAACGGCGGCGTCCCGGCGGCAGCTGCGCTGATGGAACATCCGGATGTTACTGGCGTCTCCTTTGTTGGGTCAAGCACTGTGGCGAAAATTATCTATGAAACCTGCACCCGCAATGGCAAGCGTGTCCAGGCACAGGGCGGCGCCAAGAATTACATTGCTGTCATGCCAGATGCCAACCTGGAAGCCAGCGTCAAGAATATCCTCGGGGCTGCCTACGGATGCGCCGGACAGCGCTGTCTGGCGGCGGCGGTGGCGGTCGGTGTTAGCGATGCCTACGAGCCGCTCAAGGATGAACTCGCCAGACAGGTCGCCAACCTCAAGGTAGGTTATGGCCTCGATGAAACCACCCAAATGGGTACGGTCATCAGTGACACCGCCAAGGAACGCATCGAATCCATGATTGCGCAAAGCGCCGATGAAGGCGCTGAAGTGGTCGTGGACGGGCGCAATTTCAGCGTCGACGGCTATGAACAGGGTTCATGGGTTGGCCCGACCTTGATTGCCAATGTCCAGCCAGAGACCATGATGGCAACCGAAGAGGTCTTTGGGCCGGTGCTGGCATTGATGAAAGCCGATGACTTCGACGAAGCGGTCGAGATTATCAATCAGAGCCGTTATGGCAACGCCGCCAGCATCTTCACCAACAATGGCAAGCAGGCGCGAGAGTTCAAATACAATGTCAAAGCCGGCAACATTGGCGTCAATATCGGCGTCGCCGCGCCCTCGGCATCCTTCCCCTTTGGCGGCCAGAAAGACTCATTCTTCGGGGATTTGCACGGGCAGGGGATGGATTCGATTGAATTTTACACTGAACGCAAAATCGTGATTGAGCGCTGGGTATAGCCCGCTCGGCGGGAGCGAACAGAACTCCTGTGCTTACACAATATACTCGACCTATTCGCTTTGCGCGAACGAGTTTGTTTATCTAAAGAAGGTCGCTATGCCATCACTGAATACCTTTGGCGCCATCCTGAGCCATGCGATTGGACTGGAATCGCGCCTGAACGATTATTATACCCGCGCTGGGGAGGCTGACCGCGCCAAAGCAGCCGACAAACGCCGCCGAAAACTGGAGCGGGTTCGGCGCGAAAATGTGGTCGAAATTACATTGGAACCGATTGAAGGCCTTGATGCTACCAATTATGTCTTTGATTTTGACGATAGCTCCGCCAGCGGCCAAGTGGCGGTGGAACAGCTTGCCGCGCAATTTTATCAGGATGTTGCGCCCAAAATCAACGTCCGCACTGCGCAGCGTGCTTTGGAACGCTGTGGTAAGGAACATGCCCGTTTAGCTGTGTAACATTTGTGTCTAAGGACAAATATGACTTGCTTAAGTCGCCCAACATGGAGATGACCATGCGAACCATAGAAAGCATCAATCTTATTTATCGCGACCCGAAGGTACGCGGCGGACGGCCTTGCATCGTCGGCACTGGCTTGCGCGTGAAAGACATCGTGCTGGAAATGCGCTATGGCAAACGCACGCCTGAGCAAGTTGCTGCGGGTTACGTACTCAAAATGGAAGAGGTCTATGCCGCCTTGGCCTATTATCACCTGCACAAGGATGAGATTGAAGCGGACATCCTCGAAGATGTTCACTTTGAAGAGCAGTTAGAGGCGAAAGGCGTTGAGCGACTCAACAATCCGCTTTCTGCTTGACGAAAACATGCACGTTGAAGTTGCGGCGCAGCTGGTGAGGCGTGGCATAGATGCGACCACCGTCCGCGATAGCGGCCGACTTGGTGAAGATGACTTTGTGCTACTGCAATATGCTGCTGAGGAAGGACGTATCCTGTGTACTTTTGACACGGATTTCGTTCAACTGGCTAAGACTGATATTGAACATGCGGGCATCTTGTTTGTCGGACGCAAGAAGCGCGGCATCGGC
>DAOUKA010000358.1:0-3242 GCA_034421915.1 Anaerolineae bacterium
GGCATCACCCGCGTCATTCATCTGGCCGCCTTGCAGGTGCCGATGTGCCGCGCCAATCCGGCGCTGGGCGCCGCCGTCAACGTGACCGGCACGGTCAACATATTCGAGGCCGCCCGTGAAAACGACATCGGGCATATCGCCTACGCCTCGTCGATTGGCGTCTATGGCCCGCCGGAAGATTACCCCCCCGGCCTCATCGCCAATGATGCGCCCCAAGCCCCTCGCACACTCTATGGCGTCTACAAGGTCTGCAACGAAAAAACAGCGCAGGTCTATTTCCACGATGACGGCCTATCCAGCACCTGCCTGCGCCCCTACACAGTCTACGGGGTCGGGCGCGATCAGGGCATGACCAGCGAACCGACCCATGCGCTGGTATCAGCCGTCAAAGGGCAGCCTTATGCGATTGCCTTCAGCGGCCTTATGCAGTTTCATTTTGCGCCCGATGTCGCCCGACAATTTATTCTGGCGGCGGAACAGCCGCTCGATGGCGCTTGCGCCTTCAATATGGGGCAGCCGCCCGCCGCCGTATCCCAATTTGTGGACATCGCCAAAGACATCCTGCCCGATGCCCAAATCGAGGTGGCGGATAACCCCCTGCCCTTCCCGGCCGGCTTTGACGACAGCGCACTCAAGGCGCGCTTCGCCGCGGTCTACGAGACGCCTCTGGCAGAAGGCATCGCCCAGACGATTGAGCATATCCGGCGGCTCGGCGACAGGATTTGACCTGTTTCTTAATCATCAACACACCAAAGACAGAGAGGGGATAAGCACCATGTCCAAAACAGCCCGATTGTTCCAGCAAGTCAGCGTCAATCTGCTCAATATGCAGCGCCAGCGTTATAAAGCGCTGGATTATGTGATGATCAAGGTCCCATCGCAGTTCGCGCCAGTGCCAGCCGAGCGCAGCCTGATTCAGCGCCAGGTGCTGGGCCCGCCGCCGATGAGCCTGCTGGAATTTGTGGCCGCGCTGGAACGGATTGGCGATGACCCGCGCCCCATCGGAGTCATCCTCTACTTCCGCGGCCTGTCCGCCAGCATGGCCGACCTGCAAACGATGCGCGATGCCATCGCACGCCTGCGGGAAAAAGGCAAACGCGCCTTGAGTTATGCGCCCGGCTATCGCACGCTGGATTATTATGTCGCCAGCGCCTGCGATGAAATCCTGCTGCCGCCCGGCGGCATGTTGGAAACCTCCGGTCTGTTCAGCCAGCAGGTGTTTCTGAAAGCGGGGCTGGAAGCGGTCGGCCTGCAATTCGATGCGGTCGCCATTTCGCCTTACAAAGGCGCCGCCGACAGCCTCACCCGCACCGAACCCTCCGACGAAGGGCGCGAACAAACCAACTGGCTGCTCGATTCCACCTTTGATATGCTCCTGGACGGCATCGCCTCCACCCGCAAGATGAAGCCGAATGCCGTCAGACAAATGATTAACCAGGCCATTCACCTGGGCGCGGACGCCCTCGAAAAAGGTTATATCGACGGCATTATGAACGAGGAACGTCTGGTCGAATATCTGGGCATCACCAAAATTACGCTGTGGGAAGAAGCCAATCAGCAGATTTATCTGCCCGCGTGTGATTTCGCCCAGAAGTATGTCGCTGTGATTTATGCCGGCGGGTTGATTGTGGATGGCGAAAGCGCCAGCCCGCCGAGCGATCTGCCGATTCCAGTCCCCTTTGTCGGCGGCGAGCGGCTGGGCGACATCACCCTCAATCAGCAGGTGCGCGGCCTGATGAAAGACCCCGACTGCGCCGCGCTGGTGCTTTATATCGATAGTGGCGGCGGCTCGGCGACTGCCTCCGAATCTATGGCATCCGCGCTGGAGGAATTCGCCAAATCCCGTCCGCTAGTGGTGTTTATGGGCGGTGTGGCGGCTTCGGGCGGCTATTATATCGCCACGCCAGCGCACTGGATAACCGCCCAGGCCGGCACGATTACCGGCCCGATTGGGGTGATTATGGGCAAATTGGTCAACAGTGATTTGCTCAGGAAGCTGCGCTTTAACGCCTTTTCTTATCTGCGCGGCGATAATGCGGATATGAACGCCAGCGAAAGCAAATTCAGCGACGCCCAGCGCCAGATTGTCCGCAGCAGCATCGAACATATCTACGCCCGATTTTTGACGCGCGTCGCCGACAGCCGCGGCCAAACCAGCGCAGACATCGATGCCATCGGCGGCGGCCGGGTCTTTACCGGCGAGCAGGCGCTGAACAATGGGCTGGTCGACGAAATCGGCAATCTGCACGGCGCCATCAGCAAAGCGCGTGAACTGGCGAAGCTGCCGCCGACCGCGCCTTTCGTGCTGGTGCGCGGCAAGGGCAAGCCCGTCGGCGTCCAGCTGGCGGAAAAGAACCCGGCCGCGCTGGCAAAATATGTGGTCGACAATATCGAGATGATGACGGGGCGGGCGCAGTTCCTCACCCCCTTTGACTGGCGAATTCGCTAGGAGGCCCTGAATGCGCGAAATTTTTACGATTGGCTATGGCGGCCGTACAGCCGACGAATTCTTTAAGCTGCTGGCACGCTATCATATTAAGCTGTTGGTCGATGTGCGTACCGTGCCGTATTCGGGATACTATGCAGATTTTCGCAAAGATGCGCTGCGTAGAAAATTGAACGAAAAAGGCATTGCTTATGAGTGGCTGAAATCGCTGGGCGGGCGACCAGATGACGATGACTGCTTTGTGGATGGCAAGCTGAATGCCAAGCGCTGCGAGGAACGGGAATGGTATCAGCACGGGATAGCACGCCTGAAGGCTTTGGCGCGGAAGCAGCGCGTTGCCATCATGTGCAGCGAGAAAGACGAGAATGATTGTCATCGCAAATATGTGGTGGGGGCAACCTTGGCGAAGGATGTAAATTTTGCAGTGGTGCATATTGATAAAACTGGCAAGCGCAAAGAGCATGCTGAACTTGAGGCGGAAGCCAAGCCGCGCCAGCTCGACCTGAAATTGTTTTGAGGCGCATTCAATGAAAGCAAAACTGCCCACAAAAATTTTCACGGTCGGCGTCTACGGCTTCACGGAACACGAGTTTTTCAAAAAGCTTAAAGACAACAAGATCGATCTCTTTATCGATATTCGGGCGCGGCGCGGGATGCGCGGCGCGAGATACAAGTTCGTCAACAGCAGCTATTTGCAAGCAAAACTAAAGGAACTGGGCATCGCCTATGCGCATTTGAAGGAGCTTGCGCCGCCGCAGCAGATACGCGACTTGCAAGATCAAGCTGACCAGCAGCA
>DAOUKA010000359.1:0-1652 GCA_034421915.1 Anaerolineae bacterium
GCGCCGCGCAGACAGTCGGCAATAGTGCCTTCGGTCTTGCCCTCGCGGATATGCACTTGGCTGCCATCAAAAACCGCAATCAGGATTTTTGCCAGCGCCGCGCGGTCCCGCCCCCGCAGCCAGCTTTCGACAATCATGCGCCGCATCTCAATATCTTCGGCAAAATCCTTGATATACGTCCCCGGACGGCCGCCCAGGCCGCGCAGGGACAGCGAGGTCTCCTCTACCAGAATCGGGTTGTACTCATTCGCCTTGTAGGCTTCGATGGCTTTGAATCGGGCGACTTTATAGGGGTCAAGGCTTTGGATTTCCTCAATATCGAGTTTTTTGCCGACGACTTCATAACCCGACAACATACGACGAAACTCCTCCAGTTTGTTGCGGTTGGTGGTGGCGACTTCGATATACGGGAGCGAGCCGCTGCGCGAAGCCACGCTGTTGATCACCCGCGGCTCGGTCACATAAAGTTTTCTGGGCATATTTCTTTTCCGCAGTCTATACAGCTTACCCGCTCGCAGCCGCCACAAAATGGATGGCAAGGTCGACGTCGTCGGTCACATTGGCGACTGATGGCACTTGCGGGATGACCAGATTGTAATCGGCATAGAGGACATTGGCGCTGGCGCTGCCGCGGATGCGCGTCTCGCTCTCCAGGGTGACGCTGGCAGCAAAGGTGACGCTCCGCGTCACGTCCGCAATGCTCAAATCCCCCGTGATGTCAAAGCTCAGGGTATCGCCCACGCTGACCGACTCGGCCGAGAAATTGCTTAGCGAGCGCGGCTCAAAGAAGATAAACTCATAGGCATCCTGCGCCGACTTGAGGATGTCGCTGCGCAGGGCGCGGTTGCGGAAACTGTTGTCCGTCTCCAGGGTGCGTGCGTTGACCACAATCGTCCCAATGGACGATGCGCTTGGATTCTCCAAATTGACCATCATGCTGCCGCCGACATCGCGGGTTGAGCCGACCACTGTGGTGCGGCTGCCGCGCAAATCTTCTTCCAGCGTAAAGGTCGCCTGGCTTTCGGCTGATACGATAGCGAATTCGACCGGCTCGCTTTCACTTGCAACCATCACTGCATCAGCCACAGCGGCGACTGCCGTATTGACCGCCGCCGGGATGATGGTCGCGGCGGCATCCGCAAGCGCCGCATTGACGGCTGCTATCATCTCGGCATTATTCGCCTCACGTTCGGCAAGCGCCTCCTCAACCGATCGGCTGGCTTCACCCTCACCGCCCGTGACCCAAATCCAGCCCAAGATGCCGCCCGCGATGCCCACAACAACCGCTGCCAGCACCAGAAAAACGACCGTGCGACACGATAACCTTATCTCACTCATTGTCGAAAATCCTTTGTCCCCTGTTATCTGCCGATGGCTATAATTCTATATGGAAGCCGCCGAATTGGCATGGTTATTTTGCTGGCGCTTCGGAATCGAATATCCCAAATATCCCAAATTTCGCCCTGAATATATCCCAAATCGACTTAGCGAACCATCGCAGAAAGTCGGCTCCAGCCTGTTCAAAGTTTTGAACAGGTAGGCTGAATCTGTTCAAAACCTGTTCAAAACTCTGTAATAATCGTCATACTTGTTCAAAACTTTGCACTCACCTGTTCAAACTGTTCAAAACTCGGTGAGTTTTGAACAGGCAC
>DAOUKA010000360.1:0-2755 GCA_034421915.1 Anaerolineae bacterium
TGATAACCCATGCCATCCAGCACAATCAGGGTCGAGCGGCCCTGGGTCAGCCGACAGTGCCAGACCTCATCGGCGCAGGCATGGCCAAGGTCAAGCAGCAGGCTGCCCTGCCGCCGGGCGGGCTTCAAACGCTGCATCAAGGTATAGAGGCGCGGCAGCATACGGATATCGCCGCGGATATTGGATGTATAGAGCAGGGTCAGGCTTAGCGGTTTTTCCATGCCGCTTTTCGCTTTTCGATAAAGGCGCGCATCCCTTCGGTTTTGTCTTCCGAGCCAAAGGCGAGGTAAAAATTGCGTCTTTCAAATTCCAGCCCTTGGCTCAGGGGCATCTCGTAGGCCTTGTTGATGGCTTCTTTGGTCAGCCTGATGGCGATTTGTGACCTGCTGGCGGCTTGGCGCGCGATTTGGATGGCGACATCCATATATTGGTCGAGCGGCGCCACTCGATTGACCAAGCCATACTGCAAAGCCTCCTGCGCCGAGAGCCTGCGGTCGGTCAGCATGATTTCCATGGCCAGGGCTTTGCCGACCGCATGGGTCAGGCGCTGGGTGGCGCCGCCACCGGGGATAATGCCCAGGTTTATCTCCGGCTGGCCAAAGAGGGCGGTTTCCGAGGCGACAATCATATCGCAACTCAGGGCGATTTCGCAGCCGCCGCCGAGCGCATAGCCGGATACCGCCGCGATCATCGGTTTGCTGACCCGTCTGAAATCGAAGCGGTCAACGGTCATCATGTCCAGATGGATTCGGGCATCCATCTCCTTGATGTCGGCGCCGGCGGCGAATGCCCTGTCGCTGCCGGTGAGTATCAGCGCGCCGATGCGCTCGTCGGCATTGAAGGTCAGCAGGGCATCCATAACTTCGTCCAGCAAAGGCGAATTGAGTGCATTGAGCGCCTGCGGGCGGTTGAACCGCACTCGTCCGACGCCATCAGCCGGCTTGTCGATCAGGATAAATTCGTAGCTCACAGCCAAAAGTCCTTTCCGTTATCATCCTGTTGCGAAGGGACTGTTATGGTAGCACAGGCTTATGGCTGGCGTTATGCCTGATGTGCAAGAAACTCACCCTAGCAATACGGGCAAAATCGGTTAGTATAATCAGCCGATTTCTATCCGCGCAGCCGTCGGCACGGACAGGGGTTCATCAAGACAGGGTTGGGGCATCGATGTCCCGAATGAAAGAGAGTTTGTTATTTATGGCTTCGTATCATGGACCAAAAGCAAAACCACAGCGGCGCTTCGGGGAGCTGCTGGTGCCGCGCCCCAAATACTCGCGCATTTTGGAGGAACGCGCCTATCCCCCAGGAGAACACGGGCGCGACAAATCGTTTCGCTCCGGGCGGCGCAGCAACTATGCGCTCCAGCTGGATGAGAAACAAAAACTGGCCTTCATCTATAATGTGCGTGAACGTCAGCTGCGGAATTATTACAAGAAAGCCGCTCTGATGGCGGGACCGACTGGCAACAATCTCTTAACTCTGCTGGAACGCCGACTGGACAATGTTGTCTATAAAGCGGGCCTGGGGGCGACGATTTGGGCGTCGCGTCAGGTTGTCGGGCATGGTCACATCAAGGTCAACGGACGGCGGCTGGATTTGCCTTCGTATCAGGTTATGCCCGGTGATGTCATCGAAGCGACCGACAAGATGAAAAAGAATGTGCATATTCAGGAATGGATTCAGCAGTCGGCTTATTTCCCGCCTTATCTGATTGTGGACAAGGAAAACTACCGCGTCACGTTTGACCGCCTGCCAGAAGAAGGCGAGGTGCAGACGCCGGTTGACATTCAGATGGTGGTTGAGTTCTACAACCGCCTGACCTGATTCACCTGCACGGGTGCGCTGGCGAGAGGGGGCGTGAGCGCACCCGCGCTTGGCATTGGGGACAAACTGCCGATGCGGTGGAAAAAACCATTCTGAAGGTATACGACAAACATCAGAAAGGCAGACTATGACTGACGATTATGCGCCCCTCATTCTCGCTATCGCTATGCTCATCGCGCTTGTCCTGCTCTTTCACGAGCCATTTTTCCGCTCGGTGAGTGGCTTATGACCATCAGCGTCATTATCCCCGCATTTGAGCATATCACGCAGGTGATGCGCTGCGTCAACAGTTTGCGCGAGACCGCCGGCGGCGACTTCCATATCCACGTCCAGGACGACTCGCGCCTGACCTGATTCACCTGCACGGGTGCGCTGGCGAGGGGGGATGCCGATGGTGTCCCTTTTTTGCGTCAGGGCAAGGCGCGGATGCGCTGGATGAGCGCGGTTGTGCTGTGTTCTGGCAGGCAGTCAATCAACTCGATGCGCCCGCCGTAGGCGGCGACGGTTGGGGCTTCTGGCAGGGGCTTGCGGGCATAATCCCCCCCTTTGACATAAATCTCGGGTTCGAGCGCCCGCAGCAGGGCGGCGGCGGTATCGTCTTCGAAGGTGATGACAGCCGTAATCGGGAGCAGCGCCGCCAGCAGCCGCGCTCGTTCGCTGGCGGGTACAATCGGGCGGCCGGCGCCTTTGAGCCGGGCGGATGAGGCATCCCCGTTCAAGCCGAGAAAGAGCGCATCGCCCAAAGCACGCGCCTTCTCCAGATAATCGAGATGGCCGACATGCAGCAAATCAAAATGCCCGTTGGTAAAGACGAGGGTCTTGCCCGCTTGGCGCAGCCGCCGCCGCTGTCGGATTGCCTGTTTCAGGCTGATGTGCTGTCCCATGATGTCTCTAGGCGAATTTGTCGGGATAGAGTTCCTGCGCCAGTGAT
>DAOUKA010000361.1:0-2598 GCA_034421915.1 Anaerolineae bacterium
ATATTAGTCGCAATAGCATTGGCAGTAGCGGTAAGGTTAAGGACAAGCGGCCCGGGGACATCATGCCTGATACACCCGTATGGCGGCGCGGTTGCCCGATCAACGCAGTGCATACCGGGCGGATTAGTTACATACCAGCCACATCTCGATCCCAGCCCCATAGCCCAGCAGATCTCTCTTGACCACGGCGAATCCGGCGACACCTCAGGCCGCGGACCTCCTCTTGTTGGCACTGCTGTTGGCGCTTGTCCGCCCATAAACTCATACAGCGATACCGACACCTCGCCCTGCTCTTCAGCCGCGCTGTACCAGCCCAGCCGCCAGAAATAGGCATTTTCGGCTTCGGTGCCCGAGTTGCAGAAATCCCATTCGGTGTAGCATTTGTTGGGCTGTGCGCCTTCGGGCATGGACGAAACTGCTGAAGCGGATGATGAGGATAACGAACGGGGATAAGAGACGGTTCCCTCTTCCTGCCCCATACAGGCGCTCACCGATACTGATGCCGCGCCACTCTCGACGGCGGCGACGCACCATCCCAGTCGCCAGTGGTAGGCATTTTCGGCTTCACTGCCGGCATTGCAGAAGTCCCATTCGGTGTGGCATTTATTGGGTGCTGGGTCTAGGGTCTGCCCCCCCGACTGTGCCTGGGAAAGCAAAGCCAACACGACGCAGGCGGCGAACAGAACGACGCTAACGAACAAACGCGATGCCTTTTGCAAATTCATAATTAACTGCCTCCTTAAAATAGATTTGAATCGATTAACCAATGGAAACCTCCCATCGCTTGAGAGTTTAACACCTGCGGTTTCCAATGTCAAATCAGGGGGCGATTGCCCTGTTTCAGACAAAAAGGATACACTGCTCTTGAGCGCATCGCTATAATTATAATAGTGTGGCTTGATTGAAAAATTTGAAGCGGGAAGGGCGAAATATGTCCGAGCGGCGGGTGGCTGTGTTCGAAATCAGGAGGTATATGGTGATTTGGCGCTAGTTGGAAGAGCGCGAATTCGCTGGCGTCACCGCGCGGATTCGGGGACTGGTGCGCTGCTCGGGCGTGGGAACAGCCAACAAGGAAGGCTATCGCCTGGATGTTTATTTTCTGGCGGAAGACAGCGACATCCCCGCGCCGCAGGTGGATATTGACAGCAACCTGGGGGCGATTTTTATGTCCATCGGTGACATCCACGCCTTTGTTGACATCCTGCGCAACGAAAAGCCGATTTTCGGGCATCTGCGCGGCGATAATCCGCAGTGGACGAGCGTCACCACCACCAACGAGCCAGTCGGCACCGGCGACGAAGACCATCGCCCTGGCGCCTAGCCCCCTTTGAGCGAAGAGGAAGGTGAAGCCCATGAAAGACCCCATTCGCGTTCTGCATTTTGCCGATGTGCATATCGGCATCGAAAGCTATGGCAAAACCGACCCCAATTCCGGTGTCAGCAGCCGCGTCGTCGATTTTTTGCATCGCATGGACGATATGATTGCCTATGCCCGCGAGGGCGATGTCGATTTGGTCATCTTTGCCGGCGATGCCTTCAAGACCCGCAGCCCCAACCAGACCCACCAGCGGGAGTTCGCGCATCGCATCCGCGATTTGTCGCGGACAGCGCCGACGGTCCTGCTGGTGGGCAACCATGACCTGCCGATTAACGCGGTCAAGGCATCGACCGTCGAGATTTATGAGACGCTGGATGTGCCGGATGTCTGGGTAGCGCAGGATTATGAGGTCAAGCGGCTGGCGACCCGCCGCGGCGATGTGGTTGTCGCGGCGGCGCCCTATCCGATTCGGGCGCGTATCATGGAGAACGTCCGCACAAGCGGGATGACCATTGACCAGCAGGATGACGAATTGCAGAACAGATTGCATCACCTGCTGCAAGATTTGAGCCGGCAGGCGGATGCGCTGGCGGGTGCGGATACGCCGCGCTTGCTGATTGGACATTTTACCGTCGCTGGCGCTGTCTGGGGCAGCGAGCGCAGCGTGATGCTGGGGCGCGATGTGTCCGTCGACCTCGGCACCTTGGCCGACCCGCGCTGGGATTATGTCGCGCTGGGGCATATCCACAAGCACCAAAACCTGACTCCCAATCGGGCTGATGCGCCGCCGGTGGTGTACAGCGGCAGCCTGGAGCGCATTGACTTTGGCGAAGAGGGCGATGCCAAGGGCTTCTGCTGGGTCAGGCTGGCGCGCGGCAAAACGGACTGGGAGTTTGTCAAGGTGAATGCCCGTCCCATGCTGACGCTGCGGGCCGATTGCCGCGAAGCTGACAATCCCACCCAGCAGGTCCTCGATGTGATGAAGCAGTACCGCCTGCGCGATGCGATTGTTCGGCTGGTGATTCAACTGACGGCGGAGACCGAAACCCTGCTGCGGGATGCCGCCATCTTCGAGCAGATGAAACGCGCCGGCGTCTTTCATATCGCCGGCATCCGCAAGGAAGTCGAACGGCATGACCGCTCGCGCCTGGATGTCAGCCCCGAAGGCTTGACGCCGCTGGAATTGCTTGACCGCTATTTCAAGAGCCGCGGCATCGGCGGCGCCCGCCGCGAAGAATTGCTGGCGTTCGCCAAAGACATCATCGAGCCGAAATAGAAGC
>DAOUKA010000362.1:0-1690 GCA_034421915.1 Anaerolineae bacterium
CTTCACCAGCCAGGAAGTCCATCACTTTATCGAAGAAGCCGCGCCCGCCGGTCTGGGGAGTTATCTCACGCCCGAAGGTATCCGCCAGCTGCTCGAATAATTCGCGCTGATAATCGGTCAATTCAGTCGGTGTTTCGACCTGAACATAGACTAACTGGTCGCCGCGCCCCGAATTTGAGCCGTCAGGGTGCAGGCGCGGAATCCCTTTGCCGCGCAAGCGGAAGGCTTTGCCGGTTTGCGTTCCCGGTGGAATCGCTAGCTCGACTGGGCCATCCACTGTCTCCACGCGAATCCTGTCGCCGAGGGTCGCCTGCGCCACGTTGATGCTGATGTCGAGGATAATGTTGTTCTCCTTGCGCTTGAAGAAGGGGTGGTTTTTGATATGCACAACCATATACAGATTGCCGGCCGGCGCCCCGCGTTCACCGACGTCGCCACCGCCGCGCACCTGAACCTGGCCTTCGCTGACGCCGGCCGGAATTTTGACATTCAAGACGGTCCGCTTGCGTTTGCGCCCCGAACCATCGCAGTTATGGCACAGTCGGTCGATGACCGTCCCTCGGCCGCCGCAGTTGGGGCAGGGGGTTACGCGCACCATAGAGCCGAGCAAAGTCTGCTGCACCTGACGCACTTCGCCGCTGCCATCACAAGTCCGGCAGGTCGTTGGACGCGAGCCAGCCTCCCCGCCAGAGCCTTCACAAACCCCGCAGGTTTCCAGCCGTTGAAATTCGATTTCTTTTTCGACGCCGAAAACAGCCTCGACGAAGTCAATCGTTACATCGACCCGACGGTCTCCACCGGCGCTGGAAGATCGTCGGCGTCCCCTGCCAGCATTGCCAAAGGCGCTGTCAAACATATCGAAAATATCCTCAAAGCCGAAGCCCGCCACCCCAGGATGACCGCCACCCGCCGCGCCATTCACACCCGCATGACCAAAGCGGTCATAACGGGCGCGTTTTTCATCATCGGAGAGCACCTCATAGGCTTCGTTGAGTTCTTTGAATTTTTCCTCGGCGCCGACTTCCTGGCTGACGTCGGGATGGTATTGCCGCGCCAGTCGGCGAAACGCGCTTTTTATCTCTCTGGTATCTGCATGCTGCGATACACCGAGTACATCATAATAATCTCTTGGCATAGCTGAAGTCCTGTGTGCGCTCTGTTAATGATACAGCCTGGCTCTCTATGGCATAAGATGGCGAAACGGGGCTGATACCCCATCAAGCGCTGTTGCTCTGTCATTCGGCATCGGTGACATCTTCATCATCCGCCGCCGCGCCCCTCCCGCGCTTCCTTACGGACGCGATTGAGCTCGTCTTGCGCCGCCTTCAATGCCTGCCGCGTCTCGTCCAGCGCCGCCTGTGCCTCGCTCAATTCCTGCGTCAGTCTGATGATTTCCGCCTTCGGTGAATGCCCCTGTCTTGCCTTACGGAAACTGAGAGCTTGGACGCCGCCCTCATGCCATTTTTCCCACCAACGATAGACAGTACTCTCACTGACGCCAGCCGCCTGTGCGACTGTCTCCATCCTTGAACCCAGGTGCAATTGATGAATAGCGGTTAACCGCTGCATCACTTCATCTCTGTCCTGACCCTCATTGCGCATAGCTTGTTCCAGCTTCTGCGCTCCTTCTTCACTCAATTGATATTTGTTCATTTTGTCATATCTTCGCATTATGTCTTGGAACTGCTTG
>DAOUKA010000363.1:0-9050 GCA_034421915.1 Anaerolineae bacterium
GAAGTCGTGTATAATGCTTGTAAGGAACTTTTGTTCTATCCACTAGATACCACAGGAGTCCACATTGGTTCATAAAAGTGAGTTCACCATCGAAGGCCTGCGCGAGTACAATCGCTCGACATCGGTTCGCTGGATCATCTCGCACTGCTGGGAGCATCGGTTCTATTTCTTCAGTGGCCTGCTGGGATTTTTGACGGCGTATATCGCTTTTTCATCGGCACGGGTGTTCTTTGGACAGGGCGCTGACCTCATTATCCAGGGCGGCGATGCGGCCGCCGTGCTGGGCGTCAGCCTGGCTGTCCTGATAACAACCGCCTGGGATGGCATCGGCTCGCTCATCGGCTCGCTGTCGATGGTCGTCCTCGGCACCCGCATCGAGCGCGATGCGCGGCATGAACTGTACACCAGCCTGCTGGGCAAGAGCCAAACCTTCCACGACCAGCAGCGGGTGGGCGACATTATGGCGCGCGCCACCGATGACGTCCGCCAACTCAACGCCGTCATCTGGCCGGGGGTGATGTTCATCTTTGATATGGTGCTGGGTTTTGCCGTGCCTATCCTTTTCATCGGCGCGATCCATCTGGAACTGCTGCTGGTGCCGTCCCTGTTTGTGCTGAGCTATGCCGTGGTGGTCAACCGCTACATTCAACGGCTGTCCCCAGTCGTGTTTGCCCAGCGCCAGCAGTACGGCGTTCTCAATACGCGCCTCGAAGAGACCATCAGCGGCATCGAAATCGTCAAGGTGGCGGCGCAGGAAATCGAGGAGCGCAAGAAGTTCCGCCGCAATGCCAAAAAGTTCCGCGACTTTTTCGTCAGGCAGGGCGAAATCGAAGCCGCCTATCTGCCCCTGCTCATGTACGGCATCGCCTTTGGCCTGATGTTCCTGCACACGCTCCATTTGTACGGTCTCGGCAGCCTGACCCTAGCCGACATCATCGCTGTCACCGGTTTGATGGGCGTGCTGCGGTTTCCGGTGTTTATCTCGCTCTTCTCCATCAGCCTGATTCAACTGGGCATCGCCGGCGCCCAGCGCATCCTCGAGCTTATCGAGCAGAAATCGGATATTGACGAGAATCAGTCGGGGCATAACGCGCCCGTCGCCGGCGCCATCGAGTTCGATCAGGTCACATTCAAGTTTGGCAGCAAGGTCATCCTGGAAGACATTTCCTTCAAGGTCGAGCCCGGCCAAACCATCGCCATTGTCGGGCAAACCGGCTCGGGCAAATCGACGCTGACGCAGCTGGTCACCCGCACCTACGATGTGAACGCGGGCCGCGTGCTGATTGACGGCATCGATGTGCGCGACTGGAATCTCGACCGTCTGCGCTCGCAGATGGGCAAAATCGAGCAGGACATCTTCCTGTTCTCGCGCTCGGTGGCCGAAAACATCGCCTTTGGCGTCGAAGGTGCCACGCCCGAAGCCATCGAACATGCCGCCAAAGAGGCCCAGGCGCACGACTTCATCCTCTCGTTCAACGGGGGCTATGACAGTGTGATTGGCGAACGCGGCGTGACCCTCTCTGGCGGTCAGCGGCAGCGGCTGGCGCTGGCGCGGGCTTTCCTGACGCAGCCCCGCATTCTCATCCTGGACGATTCGACCAGCGCCATCGACAGCGCCACCGAAGACGACATCCAGCAGGCGATGCGCCGCGCCCAGCAAGGCCGCACCACCATCCTGATTACCCATCGGCTGTCGCAAATCCGTTGGGCCGACCGCATCATCGTGCTGGAGAACGGGCGGCTGATCGCCAACGGCTCGCATGAGGAACTGCTCCAGTTTTCGCCCCACTATCGGCGCATCTTCGCCCGATACGAACCCGCCCAGACAGCCATCAAAGAACCAAGCAGATAAGGAGCAACCAATATGGGCTTTATTATGGACGGGCTGGAGTCCGAAGATTACGACCGCAGCTATTCCGACCTGGAACTGGTCAAGCGGATTTTGGGATACTTTCGCCCGCATCTCTTGAAAATGCTTATCGTCGCGCTGGTCGTCCTGCTCAATTCACTGACGTACCTCGCCCTGCCGATTATCATCTCGGCAGCGATAGACCAGCTTCAGTTCACCCCCGAACACTTTGACCCCATCGCCGTGACGTTGCTGCTGGCCGGCATCGCCAGTCTTGGCTGGGTCGCCAACCTCATCCGACAGTGGCTTTCGGCGCAGGCGGTTGGCGATGTGACCCTGGAACTGCGCGAGGATGCCTTCAACGCCGTCACCGAGCGCGATATGTCCTTCTATGACCAATACCCGACCGGCAAAATCGTCAGCCGCGTCCTGTCCGATACCCAGGCTTTTTCGGAGACCGTGCGCCTGAGCATCAACCTGATGAGCCAGCTGCTGCTGGTCATTCTGCTGCTGCTCTATCTCTTCACCGTCAACATCCAGATGGCGCTCATCGTGATGGCGATTATGCCCTTCATCATCTATACCGCGCTCAAGTTTCGCACGGTGGCCCGCCGCACCGTCACCAACTCCCGCCGCCAGCTGGCCACCGTCAACGCCCACATCCAGGAGTCGATCAGCGGCATCGGCGTCGCCAAAGCCTTCCGCCGCGAGCAAATGATTTATGACGAGTTCAACGCCGTCAATCAGCAGCTTTACCAAGTGGAACGCATCAACAACTTCGTCTTTGGCAGCATCTTCCCCATTCTGGTCACGATTGCCGGGGTGGGCGTGGCGGCGGTGGTCTGGTTTGGCATCAATCTGGCGCAGCAGGGCATCCTGACCGCCGGCGAATGGTTTCTTTTCATTCAGAGCATGGGGCTGGTCTGGTTTCCCCTGACCAGCGTCGCCTCCTTCTGGAGTCAGTTTCAGCTTGGGCTGGCGGCTGGCGAGCGCGTCTTCGCCCTGCTGGATGCCGAGTCGCTGGTGCATCAGGAAGCCGATGAACCCGTCGCCGCGGTGCGCGGGGAAATCGAATTTGAAGATATGGACTTCTGGTACAAGGAAGGCGAACCCGTGCTGCAAAAGTTCAACCTGAAAATTCACCCCGGCGAAACGCTGGCGCTGGTCGGGCATACCGGCTCCGGCAAATCCAGCATCGCCAAGCTGATTAACCGCTTCTATGAGTACCAGCGCGGCCGCCTGCTGATTGACGGGCAGGACATCCGCCGCTTCAACCTGCCCGACTACCGCGCCAAGCTGGGCGTCGTCACGCAGACGCCCTTCCTGTTTGATGGCACGGTCATGGACAACATCCGCTATGGGCGACCCGATGCCAGCGATGAGCAGGTGCGCGGCATTGCCCGCCAAGTCGGGCGCGGCGACTGGCTGGTGAGCCTGCAGGACGGCCTGGAGACCGAGGTTGGCGAACGCGGCGGCAATCTGTCGATGGGGCAGCGCCAGCTGGTGGCGATTGCGCGGGTGCTGCTGCAAGACCCGGCCATCTTCATCCTCGACGAAGCCACCGCCAGCGTCGACCCTCTGACCGAAACGCTGATACAGGAGGGGCTGGACACCCTGCTGGGCAACCGCACCTCGATTGTCATCGCTCATCGGCTGTCCACCATTCAGCACGCCGACCGCATCATCGTCCTTGATCATGGCGAAATCCTGGAATCCGGCACGCATGACCAACTGATGGCCGCCGTCGGGCATTACGCCAACCTCTACAACTCATATTTCCGCCATCAAAGTCTGGAGTACATCGAGCAGATGGCGGTCTAGCGCCCGCCGCCCGCAGGTAAGGTTCGTTCGGGGCGCGGCGTCTTTATACGAAAGGAACGGACTGGATAGTAGAACAGGGAGCTTTTATGGCGATTGCAACACTCACCGACGCCAACTTTGCCGAAGTTATCGGAGGGGCTGGCGCACTTATACTCATCACAACCGGCAGCGATAAACTCCGCAGCGACTTCAAAACCGCCTTCGACAAGGCGGCCGCGGAAGAGGAAGGGCTTGTCTTTGCCCAGGCCGACCCCGCGGCCAACAGGCAGCTGAAGCAGGCTTTTAACTATCAGAACACCGCGCTGCTGATTGGCTTTTATGCCAGCGAGGTGCTTGTGCGCCGTTCCCGCCCCTGGGCGAGCGACTTGCCCGGGGCGATACGCCGCCTGCAAGCGGCCGCCGCGCTGCCAGCAGAACCCGCCGCCGAAGCGGCCGAAGCCAAGCCGAAACGCGCCCTGAAGACGCTGGACAAACCGCTGGATGTGACCGACGTGACTTTCGAACAGGAGGCGCTCGCCGCCTCCCACGAGATGCCCGTTCTGGTTGATTTTTGGGCGGAGTGGTGCGGGCCCTGCCGCGCGGTGGCCCCGATTTTGGAAAAACTGGCAGCCGAATTCGCCGGCCAAATCCGCATCGTCAAAGTCGATACCGACCAGAATCCAGGGCTCAGCCAGGCCTTCCAGGTGCGCAGCATCCCCACGATTGCCGTCTTCAAGGCCGGCAAGCTGATTTTCATCCAGCCCGGCGCCCTGCCAGAACCCTCATTCCGCAGCCTGATTCAACAGGCCATCGACCTCGAAATCCCGGCGGACGAGGCGGCGGCCAAGGCCTAAGCGCTCAAGGGGCGCTTATTCCAGCGCGCCGCCCGTCATCCAATTCAGGTTATGCAGGTCGTGCGGCGGCATAAACATATTGGGCGGGTGGCGGTCTTTGCCATCCAGCTGACCGATGTAGGTTTGCGTGGTTTGCAGGCTGGTATGCCCCAGATTCTGCCGAATGCGCTCCAGATCCATGCCAAAATCATACGCGTTGCGGGCATAGGTGCGGCGCAGATCGTGCGGCTTGACCGTCCGCAGGTCGCCATCAATCATGATCGGATAGCTGTTCATCATATCATTCACCGTCCAGACGCCCATGCCGCTTGCGCGGACGGTTTTGCCACCGCGCCGAATCCCGCGAAAGACATGCCCGCTCCCGATTTCCGCCCGCTTCAGCCAGCCTTCCACATACACCAGACACCAATCCAGCGGCCCATAAGGAATCAAGCGCTGTTTGCCGCCCTTGCCGGCGCGCACCCGCAGCGCAAGCTCATCGCTAAGGTGCTGGCGCAAATCATCCACGCGCAGCCCGGCCGCCTCGGCGGCGCGAATGCCGGTGCAAACCATCAGGGTCATCAAGGCTGTATCGCGCCAGCCGCGCAGGCTGGCGATGCCCGGCGAACGCACCAGCGCATTGACCTGATAGGGTTTCAGGCGCAGATGCTCGCTGTCGGCCATGTCCTGTCGGTCAATCACCCGGACTGGCGCCGTCGCCGGGTGGATGTCATTCGCCAGCCGCACAAACAACTCATCCACCATCGCCTTGCGGTCGGCCGGCGAATCCTCGGCCCTGGTCAGCGCATACAGGCGGTCGCGGACTTCATTGCTGCGGGTGAGGTCGTCATAACGCCCGCGGATGGTTGCCAGATGCGCCAGCGCTGTCTTCGGCGCCAGCGGCGCATAAACCCGCCGCCCCCGCCGGTCAATCCGCTCGCGCTCCTTCAGCAGATAATCGCGGTAGGATTGCAAATCGGGCTGATACCAGCGCCGATTGGTGCGCGCCAGCCAGTCAATGAAAAATCCCAAGCGCGATTTTTCATCCTTGTCGGGTTCGCGCGGCATCAAAACAACGTAGTTTTCGCGCCAGCGGCTTGGCTGAAGCTCCGCAGACATCGTTCGTCCCCTTGCCATCCCGGCTTCTGTCGATATGATGATAGCACATCCGTTTGCCAAATCAGGGATATGGGTTAAAGTATATTCAAAGCCCACCGGCGGAACAGGATAAACTATGCTCCGGCCTCTCTTTCGGCGGCGCTTTCGGGTTATAATGGTGGCTACTGTTATCCATCATCAAGGCAAACCGCTATGACCGCAGCCGAAATTGGGCTGGAACAATTCAGCGAAATCGCCCGCAATATCGAAGCCGAAGTCGGCAAGGTCATCGTCGGCCAGCAGGAGGTGGTTCGCAGCACCCTCATCTGTATGCTCGCTGGCGGTCATGCCCTGCTGGAAGGCGTGCCGGGTTTGGGCAAAACCATGCTGATTCGCACCTTGGGGGATGTGCTGAACCTCAAGTTTTCGCGCATTCAATTCACCCCCGATTTGATGCCGGCCGACATCGTTGGCACGGACATTCTCGAAGAGACCGAAGACGGCCGGCGCGAATTCCGTTTTCAGGCGGGCCCCATTTTTGCCAATCTGGTGCTGGCCGACGAAATCAACCGCGCCACCCCCAAGACGCAGTCCGCCATGCTGGAAGCCATGCAGGAAAAGACGGTCACGGTAGCCGGGCGGCGCTATGATCTGGACTTGCCTTTCTTCGTGCTGGCAACGCAAAACCCGCTCGAAATGGAGGGGACTTATCCCCTGCCCGAAGCCCAGCTTGACCGCTTCCTCTTCAAGGTCGATGTCAAATTCCCCAGCGCGGGCGAACTGGTGGCGATTTTGGAGCGCACCACCGGCATCGCCACGCCCACCGCCAGCAAAGTTGCTGATGGCAGGCAGGTCATCGGCATGGGACAGCTGGCGCTCGGCACGCCCATCCCCTCGCATGTCAGCCAATATGTCGCCCGCATCATTGTCGCCACCCACCCCGACAGCGAGGAATCGACGCCGATGCTGCGCAATTATGCCCGCTATGGCGCCAGCCCGCGCGGCGCCCAGGCCTTGATTGTGGGCGCAAAAATCAATGCGCTGCTGGAAGGCCGCTACAATGTGTCCTTTGACGATGTGCAGGCGGTCGCCCCCTCGGCCCTGCGCCACCGCATCCTGCTCAATTTTGAAGGGCTGGCGGAAGGTCTGCGCACCGATGACCTTATTGCCGATGTCCTCAAGGTCATACCCAAACAAACCGCAACCTAAACAGCCGCCGTCATCCATACTGCGCCAGAAAGCCATCTACCTCTCTGCGGGTCGGCAGCGCCGTTCGCCCGCCCAAAGCGCGGCAGTTCATCGCGCCGACGGCCGCGGCAAAGCGCACGCGCCGCTGTAGGTCCCAATTTTGCAGCAGCGCATACATAAACGCGCCATGAAAGGCATCGCCGGCGCCAGTCGTATCCACCACCTCGACCGGGTAGGACGGATAGGCCTGAAGCCCCTCGTCCGAACAAACCAGACAGCCGCGCTCGCCCAGGGTGACAACCGCAATCCGGGCGCCCGCCTTGTACAGGGTCTCGACCACGATTTCGTCGGGCTGATGCGGCATCCAGTCCCGCGCCCACTGTTCTGGCACAATCGGCACATCGACATAAGGCAAAATCTGCTTGGCGACCGCATAAGGGCAGGCGGGATCCATCACCACCCACATGCCGGCCTCCCGCGCCCAGGCGGCGGCCTGCAGGGTGGCCGGGCTGACATCATCGACAAACAGGACTTTCGCCCTGGTGATGTCCTCGCGGGTCAGGTCTTGCGGGCTGATCGGGCTGCCGGTTGGCGGGCGCGTCACAATGCTGCGGTCGCCAGTCTGCTCATTCACCAGAATCACCGAAACATGCGAGCCAGTTCCCGGCTGCGCCAGCAGCTGCGCCGTATCCACCCCCTCTTCATCCAGTTCGCGCCGAATGAACTCGCCATCATCATCGCTGCCGATGCGGGCAATGATTTTCGTCCTCGCGCCCAGCCGCGCCGCCGCCGCCAAGGCCGATGAAGCCAGCCCGCCAGATTGGCGCAGATAACTGGTCGCCTTCATATTTTCATTATTCCGCGGCATCCGCGGCACCACAACCAGATAATCCACCGTGCAGACGCCCATGCCGACAATATCAGGGGAAACTGTCATGTCACCGAACTTTCTCAAGCTAGCCATCTCAGGCCCCTTTTTTAACGCAGCTTGCCCAATCTTGCAATTTGATGCCGCCCCTAACCAACATCGGTTATAATGTCCTGGACTGACAGCCATTTTCACAGGGAGAGTGATGATGAACACACGCGCTGACTGGATTGAGGCAATCCGCCAGCTGCCCGCTCAACTGCGGGAAAAAGTGAGCGGCCTGTCCGCCGAAGCCTTGACCGCGCCCTATCATACCGGCGAATGGACAATCGCCCAGAATATCCACCATCTGGCGGATACCCACATGGTCTGCATAAGACGTTTCAAGCTCATTTTGACCAGCCCCGAATTTCATTTTACGTCTTATGATGTCAACGCCATAGCCGAATATCCCGATGCCAAAGATGCCGATATTGAGCATTCGCTGAAAATCTTGGAAGGCTTGCAGGCTCGCTGGGCGATCCTGCTGGAGAACCTGAGCGAGAGCGAATGGCACAAGACCGGCGTCGCGCGGGACGGCCGGCGGCTTTCGCTGGATGATCTGGCGCGCGTTTATGCCCAGCATGGCATCAATCACCTGCGGCAGATTCAGGATGTGCTGGATCGTATGCCGGCGCCCTGATTCGCGCCGCCATCCAACGGGGCAGCAAAAAAGGGGCGCCTGCGTTATCACAAGCGCCCCTGCTTCAACGAACGAGTTCAGATGGTATCAACGCCACATGTCACATCTCAGTTCCGGGTACGGGGTCATACCTATGCAGCCATAGGGGAATAAAACGCTCACGGGCGGCCAGAGTAGGTTGCCGTCGGCATCTACGCCTAAGATGACGCTCCCGTCGACACCTCTGTGCTTGACTGTGCTAACATATTCATGCCGTTTGGGAATTTGGGTATAGGGCGGGTCGTTGTCATGCGGCGGGGTTTTTCTTGGTTCTGGATCCCGCGGTGCTTGTGCTGCGGATTTCTGCGGTTCTGGTGGCGGGTCTACAGACCGCGGTTGTGATGCTGAGGCTGACGAAGAGGATGATGAGCTTGAAGGCGACGATGGCGCTGACGACAAGGATGATGCCGACGATGGCAGCGAAGATGAAGACGGCGGCGACGATGGGACTGATGACGACGATGATTTTGACGAGGGCGGGAAAGTCACCGTCCCCTCTTCCTGACCCATGCACGCGCTGGGCGATGCCGACACCGCGCCGCGCTCAATAGCCGAAGCGCACCAGCCCAGCCGCCAGTAATACTCGTTTTCAGCTTCACTGCCCGAGTTGCAGAAATCCCACTCGGTGTAGCATTTGTTGGCGTCCTGCGACTGCGCCTGCGCCAGCAGCGCCGTACAAGCTGCGAATAAAAT
>DAOUKA010000364.1:0-2771 GCA_034421915.1 Anaerolineae bacterium
ATATTCAGCTTAATCTGCCTGAAGACGGGGATGAAGCCAACCAGGAGTAGGGATTTGTCCGCAAAGGAGGGGCAAATCCCCCCAAGCGTCTTTATTGGGATGGTTCTTCTGATGGCAGCACATAAGCATGAACCAGGCCGCCGACCGCGCCGCCGGCAAACAATCCGACCAGATAGGGAACGAGATAAGACAAGTTGCCGGCGACCAGAGCAGGCCCCAATGTGCGGGCGGGGTTCAATGAGGCGCCGGTTGCAGGCCCTCCAGCGAAGATGCTGGCTGCCAGGGTCAAGCCAATGGCGACGCCTGCCAGCTTGCCCGCATGACCATAAACTGCTGCCTGAAAGACCGCGCTGACCAAGAAAAAGGTCAGAATCGCCTCGTAAAGCGCCGCTGTCCAAACCGAGCCTTCGGTGAGGAAGCCGGTCGTCTGACCGAAGTTATACTGCTCGGCGCCGCCTACAAAGTCCAGCACGGCAGCATTATCCGGTGGCATAACGACAGTCAAGACAAAGGCAGCGATGATGCCGCCAATAAACTGAACCAGCATGAAAACAGCGGATTTCCTTGCATCCTGCTTGCCGCCTATCCACAAGGCGAAGGTCACCGCCGGATTGACTTGCGCACCGGAGATATGCCCGTAGGCGAAAATCAAGCCAAGCAGAATCAAACCATGTGCGAAAGCTGGAACAGCCACGCCACCTGTCATTGGCGCAAAGATGACCGCCGCCGAACCGACAAAAACAAGGACAAATGTACCGATGAACTCGGCTAAAGCCTCTCGATTTAGACCATTATTCATTTTTCGACCTCCAGGAAGGGGATTAGATGGATACTGTCAAGTTCATTATATTGAGGGAATGTCATTTTGAATATAGATTCATCCAAACTCGCTGTGCCTGTCGCAGATTTTCACTTTACAGAACATATCGCTTCTGCTATAATAGGATAAACCTGCTGTATGCGTGATAGAACGCTATGTGCGGAACCAACATGCTCATTTATGGGCGTCTATCTTTGGCAGCTCATGTAATAGGCACAAGCCAAAACAGCGGTTGCCAAGCGATGCCCGTCCTGTAACTTACAGGTTCAAAAACTAACGGCTACACGGTACAGCGGGTCTGTTCTCATCAACAGCGTACTTGGGTGCGCTGTTTTGATTTTGGCTATTTCCAGTAATCTTCGCCAAAGACCTGACGCAGCAGCCTGCCCAAGGGGGCGCGCAAAGGGACAAGGACGTGCTGTCCGCTCTCGGTGGTATGTTCTCGCAGGTATTGAAAGTTGATGATGCCAGTGGTGATGTTGTCGCGGTCGATATCTTTGATATACAGGGCAAGTTGAATCAGATGCTCCAGGGACAGCCCGGTATGCACATTGTTGCTCAAGGTGTGCCAGATGGCGGGCGCTTGTATAAGCAGCTGTGGAATCATATCGAGGCTGAGCACGCGGTCACGAACCGCAAAAAGAACCTGCTGCTGGCGCTCGGCGCGGCGAATGTCGTTATTGCCGTGCCGCGTGCGGGCAAATCGAAGCGCATCATAACCATTCAGCTGATGTGTTCCAGCCGGCAGATAAAAAGGATCATAGCCGAAATTCATGTCGGGATAGCGGGCGTCGTTAATGGTATAGTCGATGGAAACCTCGACACCGCCAATCAGGTCGATAATGTCAATAAATGCCTGGAAATCGACCAGCAGATAATTATGGACGGGCATCCCGAAATTAAGCTGGACAGTTTGCTGCAAGAGCGTGGGGCCATAACCTTCGCCGCGCGCTTCGCCCAGATACAGCGCCGCATTGATGCGATATTCCTGCCAGCCGGGTATTTGAACATAGAGGTCGCGCGGGATGCTGAGGATGCCCATGCGCTTCGTTTGGGGGTCGAGGCTGATCAGCATCATGGTGTCGGTGCGGAACTCCAGTCCAGTTTCATTGAGACGCCGATCCAAGCCAGCGACGATGATGGTAAAGCGCGACTGTCCATCCCAGGGGCGGAGTTCAATCAGGCTGCCATCGTCCAGCGGCAGCACGTCGACGCCAATTCGTCTGCCATCGGCGCTGAATTCAGTTCGAGCGTCTACGGGCGTGGGCAAAGCTGCAAAAACATCGGCGGTAGGGATGATTTCCTGAGCGGACAAAGGCAGGCGAATCAGCACCAGGGCTGCCAGAATGACAGCGGCAAAGGCAGTCATCATGGCACCGGTGAGAATGACCCAGAGCCATTCGCTGCTGCGCTTTCGGCCAAGGGCCGGCTGTCGGCGCGAACGTTGCCGCAGCAATGAACGTCTTGGGAGTGGCGGTGGCTGGTGGTTTGGGGCATAACTGGTGACACTGTAAATCGGAGCAGCATGGCTGGCAGATGGCGAGAAAGTGTTATCGTCGGAGTTCGCAACTTTTGCGTTGGATGGCTTGTTCTTGCTGTCAAAATTATCGGACATTCAGACTGATTCCATTTATTCCGTTTGACAATCTATCGGAGAGTATATGCAAACTGCGAAAATGCGTCAATGGCGTCTTATAACCGAGCCTGATTTTCGAGACGGACGGAGCAATATGGCCCTTGACAGCGCTATCCTGGAAGCCGTATCAAGCGGCGTTCAGCCGCCAACCCTGCGCCTGTACGGCTGGAGGCCCATGTGCCTGTCCCTGGGTTATGGTCAGCGGATTCGGGATGTTGATATGGCTCGTCTGGATGACAAGGGCTGGCAGCTTGTGCGCCGTCCGACAGGTGGCAAGGCGATTTTGCATGGCGATGAACTGACATACAGCCTCAG
>DAOUKA010000365.1:0-4959 GCA_034421915.1 Anaerolineae bacterium
TCAGAACTGGAAAAATACAGACCGCCCCCTCCGCTTGCGCCCGCCGAATTGTCTCTAATCTCGCTGCCGATAATTTCAACTCGACTGTCATTGGCATAAATGCCGCCGCCGGCATCACGAGCCGAAGCGCCTTGTATCGTGCTGTTGCTGAGGGTCAGTGAACCCTGAAGGACATAGATTCCACCGCCAGCGGTGCTGCTGAATCCGGCGGTGATGGTCAAATTATTGATGGTGAGGCTGCTTCCATTGGCAGCGAAAATGCCGTAGGCATCATTGCCGCTGATGCTGTAGCCATTGCCCTCGATGGCAAGATCGGCAGCTATGGGGGGCAGCGCGGCCGCCAGCGCGATATTCATCGTCAGCGCAATGGCATCCGCGCCGCTGCCCGCCGCGCACCCGCCGACGGCGGCATCTGTATTGGCAGCCACGATGGCATCGCTCAGGCTGCAATTTTCATCTACTGTGATACTGGCGGCATCAACCCGCCCCCTTGGGGGCATCAGGAACGATAAAATCAGGATGAATAAGATGAATTGTGGCAAACGCATGGGTTGCACCAGCTTCAGTCCCGCCCCGAATTACGATTTTTCTCTTTGCATCATCTCAATATAACGATTGAATTATAACATCATAAATATAGGCTGCCCATTGGCCGGCCAAGCGAAGGCGCGGGTTTCGTTGGCGCTGGAAAACTTTTACGAGATTTCGCTTGTCAAACAGCAGCCAAAATCGCATAATAGCGGTGGATTGAGAACAGCCTGCTTTTGCCAGCCACACCAAGCCGCGTCCGAGGTAGTTTGTCGGCATGTTTAGATTTGTCATCCATTATCGTCACTGTCTCGTCCTTTTGCTGTGTTCGGGACTGCTGACTGCCTGCAATCTTGCCAAGCCGACAGCGACCCCGCTTCCAACACCGGATATTCCCCAGGTCAAAATTCTGTCGCCGGCCAACAACCAGCAGGTGGTGGAGGGCTTCGACTTTGACCTTGACATTGCCGCCTTCGACCGTTCGGGGGGCATCCAGCGCATCGAGTTGTATGTCGATGAAGACCTCATTAATACCAGCCAGCCTGCCAATGGGACGGTGCCCGTTTTTCGGGCTACTATGAACTGGCTGGCGCAGGGCGTCGGATGGCATGTCATTACGGCTGTTGCCTATCGGGCTGATGATACCCGCAGTGACGGAGACGACATCATCCTTGAGGTCATTCCGCGCAGCTAGATGCCCGGCGGATAAGGCTGCCCAAGCAGACACAGCGAATTGGTCAAATCGACAGTCTGCGTTACAATCAGTCCGTGTTCACTCTTGGACGGATTGTGTAATCGGAAACAGCTATGGACATCGAATTGCGTCATATCCACAAGCGTTTTGGACCTGTCCACGCCAACAGGGACATCAACGCAACTTTCCGCGAGGGGCGGATTGTCGGGGTTCTGGGCGAAAACGGCGCTGGCAAATCCACCCTGATGAAAATTCTGTCGGGCTTTCAGCCAGCGGACGAAGGCGACATCCTGATTGATAACGAGGTGATTGATTACAGAGGGCCAACCGCCGCCATCGCCAATGGCATTGGCATGCTTCAGCAGGATCCGCTGGATGTGGGCGCGTTCACTGTGCTGGAAAACTTCATCTATGGCGGCGCCGACGGATTCAGGCTGCATCGGCAGCAGGCAGAATCGACCCTGAGCGAATTGACGCGGCGCTTTGGCTTTGAGCTTGACCCGCATCAGCCGATTGACAACCTGCTGATTGCCCAGCGACAGCAGCTGGAGATTATCCGCTTGCTGGCTTTGGGGGTCAAAACGCTGATTCTGGATGAGCCGACCACTGGCATTTCGACTGACCAGAAGGTCATTCTGTTCGATGCCCTGCGCAAGCTGGCAAAAGACGAGGGCATGATTGTCCTCCTGGTCTCGCACAAGCTGGAGGATGTCATCGAACTGTGCGATGAGGTGGTCGTCTTGCGGGCTGGCGTCCTCGTCGGGACGATGGAGATGCCGGCAGCGGACGACACATTAACCAGCGCGGTCATTTCCAGGATAAAACAGCAGCTGGTGACGCTCATGTTTGGCGAGGAATTGGAAGCGCAAGACCGCCAGGCGATAGAATTGGGCGAGCCGATTCTGGTGGCGGACAAGCTGCTGGTGCATGACCTGCGGCTGAATATGCAAGCCATTTCGATGGCGGTGCATACCGGCGAGGTGATTGGGCTTGCCGGCCTGGATGGCAGCGGGCAGGAATTATTCATGCGCGCCTGCGCCCGCTTGCAGCGCATCATCGCCGGCAGCCTGCATTTTAAGGGCGACAGCATCCTCAAGGCGCGCTATCGCGATTTATTCCACCGCGGCTGCATCTTTGGCGCTGCCGGTCGCCTCGAGGAAGGCTTGATCGCCGGCTTGACGCTGACTGAACACACGGCGCTGGTGGCGGATGACAAGCTGCACATTGACTGGAAGTCGATGCAGAAGCGCACCCAGGCACAGATTGAGCGCTATCGCATCAAAGGGCGCACTGCCGATGCCATCGAACAGCTTTCCGGCGGCAATCAGCAACGGGTGCAGATTTCCCTCTTGCCCGATGAGCCGCAGCTGTTGATTCTGGAGCAGCCGACACGCGGACTGGATGTCGATTCGGCGCGCTGGATTTGGGCGCAGCTGCTGGAACGCTGTCAAAAGGGCGCGGCAATCCTCTTCAATTCAGCCGATTTGGACGAACTGGTGACTTACAGCGACCGCATCTTTGTCTTCGATGCCGGCCGCATCCACGAGGTGCCGAATGTCAGTCAGACGAGCATTGACGAATTGGGACATTTGATTGGCGGGGAGTTTTAGGTCAATCGGGATAACGAAAGTTTTTAATCATTTCAGGCATTTTCAGGAGATCGGGTCATGCCGCTTAGCGATAAACACCGCGACACCAAAACTTATGACGATATTCTCAACGCTGGCCCGCCGCTCAGTCAATTAGCGAAAGAATTTGTGACGCCCACCGAACTGTTTTTTGTCCGCAACCATGCCAGTATTCCCCAAGTGAATCGGGACAGGTATCGCTTGCGGGTGAATGGTCTGGTTTCCAAAAGCCTGTCGCTAAGCCTCGATGACATCAAAAACAGCTTCGCCAAACAAACCCTGACCGCCACCCTGCAATGTGCTGGCAATCGGCGCAGAGAATTGGTCGAGTATAAGCCGATTGACGACCAGCTTGCCTGGGGGATTGAAGCTATTGGCACGGCGGAATGGGCGGGCGTGCGCCTGGGCGACATCCTGAAAGCAGCCGGCATACAAAGCGACAAGGCGGGTCATGTTGCATTTCTGGGGCTGGACAGCATCCTGAAAGATGGTGAACGGGCGGCATACGGCAGTTCGATCCCGATAGACAAGGCGCTGTCCTGCGAGGTGCTGCTGGCTTATGAGATGAATGGCGAGGACTTGCCGCTGCCGCATGGCTATCCTTTGCGCGTGGTTGTGCCGGGGTATATTGGCGCTCGCAGTGTCAAGTGGCTGGGCGAAATCACGATACAGGAAGACCCGTCCGACAATTATTTTCAGCAGGTGGGTTACAAGCTGTTTCCGCCGAGCATCAACCTTGACAACGTCGACTATCAAGATGGCATGCAGCTGACCAAACTGCCGGTCAATTCGGTGATTGTGCGCCCGCAAGATCGGAGCTTGATGACAGCCGGCAAGGTCAGGGTTGAGGGTTATGCCATGAGCGATGGCGAACACGAGATTAGCTGGGTGGATGTGTCGGCGGATGGCGGCGAAACCTGGCAGCGGGCGGAATTTTTGAATGCGCCGCAATTATGGACCTGGCAGTTGTGGCGCACCGAATTTGACCTGCCGCAGGGACAGCATGAATTGGTGGTGCGTGCCTGGGATACCGCCGCCAATTCCCAGCCAGAAACCATCGTCAGCACCTGGAATTTCAAGGGCTATGTCAACAATGCCTGGCACCGCGTGCGGGTTACGCTGAAGTGAGTTGAAACGATGTCTAATGCCAACCTATTTTATTACAAACGGAAATCGGATTCGCACGCTTTATCCATTGGCTCTCTTTGTTGGTTTCGTCGACGGGATCGGATGGTATGTACGCAAAAAAGACCTAGAGGTTATGGTGTCCGCATTTGACGACGTATTTACGTTTCATCCCGACGAGCTTGCCAGATTTCGCAAATTATTGATGGATACCTTTGAACGATGACACTCAACACCATACTACATGGGGACTGTCTTGAACATCTGCGCGAGATTCCTGGCGAAAGTGTGGATGTCGCGTTTGCCGACCCACCCTTTAACTTAAAAAAGAAATACAGTTCCTATCGAGATAATCTGGAACTGGCACAGTATATCGAATGGTGCAACCTGTGGCTGAAGGAACTGGTGCGGGTTACAAAGCCAACCGGGAGTATCTTTATCCACAATATCCCGCGCTGGCTAACCTACTACAGTCAGCTTTTGAACCAGATTGCCGACTTCAAGCATTGGATCGCTTGGGATGCCATGAGCACCCCACTGGGTAAAACTCTGCTGCCCACTCACTACGGCATCTTATATTACGCAAAGGATGCCTCGCAACTCAAATTCTACGATATACGCTATCCTCATCATAGATGCCGCAAATGCAACTATTTGCGCAAGGACTACGGAGGGAAAAAAGACAGGCTGCATCCATTTGGACCCATTGTCTCGGATGTATGGACAGATTTGCACCGCATCAAACACAATAAACGCCGTGACAAACACCCCTGCCAACTTCCGATTCACCTGCTGGAACGGATTATCCTGATGAGCACCGATGAAGGTGATATTGTCTTGGATCCCTTTATGGGAACAGGAACAACCGCCGTCGCCGCCAAACGACTCGGAAGGAATTATATTGGCATCGAGATTGATTCAGATTATGTACAGATCGCAGCCGATCATCTTAACGATGTCCAATCCCATTCAAAAATTGGCAAT
>DAOUKA010000366.1:0-1705 GCA_034421915.1 Anaerolineae bacterium
GCGCCGATAATCACCTTGAGCGCCTGCCCCGAACCCTGCATCTCTGCGACCTGTGTCCGAATGGCTGCCCGCGCCTGCCCCAAAGCTGCCCGCCGCCGATAAGCTCTCACCAAGGGCGCGTACAGCGGCCGCAGCATCCGTTTCATCGGGTTCATAAGCCAGCCGTCCGCTCGTTGATGGGGAATGCGTCAATCGGCAGAATCACCCCGAATTCGCCCGTGGTCAGGTCAACCCCATGAACCTTCGCATTCGTCTCGCGGTCATAGACAATGACCACCACGCGGTAATCGCCCGGCGGCAAGTCAGCCGTCGGCAGTTCAGCCACATACCACTTGAGTATATCATCATGCAGATGACGGTCAGTATTTCGCACATTGCGCCCGTCAGAAGTATGAATCTGAATGGATACATTGTACTCATCGAGTAGCTGTTCATCCGCGGCTTCCCAACCCGTGACCACCCGAACGGCATCCCTCTCCGGCAGATAGTGGGCGAACATATCGACAATCGCGATGCCATCGTCATAGCGAATCGGTTTATAATCGCGGTCGCAGGTCAAGCTGTGATACACATAACGCTGCACCAACAGCTGCGGCTGCTCGAGCATGACATCACATGGCTTATAATCGCGCGCGATAATTTCGCGCGTCAGGTCAAAGTTTCGCGGGCGCTCTTGTGGATTGTGTGTGAACAGCAAATAAGGATGATTGTCCAGTTTGGCGGGAATATCGACCTCCAGCTTTTCAGCGCTATAATCAGTCGGTATGAAAGTGCCATCAATGCCCAACAGGGTTTCCATATAATAATCGGCCGTGCTTTTGCCGTGCTCGGTCTTGATGATGCGGTTGACATAGTTGGTATGGGTAAAGCCGACGACATAATCGTGTTCGGAGACCTGTCCGTAGAGCGCGGCGACATATTCGTGCATGGGCGGATACTTGCTGACGACGGAAACCGTGCCTTGATAACTCAAATAGTCTTCGGCAGTACGCAGTGCAAATCCGGAGCCAAGATAGGCCAGCATAACCATCGCCGCCAGCCACCGGGGCCGCAGCCAGGCCAATCCGCTTCCGATAATCAAGGCCCACAGCCCCCAGGCAATAAAAAAATAACGGGCGCGGCGCAAGATAAGCAGCCCGATGATTTCGTTTGCCGACAGCAGCAAGAATAAAATCAGAATGGCGAGCAGCCAAAAAGGCCTCACAGACAGCCGATACCCGCGCTGGCGCAAGGGAATCATTGCCGCAACCAAGGGAATCAGAATCACAAGCCAGTTGCCGTTGGTGAACAAGCGGACAAACACCTGCGCCGTCTGCTCCAATGCCATCGCCTCGGCGACGGTATCCAGTTTTGTCGTCAAACCCTCATAGGTCACCGGCCACCACGGCAGATACAAGACTCCGACAGCCAGAAATGAAAGCGCGATTTGAAACCAGGTTCGGGATTTAGGCACAAAAAGCAGGTGATAGATGCCGATTGCCAGATGCACAAAAATCGAAAAGGGCTGTGTATAGAGAGCGAGCGCCGCCGTCAGAATCAAGCCGAGCCAATGATGCCGGCGCGCCGCCGACGTCGCTCGGCTCAAATGCAGATAATGCCACAGCAGCGCCATAATCAGCATGAATTGCAGCGAATACATCCGTATTTCGTGATAGTATTCAAGCCAAAAGACGTTAAGGCCCAGAAACAGGCTCGCCCATACCCC
>DAOUKA010000367.1:0-1544 GCA_034421915.1 Anaerolineae bacterium
TTGTTCAGACATTTATACACTCCGACGATTCTCTTTATAACAATGATACCGCAATACAGGGTGCGAAATAAACTGTTCAGCCGGGAATAACCGCATCAAGCTAAAACCGGCCACAGAGAGAAATGAGATTCAAATGTTCTATTGCCAAGAAGCTGAAAATAGGGTACGCTTTGTTTGGCGATGAAACTTTCTTTTTCATGGCTTTTATGTAGGAGTTTCCTGTGGCAGTTGAGATTGGTAGTCGAGCCTGCCACAGGAAACCACAAACACATCGAAAACCATTTGGTTTTCCATGTCAGTATACCCTACCTAAGAGCCTTCTGGAATGCTTGGGAGATGGCATGACGCGCGCTTTATACACCGGGGACTGTTTGGGTGTGATGCAAGAGCATATCCCCGACAACTCCATAGATTTGATTTATCTTGACCCGCCCTTTAATTCCAACAGCCATTACAACTTGCCCTTCAAAAACAAGGACAAATCGCTGCGTCCGGCAGAGGCTTTCAAGGATAGATGGGAATGGACTGACCAAGACACAGCAAAGCTGCAAGAATTGGAAAGGGGGCTGTTGACCCGTTCGCTGGCTGCTGTCATCAGGTTTGCACAGGGCGTCGAACAAAGGGCGGGCAGGCAGACGAAATCCAGTTTGGCGGCCTATCTGATGAATATGACACTGCGGCTGCAGGAGATGCCCCGCGTGCTGAAAGATACGGGCAGCATTTATCTGCACTGCGACCCGACCGCCAGTCATTATCTCAAGCTGGTGATGGATGCGATATTTGGGAAAAAGAATTTCCGCAACGAGATTGTGTGGTGTTATTCAACATCAGGCAGAAGTAAAAAAACATTCGCAAAAAAGCACGATATAATCTTTTTCTATTCCAGATCTTCTAAATATACGTGGACAAATTACAGAATCCCTGTAAGTCAAAAATACTTGGACAGTCATTATAGACAGGTAGATGAAGATGGGAAACGATGTCGCATTAGAATAGATGCTGGCAAAACGAGAATTTATTATCCCAAAGACGGAATGATTTGTAATGATTGGTGGGAGATACCTTATTTGAATTCACAATCCAAAGAACGGCTTGGCTACCCAACGCAAAAACCGCTTGCCCTGCTGGAACGCATCATCAAGGCGTCCAGCAATGAGGACGACCTTGTACTCGATCCATTTTGTGGCTGTGGCACAACAGTTCATGCAGCGGAATTTCTGAACAGGCAATGGACTGGGATTGACATATCGCCTTTTAGCACCGGTTTAATGCGCGAACGCATTCTCCATAACTTCAAATATCTAAGACCCGACGACATCACTATGTGGGGCGTGCCTGACACGATCAAGAAAGCCAAACAGCTTGCAAACCGCGATAAGTTTGAGTTTGAGAAATGGGCTTGCGGGCGCATTGGCGCAAACGGGATGTACAAGAATCCAGGCGAGCGCGGCGCGGATGGCGGTGTGGATGGCGTGATGGAGATCGATATTGTTCGCAAGGGGAAAGTCCACGAAGGATACGTCATCATTCAGGTCAAAGGCGGC
>DAOUKA010000368.1:0-4817 GCA_034421915.1 Anaerolineae bacterium
ATGACGGATAAGACGCTAAAGCCAGTCACGCTGATGAGCAAGGGGGTGTAAGAATTGAAAAGATCGAAAATCATACCAGCGGCGAAAGGCGCACTGGTGCCGGCCGCTGTCAAAACAATCACCATCGCGCTGCTGATGCGCCCGTAAAAGCTGGCGCCATAGGTATCGGCGACAACCAGGGGGCGGGTGAGGGTATGCGTTCCGATTGCCATGCCGAACAGGATGATAAACAGGATAATCAACAGCGGCGAGTTGCCCAAGAGCAAAATCGACAGGGACAGGGTGAGCAGCATGAAGACGCCAATCACCATCGTCCTGACTGAAAACCGCGCTTCGACAGGCGCAAAGATCATCCGGCCGACCACCTGCATGATGCCAATGGAGCCGCTGGCAAGAGCGGCGCTGCTGGGGTGGATGCCGATGCTGATGAGCAAGGGGATAAAGTGAACGCGCACCGCCGAGATGCTCAAGGTGGATAAGGCAAAGGCCAACGTCATCACCCAGAAAAACCGCGAACGCAAGACCTCCGCCAGCTTGACTGGCGGCGCTTGTTTTTTTTCTGACACGATGGATTCACCGTCGGGCAGCAACCCTAAATCAGCAGGCTTGCGCCGCAAAATCAGGAGATGCAAGGGAATCGTGATGACTCCCAGCAGGATGCCCAGGATAAAAATTGCCTGGCGCCAGCCAAAGGCGACCAGGAGAGCATCGGACAAGGGAACGAAAATGGTACTGGCGAAGCCAGCCGTGAAGGTCACAATCGCCATGGCGGTACCGCGCTTGTGGATGAACCAGGTCGCAATCACAGCGAAAGCCGGCTCATAGAGGATAGCTGCCCCACAGCATCCCATTAGAGCCATAATCAACACAAACTCGTGCAGGCTGTTCACCTGCGACCACATTAAGACCAGCAGGGTGGCCCCCATCGAGCCGAGCGACATCAACAGGCGCGAACCGCGTTTGTCCAGCCAGTAACCGACCGGAAAGGCCATGACGCCGGTCATCAGCAGCGATAGGGAAAACGCTCCCGAAAGCTCCCCGCGCGACCATCCCAAACTGGCTTCCATCGGGGTGATGAAGACTGTAAAGGCATAATAAATCACGCCATAAGAGATTGTTTCGGTGATGGCTAAGGCAATCGCAATATACCAGCCATAAAACGGCTTGGGCTTCATCATCGATATATTGATACTTGTCTATATGAGCCAATCATATCGCCAAAGCATCATATCTCAAGAGTCAAATGGAAATACTCAATTGACTTTGACAGTTATTGTATTAAAATTGCACCCAAGAGATGTAAAAGGGATTCAAAGTCTGGATTTTGATGACAAGGCAATCCAACACGGCGCTGACATCAGCAAGTGACAGGGTCACCCATATCCGCCCCCAGCGGGGCTGGATTATTGGATGGCAAGAGCTATGGCACTTTCGTGAGTTGTTTGTTACGCTGACCTTCCGTGATTTACAGGTGCGTTACAAGCAAACCATCATCGGGGTAGCCTGGGCCATCATTCAGCCCGTTTTAACAATGGTTGTCTTTAGCCTGTTTTTTGGGGGAATGGCACAAATCCCGACAGATGATGGCTTGCCTTACCCTATATTTTCGTATGCGGCACTTGTTCCCTGGCAATTTTTCGCTAGCAGCCTCACCTTTTCCGCCAACAGCATTATTCACAATGCCAATATGATTACCAAGATGTATTTCCCGCGGATCATTGTTCCAGTATCGGCGGTGTTATCGCACCTGGTGGATTTTGCATTGGCGTTTTTGGTCTTTCTGTTGATGATGCCATTCTTTGGTGTCTTGCCGAGCTTGAAAATTATCTTCTTGCCGGGCTTTTTGCTGCTTCTTGTCCTGACAGCGCTTGGCATGGGTTTTTGGCTGTCGGCGCTGATGGTGCAATTCCGTGATGTGCGCTATGTTGTCCCTTTTCTGGTACAGTTTTTGCTGTTTGTTTCGCCAGTCATCTACTCCACATCTCTGATTGAAAACGAAGGGCTTCGTGTTTTATACAGCTTAAATCCTATGGTCGCTGTGATTAACGGTTTTCGCTGGGCATTGCTGGATACGGATACACTATCGGCTGTCAGTATTGCCTTGGGGACCGTGGCAGGGCTGCTTTTCTTTGTTTCAGGCTTTTGGTATTTCAAACATACGGAAAGAAGTTTCGCAGATGTTGTCTAGGTATGGATAAAGATACAGCGATTCAAATCAATAATGTCTCGAAGCAGTATTTTGTCGGCCGGGTCAAGAAAGGCATGCAGCATTATAACACATTGCGAGACACCATCGCCGAAGGCGTTATAAGACCTTTCCTGCGTGCCCGTAATGTCATCAGTGGGCGGGCGCAAAGCGCAGCTAACCTGACGAATACGATTTGGGCGCTGGAAGATGTCAGCTTCACCGTGAAGAAAGGCGAAGTTGTCGGCATTATCGGTCATAATGGCGCTGGCAAGAGCACACTACTCAAGGTACTCACGCGAATCACCGAGCCAACCACTGGCGCGGTTGCCTATCGAGGGCGATTGGGTTCATTGCTGGAAGTGGGCACAGGTTTTCATCCAGAACTGACGGGGCGTGAGAATGTGTTTCTGAATGGCGCGATTCTGGGCATGAAGCGTTACGAAATCGCCGCCAAATTTGACGCGATTATTGAATTTGCCGGCGTCGAACAGTTGGTAGATACCCCCGTCAAGCATTATTCGAGCGGGATGTATGTTCGGCTGGCATTTGCGGTCGCCGCACATTTGGAACCCGAAATCCTGGTCGTGGATGAAGTGCTGTCGGTAGGCGATGCTGAATTTCAGAAACGCAGCCTGGGCAAGATGAGTGACGTGGCGAATCTGGGGCGTACCGTTCTGTTTGTCAGCCATAATATGGCGGCAGTTTTGTCCCTGTGCACTAAAGGTGTCTTGCTGAATCAAGGCAAACTCCAGGCGGCAGGAGACATCAATACCGTTATCCAGAAATATCAAAACAGCCTGTCCGAAATGTCGGATATTCCACTGCTGGAGCGGACAGATCGCCAGGGAAATGGCTATTTGCGCTTTGCTTCGATGGGCCTGTGGAGTGATTATCAAGGATCGATGATGCCAATAAGCACTGCGATAAGTGGCGAAGCCTTGTCGATTGTATTGGGCTATCAAGGACATTCAACGCTGTCGCTGCGTCATGTGTCTGTCGCTTTACATATTACCGACTTTTTGGGGCGCCGCTTAATCACTTGTTTTACCGAATACTCCGGCGATCATTTTGAGGCACTGCCGCAGGCAGGTGAGATTGTCTGCCAAATCCCTCGCTTGAATCTGGCGCCGGGGTCCTATCGCATCTCACTGACCTGCGAAGTGAGGAATACCCTCGCGGATTATATCATCGCGGCCGGTCCGCTGGAGGTTGGTGGCGGCGATTTCTTTGGTACAGGAAAATTGCCGAAAGCGGCGATTGATGGTCCCATACTGCTGGATCATTGCTGGCATCTCCGGGAACAGTGCATTAAATAAACCGGCAGGATGAGGGCGCTCGTACACCAATGGTGTGATGTGAACCATTCTATCATCAAACCGCGCAAGACTGACCCCTAAAAAATGAGTGCAGGATGAGTGGATGCCTCGGACTATATCCCTATTTCTTACAGGCAGCGATTCCATAACCTAAGCTGGGAATATCCGAAGACAGCAGCAGAAAGCACAATCGAATGCCTACACTGGCGAATTTCAAACAATTTGAGGGACGATATTGGGATACCGCCTCCATCCGCAATGCCCTGGATTATCAGGGGGCGAAGGCGCCCCATACCGGGCAGCCCTATACCGAAGCCATGCTGCTCGGCATTAGCGGGGGAATCACCTTTGGCTATTTCACCTTTCATTACGATGGCTATGACCCGCAGGTCAACTTGCTGACCCGCAATACCTTCGAGCCGATGGAAACAATTTTTAATCGTATGGGCATCGCCCGCGAAGTCTTGCAGACGACCAGCGCCAGCAAGGGGCGCCAAAATCTGATTCGGGCGCTGGAAGAGGGCTATGCGCCCATCGCCAGCCCGGATATGTGGCTCTTGCCTTATAATGCCATGCCTTATGACGAGGGTATGTGGGGTGGTTTGCCCCTGGTTATCTATGGATACGAGCCGAAAAAGGGCGAAGCCTATCTTTCTGACCGCAGCTTTGTCTCCCTGACTGTCACGACCGAGGAGCTTGACAAGGCACGCGCCCGCGTCAAAAAGGACAAACATCGCCTGCTCTTGCTGGAACATGCGGATGAATCTCGACTGGCGACTGCGATACGGCAGGGGCTAAGGGATTGTGTCCGACTGATGATCGAAAAACCGCCGCGCGGCTCCGTCAGGAACTTCGGTTTGCGAGCGCTTCAGCATTGGCGCGAGATGTTGCAAAAGAAGGGCAAAGGCAGTTGGGCACGCGAATATCCAATGGGGCGCCCGCTGCTGGCGGTCTTGATAAGTTCTTATACCTTTCTGGGTCCCGCATTTGGCAAAACAGTGAAAGCGGAGCGTGATGTATATGCCGATTTCCTCGAAGAAGCGGCGCAGGTCTTGCAAATGTCTGAATTGAACAATGTAGCGGTTCGTTATCGCATCGCCGGGGATGCCTGGGAGGGCTTGCTTTGTACCTTGCTACCCGAAGATGTCCCGATGCTGAAGAAAGCCCGTGAATACATTGACCTCAAGACCGAGTTGTTTATCGAGAAAGGCAGAGCAGCATTGCCAGAGATGATGGACTGCAATCACAGGCTCGACAAGCTGAAAGATAGGTCGGAAAATGACTTCCCGATGACAGCCGCCGAAATCAGCGAC
>DAOUKA010000369.1:0-8929 GCA_034421915.1 Anaerolineae bacterium
TGTCAAGGTCATTCCGCAGCTGCTCGGCGGTGCGCGCTTTGCCGGGGTAGTTGCCGGTCGCCATAATGCCGCCGCTAAGGCCGCGCGCGGGATCCTCAAAACCGCCCACATCATCGCCCTGCCAGCAGTGCAGGCTGATGGCGACCGTGCTGAGTGTCCCCATCGCCGCCGCCACATCCACCTCCAAGGCGGCATAACGTTCGCTGGCGATAGCAAATGCCGTTTCAATCTGTTCTTCACTGGGTTTGAATGTCATCGTCTTTTCCTTTACAGTCTGCCTACCGCGCCCCGGCGGCTTGCAGGCAGGCTTGCATGTGCCCGCGCGATTCGGCGGCGATGATGCAGCACTGTTCCAGCGCATAGCCCCCCGCTTTGGTGCCGATAACCTCCAGATCCAGCGGCCCGCGATAGCCATTTTCATGCAATACCCGAATGTATCCCACCAGGTCAATATCGCCGCGCCCATTTGCCTGATCTTCAGGCGCGCCCGGCCCCGCCTGCCGTCCCTTGCAATCCCGAATATGAACGTGTTTAATGCGCGAAACCACCGCTTCGATGGCTTCAACCGGATTTTCGTTGGCGCGGTGAATGTGCGAGGGAACCATATCCAGCCCAAAATAATCCGAGTGGATGTCATTCAGCACCTTGTGGCTGGTGGGCGTATTGTAGACATATTGACCGACATGCGCCTTGACGCACAGCGTCACGCCATATTTTTCCGCCCTGCCGACCAGCGCCCCCAGTTCATCCAGCACTTGCGCATAAGTCGATTCATCATCCGATACCCCGCCCGGCCCGCAGTTAATCATCGGAATGCCGATTTCGACCGCCGCCTGAAATGCCTTTTCCATCAGTTCGGGGTCGCGCGAGGACTGCTCCATCGCCAGCAGTTCAAGTTCATAGGTCTTGGCGAGCCGCTTGACCTCCGGCGCGACCTCCTGCCAGCGGTCCAAAACAAGGTGCTGGCTCATACTGTCAATCGCCGACATCTCAATGCCATCATAACCCGCCATGGCCAGATACTTGAAGGCGGTCTCCATATCCCACGCGCCAAACAAAAGTGAGTTTGCTCCGAGTTTCATAGTAATCACCTTCTCCTGTCAACTGGTTGCATAAATGTCAATTAGTTGATCTTGTATTTTCTCTTTCACTTCGGAAATTTCTTTCACTTTCTCTCGAATTTGGTTTTCCAATGCTACGATTTCTCTTTGTCGTTCTAGGGATGGCAACGGTATTTCCATCCGAGAAAAATCCTGATATGATAAACTGGCGCGAGCGACTCCAACCATCAGATTACTCGCAGCTTCCTTAAAAAATTCGCCACGAAGCACATTAAATAAGTAATCATGTAGTATCCTGTTTTGATCAATCGAAAAAACTACATAAATGGGAGATACCGCCAACGGGTACGAGTAGCGATTCCAACCGAAATTACCAATATCAGCACCCTCTTTTCTATAAACGAATTCACCCGGCATAACCAGTTTATACTTGCTTCTATCTTCAGATTGGAATGCTTTTTTATAATAGTCCAACTTAGGAATTACTCCCCCATGATCTCTGGCTCTCGCAGCAACGGTTCCAACTACATAATTTTTGAAATTTGCTCCAGCCTTACGAAATTGTTGCGTCGTTATTTCTCCCAACAAAACCGCGTTCTCGTTTCCAAGACCACTACTTAGAAACGGTATCATTTTATATCCGTTTGACTTGATGTTTTCTATATCAACTACTTTGAATAACTCATGGTCGCCACTAAACCTGTACATTAAGAAGGTATCAAGATCGTTTGTTCCATGTTTAATACGTTTTCTATTACGGGCAAATGTATATCCGTCCTGTTTAACTTTGAAGTACCAGTATTTTTCTTGTTTAGAACCCCGTTGTTTTATGTTAGTTAGATAAAGGATATTTGTTTTTACTGTATTGCTGTACGGAGCAAAGACACCAGGAGGCAATGACACGACAGTATGTACAGTTGAATTCTTGAAAATATATTCCCTCAGGCGTTCATAGCGATTATTGACAAGCACGTCATCACCACATATTAGAACTATCCGACCTGACTCAGATTTCGAGTCGATCGCTTTCAAGCAGTGTTGTATACAAATACTGTTACCGTTCCTGGAAGGAAGATCATAAAGATTCCCATACTCGGTATCCTGTGAGAATGGCATATTGGTAATCACAACATCGTACTTTTCCTTAATTTGATCTAACTTCTCTAATGAATCGCATCGAGTAATATTATTGTGTCCATCTCCCATTAAAATCATATTCATCTTGGCGATTCTGGCATTATTGGTAATTTCATGCCCAAATAAAGAATCGTCTCTAAGTGTTTTCGCATTTCTTGAATTCCTTATCATTTTGGAATTAATATGGCGGAACGATTCAATGAGCATACCCCCCGTACCACAAAATGGATCATATACAGTTTCTCCAATTTGTGGGTTTGCCAACTTAATACAGGTTTTCACGATATGTCTGGGTGTAAAATACTCGCCCAAATCGTTATTATGGCTGCTGATATATCTCCGCAAAAAGTATTCAAAGGCATCGCCTTTTATATCCGAATTGACATCTGTCAAGTTTAGTGGATCGAGAATATCAATAATTCTTTTTAGAGTATTTGGGCTTTCAATTTGAAGTGATTTAAAGATAGTTTCATCATCATACTTTTGCGAGAAAGACCTTAGAACAGTGTCATTAACGTAGTGCAAAAGTTCAGCGCCGTGCTTGTTCTTGAAGAAATTCCACCGAAATTCAGGTTCAATAACTGTTTGTTCTCCTGAACTTTCTTTGATATCTTCAAGTTCGCTGATTAGCTTTAGAAATAGGATATTTGCAAACTCACTGAATCTTTCAAGCCCTGCTTGAAGACCCTCTCCGCGCAACAAATTATTTGCAATCTCAAAAATTTGAATCAACTCTCTCCTGGATTGGATGACTCTTTTATCGAGTGTTCTGATTTCATTCGTTTCTTGCTGTATATATTGAAGTGCTAAAGTCTCTCTAATGAACTCATCAATTTCCTCACCATCCTTGAAGAGTGGCTGTTGGGATTTGATATGCTTCGTTTTTACGTAGATGCCATCTGTTGCAAAACATATTGGGGCATTTAACTTGCGACAGTAGTCTTCTCCCTGTGCCAGTGCTCTTTCAACACTTCCATAGGGTCTCTTGGCTTCAATGACGATTATTGGTCGGTCAGTATCGGTTTGATACAACACATAATCAGGAATTTTACCCCCAAGAGACTCTCTTTGATTTCTAGTTTTTACTGATTGCTTCCATACATTTCTTTTTATGTCAGATGGAGTATCAATCCATCCAAGATTGCGAAGCTGAGTGTCAATAAGCGTTTCAGTGTCACGCTCTACAAGATTTTGCATTAGAAATTCTCCTAACAGCCTATCTATACTAAATATACACCACCGATTCGGTCTCCAGCGATTCAATCGCCGCCGCCAGCACTTTCTGCGCCGCCAGCCCCTCGGCCGCGCTGCCATCAATATCCTGCGGCGCGGTCCCGGCGCGCACCTGCCGCAAAAAACAGTGTATCCGCTCGCGGAAGGTATTTTCAAAGTTATGAAAGCCGCCGAACAGGGGGTCAGTATAAACGGTTTTTTGCGGGCTGCCAGCCGGATACAACGTCAGTTCGCGCCACATATCATCCAAGACAAAACGGCCTCCCGTGCCAGCCACCTCGCACCGCTCCATCGGATGCCCGCGCTCAATATCATAGCTGCCCGTCAAAGCGCCGACCGCGCCATTGCTGAAGCGGAAATTGAATTGGGCGGTTGACCAGATGCGCCGGCCAGGCGCTTGGGTCGCAAAACACTGCACCGCCTCAATATCACCGCAAAAGTAGCGCATGACATCCACCGTATGGGGATGCAGGGACTTGATGTGATAATAAGGGGAGGTTTCGGCCGGGTTCATAATCCACATCGCCATATTGACAAAGAGCAGATGTCCCAGCCGCCCTTCATCCAGCCACGATTTCGCCAGCCGCGCCGCCGGTGTAAAGCGGTGGTTGAGGTTGATGCCATAGCAAACCCCCATCTCGATGCCTTTGGCGACCATTTCCTCGGCCGGCGCGATCTCGTTGGAAATCGGCTTTTCGCCCAGGACATGACAGCCAGCTGACAGCGCTTGCATGGTTGGCAGGTAGTGGTCGCTGCTGTTTTCATAGCCGCTGGTGGCGATGCTGACGACATCGGGCGCCAGGTCTTTCAGCATGGTCGCCGCATCATAAAAAGCCGGCGCAGCATAGCGGCCGGATGCCGCATCCGCCCGGTCTCTGATGCGGTCGCAGACACCGACCAATTCAGCCAATTCGTCCTGCTGGTACAGTTTGGCATGGAGATTGCCAATCGGGCCCAAGCCAATCACCGCAGCTCTAAGCGTCAAGGCTGCCCCCTTTCCCCGCGCCTTGGATGGCTTTCGGTATTTCGTAGTTGTATTCCCGCATGGCCGGCTCAAAAAAGTCAAAATAGTTGATGCCCTCGTCGCGCTTCCAGCGATGAATGGTGTCCTGCCGCAGGATAATCCGCGCCAGCGGCAGGCACAGAAAAGCCTCCAGCCGTTTCAGCGTCTCTTCCTGCTTCAGCACATAATCCTCAAAGCGGACTTCAATCCAGTTGCTTGGCTTGGGCGTCGCTTTCACAAGGTCATATTGATACTTCCAAGAAATGGCGCGGCGCAGCCGTTCATCTTCCGTTTCGGGATATTGAATGCCAAAGTCGCGCAGGTCATCCGTTTTGTGGCTGCCCAGAATGCAATCGCGCGGGTTGCGAATCCAGAAAATATAGTGCGTCTGCGGGAACATCCTGACCACCCAGGGATAAATCAGGGTTGTTTCGGGGATTTTCCAGCCTTTGGGCGCACCCTGATAATTCAATACGGATGACAGATAGCTGCTGAACAAATCAATGAAGCGCTGCGGGATTTCCATCTCATGGATTCGGCTGAAATCCCAGCTTAAATCGCCATTCCATTTGACATATCGCCCGAAAATCCGACAGGCATCATACATCGCTGTCGGTGGAATCAAATCACCGGAGGGGTTGAGCTTGCTGCCCATATAAACGCCGCTGGCATACAGGGTATGCGATATGGTGCGCGTTCCCGAATGCCCGCGCCCGATGACCGTAATCACAACTCGATGACCCTTCCGCTATACCAGGATTCGATAGCCGCTTCGATGGTGCGCTGCACCTTGAGCGCATCGGCGCCCGAGGCATCGATCTCGTCGGGCGCGGCTTGAGCGATATTCTGTTCAATCCAGCGCGAAATGCGGCTCTTGAAGGTCTGGCTGAAATGGGTCATCCCACCCAGATTTTCGTGCCGTTCCAGTTCCTTTTCAAATCGTGGATAAAAGGTCAGTTCCTCGCAGGCATCCCGCAGGATAAAACGCCCATCAGAACCAACGACCTCCAGAGTCTCAAGCCCATAAGTGCCAGCCGCCCCAAAGTTGCCGTCATAGCTCCCGCGCAGATGACCGATAACCCCGTTTTCATACAGCAGGTTCACCTGCACATTCGACCAGATGCGGCGCCCCTTGCCCTTTTTGAAAAAAGCATGCACCTTGCTGACCTCGGATTGAGCGAAGTAACGCATAACATCCAAAGAGTGGGGGTGAAGCGCCCTCATGTGGAAGTGCGGCGAGGTTTCATTGGGATTATTGATCCACATGGTCATATCAATCATATTCATCTCCCCCAGCCGCCCCGCGTCAACCCATTCTTTTGCCAGCAGGGCAGCCGGCGTAAAGCGGTGATTGAGGTTGATGCCGTAACGGAGATTGTTCTCCTGCGCCAGCGCAACCATTTGCTCGGCTTCGGGAATGCTGTTAGAAATCGGCTTTTCGCCCAGGACGGGATAACCGGCACGCAGCAGCTGCATGGTCGGTTCATAGTGGTCGCCGCCGTTTTCGGTCCCGGCGGTGGTCACACTCGCCGCATCAAATTCAATTTGACTGTCCAGCATGGCCTGCACCGAATAAAAACCGCGGCAGCCAAAGGCTTCGGCAGCTTTATCCGATTTCTCTGGAATGATGTCACAGACGGCAACAATCTCTGCTTCGGGATGTTCCGAATACACCCGCGCGTGTGTATTGCCGATGCCCCCCATACCCACGATTGCCACTCTAAGCGTCATGATCTTGTCCTCTCGTTATGATGGTTTCCCCTTGCCGCTGCCCTGCGGTTTATTCGTTTGATTCCCGCCGTGATTCCGCCTGAAGCCTGATGGCTTCGTCCAGGTTGCCGATATACAGGGTGTCATAGGCCTGCTGTGACGAAGTGAAAGCGCCAACGCCCGCGTGACCGTGCCAGTCACCCTGATGATACATCGGGTTTGGCAAGCCGGTTTCAGCCTCGCGTTTGGCTATCCAGGCTTGCATGCGCCCCCGCAGCAGGGCGACCACATCGGCTTCCTGTTCCGCCAGATTGCGGTTTTCATCCGGGTCTGCCACCAGATTGTAGAGTTCGATTTCCGGCTTGAAATGGAAATCCGGCTCCAGCGCGATCATCAGCTTCCATTCGGGCGTGCGCCAGCCATGCTTGCGCATCCAGGTGCACTCCGAGATATAAAACTCGCTCGCAAATGACGATACTTCGCCAGAGACCAGCTTGGTCAGGCTTTGTCCGTCAAATCGCAGTTCGGATGGATAATCAATGGCATCCTGGGGAATATCCGCCAGTTCGAGCAGGGTAGGCAGCAAATCCTTGTGCTGGTTAAAACCCTTGACGCGCCTGCCCGGCGGCAGCTTGGCTGGATAGCGGATGATGAGGGGGACATAAAGCACATTGTCATAGATGCCGTGATGGTCAAACCAGCATTCATGGTCATAAAGCGTCTCGCCGTGGTCGCCGTTGATGACCACAATCGTATCGTCCATCAGGCTCAAAGTCTCCAAGGCCTCAAAGATGGATTGCATCGCCGCATCCATATAGGCGATGGCGCCGTCATATTGCGCGATGACATAATCCTTGTCGCTGATGCCCGGCGGCATCCACGAGGCGAAGAAGTCGCGGAAGGGCTTGAAGCTCATCACGGGATCCATGGAACGATTACTGGGGTCGGTTTCATTGCCATGATAAAACATGCGCTCATACGGCTCGGGCGGCAAATAGGGGGCATGAGGATCCATGTGGCGCAGCATCATAAACCAGGGTTTGTCATCGGCAGCCAGCCGCTCCAGTTCAGGCAGGGTCACCTCGTTCAGATTCTGTGCTTTGGGGCTGCGACCCTGGCGCCAGCTTCCCCAGCCTGCGTAGCTGATATAGCTGTCGAAGCCGCGCGAACTTGGATTCCCGCTAAAGCCGACCGAAGTGGTGTTGTAGCCCTGCTCGCGCATGATTTCCGCCATCGTCTTGACTTCGGGGCGCAAGGGGCCCGCATGACGAAGCGCCACCACCTGATTGCTGAAGCAGTCCATCCCGGTCAGCATCGAGGCATAAGCCGGGGTTGTCGGGATATGCGGGCTGTAGGTCTGTTCAAAGAGAACAGCCTGCTCGGCGAAGCGGTCGATATGCGGCGTTGTCAGGCGCGGATAGCCATAACAACTCATGTGGTCGGCGCGTATCGAATCGATGGCAATCAGCAGGATATTGGGTTGATGCTTGGTGTCTACACTAGCTTTCGGCACGTTACAATCCTCATAAAAAGCATTCAAGTTGATGCAAACGGTTGCATTCTCTGTTTCGCGCTATTATAATCAAAAAAGCGGTTCACGCAAACGATTGCGCCTTTTTGATTTTCCGTTTATAATGTGCTGCACAAGCCTTTGCGTTTGCTGGATATGATAGATTGTTTGCTAAAAATTGTTTATCTGCAAATGCTTCGCAGCCGGCGCATCGTCTGAAGTTCCTGTAAGGTGTCTATTATGGCAACGATTCGAGATGTCGCCAACCGAGCCAATGTGTCCGTCTCGACGGCGTCGCGCATTTTGTCCAACTCGACCAAAGAGAAATACGCCGATGGCACCCGTGCGCGAGTGCTGGAGGCAAGCATCGAATTGGGTTATCGCCCCAATTTTGCGGCACGCGCGCTGGTTTCCGGCAAGACTCGAATCATCGCCGCCGTCTTCCCCCGATTTTACGACACGCCCTTCACGGCATTGGCATCCTTGCAGATTTTGGCAGGCATCGAAGCCTATTGCAGTGACAACGGCTATCATATGCTGATTTCATCGCCCAAAGTTGTCGATGGGGTTATCGACCCCAATTTTATCAACCTGTTATCGGGTGGCTATCTCGATGGCGCTATTATTGACGGGCACGCCAACATTTCGCCCATTATGGAATTCATGTCCGACTTGGATATTCCTCTTGTCATCCTCGGCACCTACCCCTATCGCTATTATCTGCGCAGTGACAATCAGATGGGGGGACGCCTGATGATGGAACATCTGCTTGCTTTGGGTCATCGGCGGATTGGCTTGATTGCCCTGCGTGATATTGAAGAACGGCTGCGAGGGGTGCAGCAGGCGGCGGCGAATCATGGCCTGGATTTGTCCAGGCTGCCCTGCGAATTTGGCGATTTTTCGCAGGCAAGCGGCGAAGCCGCCGCCCAGAGGCTCATCAGCGGACATCCCGATCTGACAGGCATCGTGGCATTTAATGACCGCATGGCGATGGGTGCGATTAGATGCTTGCAGCGCATGGGCTATCGCGTGCCACAGCAGATTAGCGTGGTCGGGCATGATGATTTGCCGCGCTCGCAGGATTTCAACCCCCCGCTGACATCCATCAATCATCAGCTTCCCAAATGGGGCCGGCTGGCGATGAATATGCTCCTGGCGATTATCCAGGGGGATGCGCCCGAGCCGATTACACTGACACCGCGGCTGGTCGTGCGGGCTTCGACCGCCGCCGTGCCAGGGACACAGTGAATGAGGAGCGTCACACAGACGCTCTTA
>DAOUKA010000370.1:0-2536 GCA_034421915.1 Anaerolineae bacterium
TCCGGATTGCGCTCAAGGATAAAACCAGTCTCCGCGGCGGTCACTCGGCCGAGATTGTTATTAAATACATGGCTGGCGATTTTGAAGCTCAGCCACATCGTAATCTCGCCATGTTCTCCTGTTGGCTTCGACATCTCAACAATTTCTCCTGCGACAAGCTCAATCAGGCGGTCTTCATATTGTGGCTGTCCCGCCAATTCCAGAAATTTTTCCACATTGATGTATTGTTTTGCTATTGCCATTGCCATTCGACATCCTCATCTATGCCTCATGCTGCAGCTATTATACACAACATTATTCGGGGTTAATAAATGGCTTGAGGACCTGAAAATCGGCTTCAAGCGTGCTGCGCTGATTGCGATTGTAAAGCGCGGCGGCGGGATGGAACAATGGCACCACCGAGGCTTGACCATAAGCCGTCCTGACTTCGATGACTGTGCCATGCAGTTGGCCGATTTTTTGGTTTGCCTGAAATGCCTTAAACCGTTTCAGGATGAATGCCATCGGGAAACGTCCCAGGGTGGCGATAACCTGCGGTTGGATAATGTCGATTTGGCGCAGCAGAAAGGGGGCGTACAAATCAATTTCGCTCTTGAGCGGGTCTCGGTTGTTGCGCGGGCGGTCCTTAACGATCTTCGTCACATAAACCTGCTTGCGCTCCAGGTCAATCGACTCCAGCAATTCGTCAAGCACACGCCCAGAGGCGCCGCAAAAGGGACGCCCGGTTTCGGCTTCATTTTTGCCCGGCGCCTCGCCGACAAACATGATGTCGGCATAGTGATTCCCCTGCCCAATCACAGGGAAATAGCCGTTTTCCTTTCGATATGGATAAAGCGGGGATTGGGTCAAGTTGACAATTTCGTCTCTTATCGCGCGAAGCTGCTCGGTGCGGTCAGCTGACATTTTGGGAACTTTCTGTCTGTCGAACGAACAAATCCAGTCTAGTATATTCGATACAACTGCTCCAAGCAAAATTAGCTGCCGCTTGGGGATAGGCTGTTCACGATGGCGACTAGGGCCGCGCCGTAGGTTTTGCGCCGCCAAGGACCGATGCCGCGGATGCCGTCAAGCTCGGCTACGGTGGCGGGCTGACGCCGCGCAATTTCCCATAACGTCTGCTTGCTGATGATGACTTCTGATGACACGCCGCGCGAAAGCCCCATCTTCCGCCGCCATTTGTGCAGGGCCTTATAGCGTTCGGCAACTGCGAGGGGCGGCGACTCTTGGCGTGGCGGCCGCAGCGGCAGACGGCTGATGCGGCCATGCGCGACCGCCTCGATAATCTCATCACCGCTGCGGCGCACCAGCCAGGCAGGCAGGCTGTGTATCCCGTACAACTCCCGGCGCTGGCGCGGCAGCTGGCGGGCAATCGTCAGCAGCGCCTTGTTGCCCGTCAGCTTGTGCGCGGGATAGTCATACATTCTGGCAAGCTCATCACGCAGAATATAAAGCTCGCGCAGAACCGCCATCTGCTGCGCGGTCAGAGCATCGGCGCGACACAAGTCCCAAAATCCCTCTGGGTCAAATTCCTGCGATTTGATCTCGAAGGCGGTCACATCGGCAAAGTATTCCTGCGCCTCTTCCAGGCGGTCGGCTGCCAGCAGTTCTTGATGCAATATGTCTCGCAGGGGCAGCAAAAAACGGGTGTCCATTTGAGCGTATTGCAGATGACTCCATGGAAGTGGACGCTGCGCCCAGTCATCAGTTTGATGGGTCTTGGTGTGCGCGATGCCCAGCAGCACTTTCAGCAGCGCAGTCAAGCCCACCCGCCGATAGCCGCAAACCCGCGCAGCTGCCATCGTGTCGAATATGGCGCGGACATCAAAATCAAAGTCGCGCTTCAGGCAAATCAAATCGTATTCGGCGGCATGAAAGACCTTTTCGATCTTTGGGTCGGCAAAGACTTCCCCCAAAACTGTGATGTCATCCATCGAAAGCGGGTCGATGAGAATATCTTCATCCGAGGTGGAAAGCTGAATGAGACAGGTCTGTTCGCGATAGGCATGAAGACTGTTGGATTCGGTATCGACTGCGATGCGCGCTTGCGTCTGGAGATGCTCGACGCACTGGTGAAGGTCAGGAGTATTGTCGATACAGGTCGGCTGGGGCAAGGTCATAGCCAGTTGCGCCTGTGAAAATAGATGAGCATCAGCAGGGCAATCACAATCATAACGCCAGCGGTCAGCCCAAAGGCGCTGGGATGGGCGGCAAAGGGAAGCTCGATGTTCATGCCATAGATGCTGGAAATCAAGGTCAGCGGCAGCATAATGACCGAGATGACGGTCAGGATGCGCATAACTTCGTTAATGCGATAGCTGGCGAGGGTATCGGCGGTTTCGGCAAAGCTGTTGATGATTTCATAATTTTCTTCGATGATGTCGCGCTGTTTGAACAGGTGATCCGCAATATCGCCAAAGTATTCCTCCATGTCATCGTGCAGGATGGGATGCTGGGTGCTTTCGAGTTGCTGGACGATGGGAATCTGGTGGCGAATGATGCGCCGCAGCGAGATAATATCGCGGCGCAGCAGAGCGAT
>DAOUKA010000371.1:0-2367 GCA_034421915.1 Anaerolineae bacterium
GGGCTAAACCGACTTGAAAACCCCTCAATTATTGGGGGGCAAGCCGAATCTTGTTGACATTGAAATCTGACACAAGCTATAATTTAGATCAGGTTGACGATTGGAAAAACCTCCCAAGGTCAACATGGCTGTCCAATAACTATGGAGAAAGAATAATGGCGGCTGCATCCCTCATCCAGACCAACCGGCTTTCAAAAGTCTATGGCTCTGGCAAGACACAGACCAAAGCGCTGACTAATTTGGACCTGACCGTCAGACAAGGTGAAATCTTCGGCTATTTGGGTCCTAATGGCGCGGGCAAAACGACAACTATCCGTATGCTGCTCGACTTGATTCGACCCACGAGCGGCTCCGCCACCATCTTTGGCATGGACATCCGCGAAAGAAGCGTCGATATTCACAGGCGGATTGGCTTTTTGCCCGGTGAACTGAGCTTATGGAAGGGGCGCACCGGCAAACAAATCATCAATTATCTGGCAAGTGTACGCGGGGACACCAAGCCAATCGCCAAACATGCGGATGAACTTGCCGAACAGCTGGAACTTGATGTCAGCAAAAAGGTGCGGGATTACTCATCGGGGAACAAGCGAAAACTGGGTTTGGTCCTGGCGATGATGCACGCGCCGGATTTACTCATTCTTGACGAGCCAACCGGTGGACTTGACCCCCTAGTGCAGCAGACATTCCACGAGATGATGAACGACTATCGCGACAGGGGCAAAACAGTCTTTTTGTCCTCGCATATCTTAAGCGAGGTGCAAGCCATCTGCGACCGAGTCGGCATTTTGCGCGATGGCGAACTGAAAGCTGTGGAATCGGTCGATAAATTGACCAATGTGGAGTTCCACTGGGTTGAGGTCAAATTCCGCGATGCCATCCCCAGCAGCCTGCCCCAAGCGCTGGGACAGATGAAAGCTGTTAGCGATGTGAGCATAAATGGCGCTTCCATTCGCTTGCGGCTGGCAGGCGACTTTGACCCTCTGATTCGCAGCATCAGTGACGGCTATATTGAAAATATGAGGGTGGCAGAACCCTCGCTGGAAGAGATATTCTTGGCATTCTACAGTGGCGACAAGGAGAGACACTCATGAACGGCACCGTGATGTACAATACCCTGCGTTCTTCGTGGAGGCAAGCCCTGTATTGGGGGCTGGGGCTCGGCATTCTCGGATTTTACTTTGTTTTCATCGCATCAAGCTCGGAGATTCTGGAAGGTTATGCCAACCTCTTCAAATCCATGCCACCTGCGGTTCTTGCCGCTTTTGGCGTCAGCGATTTGCAGCTGATGTCGACTGTCGAAGGATGGATTGTTACGCTGTATGTTTCCGAAGCTGTGTTAATCTTGTCCATCTATGCCGTCATGGCTGGAGCAAACATCGTCGCCAATGAAGAGCAGGCTGGCATTATGGATATTGTATTGGCTTTGCCGCTGTCGCGGGCGCAGTACATCATCGAAAGATGGATTGCCTATGCGCTGATTTCACTGGGAATTATCCTGCTCTGCATCCTGCTTCCCTTATTGGCAATCGTCTTGCTCGGTCTGGATGCCGACATCGGCAAGGTGACGACAAGCATCTTTAACATCTACCCCAGCCTCTTGCTAATCACGACGGTAACGAGCCTGCTGACAACCATCCTGCGCCGCCGTACAGTGGCGGTTGGTTTGGCGGCAGTTTTTGTTATCGGCAGCTACGTCTTCAACACGATTGGCACAGCAGCCAGCGGCGCACTCGCCACCTTGCTGCAGGATCTGTCGTTTTTCCATCACCTGAACGGCGAAGCCATCATCCTCGATACCTTTAACCCGCTCGCCACCATCGGGATGTTCGGGGTCGTTCTGGTTGGTTTCGCTTTATCGGTGGTGATGTTTAATCGTCGTGATATTGGACTTTAGGAGCAAAATGATGATTGGTTCAGTCTTTCTGGAAACTTATAAGCAAACCTGGAAGCCCATGCTGTATTGGGGCTTGGGCTTGGCAGCTATCGGTTTGATGGTTGTCTTGATGGTGCCGCTCTTCGATATGAGCGATATCAAAGATCTCCTCGAAAGTTTCCCGCCCTTCGTCCTGGCGCTGGTTGGCATTGACCCCTCCGCACTGGAAGTCTTTGCCACCAACGAAGGCTTTGTGGCCATGGGCTTTTTCGGGAAATCCGCCTTGATTTTTGTAGTCTATCCGGTCGTCATGGGGATGCGCATCACCGCCAATGACGAAGATGAAGGCATCATGGATGTCCTGCTCAGCCTCCCCGTTCCAAGAATCCAGGTCATTATCGAGAAATTCGCAGCCTATGCGGTCAGCGTGGTTGGCGTTGTAGCCGTCATCTATTTGAGCATGCACCTCGGCGTCGCCATCAGTGGGGTCGACC
>DAOUKA010000372.1:0-22220 GCA_034421915.1 Anaerolineae bacterium
TACGATGGGGGCGCTCCTGTGGCCGTCAGCGGTGAGGTCATTACCATTCCAGCAGAAAGGCTTGGCGACGGTCGGCATGAACTCAACCTGACTGTCACCAACGCTGGCGGACAAAGCACGAATCTGAGCTTGCCCTTCGTGGTCAACCTGCCACCAACGCCTACTGCCACCAGCACCGATGTTCCAACGGACACGCCTCCGCCAACCGACATGCCAACACCGACTGCAACAGATACCGATGTGCCAACTGCAACCCATACACCCACCGCGACCAACACTGATGTTCCAACTGCAACGGACACGCTCACGCCAACCGCCACTAACACTGATGTTCCAACTGCAACCGACGCGCCAACGCCAACAGCGACCAACACTGATGTTCCAACACCAACTGACACGCTCACGCCAACCGCCACCAACACCGACGTTCCAACTCCAACTGACACGCTAACTGCAACCGACATGCCAACACCGACTGCAACGGATACCGATGTTCCAACACCAACTGACACGCTCACGCCAACCGCCACCAACACCGATGTTCCAACGGCAACCAACACTGACGTGCCGACTGCAACCGATACACCCATACCAACTGCGACTGACACCGATGTTCCAACGGCGACTGACACACCGACGCCTACTGCGACTGACACTGATGTTCCAACTGCCACCAACACCGACGTTCCAACGGCGACTGACACGCTCACACCAACCGCGACTAACACACCGACGCCTACTGCGACTGACACTGATGTTCCAACACCAACTGACACGCCAACTGCTACCAACACTGATGTTCCAACAGACACGCCCACACCAACTGCAACCGACACGCCAACGCCAACCGCCACCGACACGCCAACGCCAACCGCCACCGAGACACCTACGCCAACAGCGACTGACACGCCCACGCCAACCGCTACCAACACCGACGTTCCAACGGCGACTAACACACCGACGCCTACTGCGACTGACACGCTCACGCCAACTGCTACCAACACCGACGTTCCAACACCAACTGACACGCCAACCGCAACCCATACGCCAACACCCACTGCAACGGATACCCTGACGCCCACTGCGACTGACACGCTCACGCCAACCGCGACTGATACACCAACACCAACCGCGACTGATACACCAACACCGACCGCGACTGACACGCCAACGCCAACCGCAACTCATACGCCAACACCAACGCCAACTGCAACACCAACCAATACGGATACACCGACACCCACACCGACGCCGACTGAAGAAGATATCACAGAAACGGCGGTGGCTGCGGCCAGCGGCGAGCTAACTGAAGTGCCGACTGAAGAAGAGATGGCTGACCCAACCCCACAGCCCTCACTCACACCGGTGACGATTAGAGAAGTGGATGCGCCCAGCGCCGACCCGCCAGAAACCAGCGACAACACCATAGCGGTTGCCGCAGTCGCTGGGGGTCTGCTGCTGTTGCTGATTCTGTTCCTGCTGCGCCGTATGAGGCGATAGGCATGCAACCTGTCCGCCAGTCACATCGTATAATGGGCAGAGGCTGAAGTTCAGTCTTTGTCCGTTTGTTGAATGAGGAGCATTCGATGAGAGACTTCGTTATCCGTGTGATTATCAACGCTGTGGCGATTGCTGTAACCGCGATGCTGATTCCCAATATCCAGGTTGCCAACAATGACATCGGCACCCTGCTGATCATTGGCTTGATTTTCGGCATCGTCAATTCACTGCTGAAGCCCATCCTGATTTTCTTGACCTGTCCGGCTGTCATCATGTCGCTGGGCTTGTTTATTCTGGTGATTAACGGCGTGATGCTGCTGATTACCGATTCGCTGGTCGGTGAGCGCCTGGTCATCGAGGGAGGCATTTGGACGGCTATCCTGGGGGGTATCGTGATGGCGCTGGTGTCGATGATACTCGAAGGCCTGATGACAACCGACGGCGCGCCCGCCGACAAAAACACCATCATCGACAAGAATTAAGAACCATGCACGCGGCAACAGCAGCAGGCGAATGCAAAAATGCGAGAATGCTGGTATATTAGTGTCGATTTGTCAGCATTTTGATAAGCGCCAGTGGATTCGCAGCGAAAAGCCGTATGACCCATTCGACCAAAATCACGGTATGCTGGATTAGCAGTGCGCGTTACAGCCATCCGCTTGATGCCACGATTGCCCGCAAATGGGAGACGATGTCGCAGCTGCGCGATTATGACATTCGCGTCATCGGCTTTTCGAGTTCCTGGCGTCCGCGCCGATTCACCGAACAGGCGCATTTTTATCTTATCCCGCAGCCCCCAGGCTCCATCCTGCGCTACCTGACGATTTTCACGCTGGCGCCCCTGCTGCTGCTGTTTTTGGTTTTCCGCTACGATGGCCGGGTGCTGGTGGCGCAAAGCCCCTTCGAAGGCGCGATGGGCGCCTGGGTCAAGCGCATCGCAAGACTCTTCGGCAAGAAACCCTGCCTGATTATCGAAAATCACAATCATTTTGAAGAAGATGTCTTTTTGCAGCGGGATATTCCCTTTGAGCGGCTGTATCGGGCGATGATGATGGGAATGGCGGGCTATGCCTTTCGGCATGGCGATGCCATGCGCGTCATCTCGTCCTCGACAGCCAAACGCGCGCGGCATTATGCGCCGCATCTGCCACAGGTGCGCTTTATGACCTGGAGCGATACCGATATTTTCCAGCAGACACCGCGCCGGCTGCCGGTGGAAGAGGCGGAAGACCTGGTTTATGCCGGCGCGCTGATTCCGCGCAAGGGCTTGCATCACCTTTTGACCGCCTTTGCCCAACTGAAGCATCCGACAGCGCAGCTTTATCTGGTGGGCCCGCCCGACAATGCCGACTATGCCGAAACATTGCGGCGGCAGGCGGCCGAACTCGATATGGCGAGTCGGGTGCATTTCATCGGGGAAGTATCGCAGCCTGTTCTGGCGGATTATTTTGCCAAATCACGGGCGCTGGTGCTGCCCTCCCTTTCCGAGGGGCTGGGGCGCGTGGTGGTGGAGGCGATGCTGCTCGGCATGCCGGTCATCGGCACTCGCGTGGGCGGGATTCCCGATATGATCAGCGAGGGCGAAAATGGCTATCTCATCAAGCCGGACGATGTGGACGCGCTGGCGGATGCGCTGAGGCGGGTTTATCGGGCGGATGTCAAAATTATGGGGGCGAAAGCGCGCGACTTCGCGCAGGATTTCTTCTCGCCGGAAAAATATCTGGCCGGCTACCGTCAGCTGTTCAAAATTGCGCTGGCAAGCCAGCCCCGCGACCGCGCCATCAAGACCAACCGAACAAGACGTTAAAAAAGCGGCCGCCCCCACTAGCGGCGGACGGTAAGGGTTGTTAAATACTGGAGATAATTTCCGGTCGCATCGCCGGCGGCCGTCTTCACTGGCAGGTTCTCGACCACCTGAAAGTCATACAAGCCGAGCAGCAGCGGGTATTCCCCCGCTTCGATATTGTCGGGAATGGTGAGATGCCGTTCGTCAAAGTAGAGTTGCCCGGGCCGCCAAATCGAGGTCAAATAAACGCCGCCAGGCGCATCATCGGCATGGCTGATGCCCTGCCCGTTTTGGTCGGCAATGACCAGCGTTGAGCTCAGCATGACATCCAATGGGGCATCGGTCGCCCACCAGGTATCCACAGAAATCGTCTGTCCAGGTACAACCTCCACCGAATCGTTGAGCCGCCAGTCTGTCAGGATGACGTCATCCCCAAAACGCACCCAGGCTGCCGCATGGTCAGGCTGGCGGCGATATTCAAGCACTTCCAGCGCGCGGTAATAATTTTCGCCCGGAAAATCGACCGCTTGATAGAGGCTGTAGCCCGTCTCAATCCACTCAATCACACGGTCTCCCCCCTCGTCAGGTTCCCCGCTGGCTCGAATCACCCACAGCTTGTCGCGCTCGCCCAGATAGGTCTGCAAGCGCCGCAAGTGGCTGCCGCGCCTGTCGAAGGCAAATTGGCTTTCATCCAGGCTTTGCGGCGCGAAATCATTTTCCTGCGGCTCCAAAGTCACATAAAAGATGTCGCTGTCAGACAATCCCAGATGGGTGCGTTCATCCAAGAAATACTTGATGGGAATCCATTGCCAAATCCGCGGCGCCATGACCACCAGACGCCCCTGGTCAGGGTCATAGGTCTGTTCAATATAATTCGCCAGTTCCCAATAGCCGGCATTGCTGTTAAGCGGGCGGAATTGCAGGGCGAATGGCAGACAGAAAAAAAGCAGGGCGAGGGCCTGCGCCTGCCAGTGCATGCGGCGCAGCGCAATCGCCGCAATCAAAGCCAGATAAGGCGCGGCAATCAGCAGGTTGCGCGGTGTCACGTGGGGGACAGCGAGGTTCACAAGCAGCGCCAGCGCGACCATAACCATCAAGGACAGGATGACCCAGCCTTCGCGCCAAAGCCCGCCAAAGCGCATCAGCGGGTCAGCGGCAGCCTTGCGGGATCTGACCCTTTCGACTATTTTGCCCAGAAAGATCGCAAATCCGCCCAATAAGAGGAACAGACCGAGCGCTTCGGGAACGAACTTGAAATAGTCATACAGTTCGGACAGACCTCTCAATGAGGTTTCTGTGTGATAACGGATGATGCCAGAGCGCTCGAAAAAATTGAGATAGGCGCGCAGGGCAATCAATAAAGCCAGCGCGCCAAACAAGGCGGCGCCCCGCCGATACAGTTCACGATTCCAGCGCACAAAAACCAGGATGCAGATTAGCTGTGCCGCATAGACATAGAGGAGAAAGGGATGCTGATAGAAGGGCACGACCGCCAGCAAGAGGGTCAGGATGGCGCGGCGGCGGCTGGGTCGGCGGATAAAACGCAGCAGCGCCCACTGAAAGCCGACTGTGCCAAAAGCCAGCGCAGCATAAGGCCGCGCCTCGTGGGTATAATAGACAAAAATACCGAGCGTGCCCAATAAAATCAGCGCCAGATGGGCGGTTCGCTTATCGAAGAGGTCGGCTGCCAGACGATAAAACATGGCAAGGGTCAGGGCGGTCGTCAGGGTGGAAAAGTAGCGCACGATGTTTTCGATGTGACCAAAGAGATGCACCCAAATATCCTGCAAGACATCTCCTGGCGGCAGCTTGTGGAAGATTTGCAGGATATGATTGACCAGCCCGACCCGCTCGATGTTTTCCAGCGCATAATGCACCACCCAAGCCTCATCCTGCCGATAGATGCGGCTGTGGAAATGATGCGCCTGAACGGCAATCAGGAACAGGATGATGAGCGCCGGCATCAAGAGGGCGAGAAGTTTGGCTGGGTGACTGGCATTCATGGCACTGTCTCGAGTCGGGTACATATCAATGGCGCATTATAACAGCCATGATTTCGGACAGCAACCTCGTTTCGGCCGGGGTTTTTACCACAGAGGCACAAAGGACACAGAGGGGAAAGACCGCCAGCCGGGCGGTATTGAAAACATTTTAGCTGTCAAATGGACGGGGAATCCGAGATGAAAATTGTACGGTGTGAATCCTGTGGTGGATTTGGCTGGTTCGAGGATGAGTTTTCGGGGCAGAGCGAAGACTGCGACTGGTGTGGCGGTGTGGGTTATGTCTATCGCGATGACCAGGAGCGCGATTCGCCTATTCCAAAAGGCGACTATGAAGCGGTTGCAGCCGAATTGGAGCGGCTGGAGGTGGAACGGCTGCGCGGGATGGGGTATCGGGGAGTTGCCAGGAAGCCCTGGCAACAAGATATTCGCCGGGGCAGCAAGCTGGGACAGAACCCTTATGCTGCCGATGATGAAAATCCGCCCACATAATTTTTGCACGCTGCGGCTGCGGATTACGGGTCTGACAGTTCGTTTTCTTCCTGGCGCAATTCATGCAGCACCCGCGCGATTTCGACCAGCAGGTCATCCAGGCGGGTCTCGGTGCGCCGGCTGGCTTCGCTGAGCTTGTGGATAAGCTCGGCAGTTTGCTGGGGCGGGAAGCTGCGATGCGACCACCGATACAGCAGCACCAGAGCCGCCAGGATCAAAAGTTGGAAAATCTCCTCAAATCCCATCATGATTAAAGCTCCTTCGCCCAAAATTGTGGATGCAGGCTGTTCGCGTCGATGACTGCGGTGCTGTTGTCCGAGACTTTCCAGCGCAATTTGAAAGTGTGGCTGCCGGCGCTCAAACCCGGAATCAGGACAACCAGACAGAGAGGCTTATGCCGATGGATGTCACCCGAATTGGCGACCGTCATTCGTGCGATGCCGTTGTCGGCAAAATAATCCACCGAATCCACCGCGATATTGAAAAAGATGCTGGCGCCGTGCGTCCGCTGATAAGCCGTCGCCGTCAAGCCAAGCAGCACATCGCCGCCATGGGTCGTCAGCGTCAGCGACAGCTTGGTCGCATCCACATCGACGAAAGAGGTCGATGTGGTCGTATAATTGCCAGAATGATTGACAATCCTGTTCGCGCTGTTATCCAGGCGGTCTTTCAGGTGATTTTGATTGTCCCGAAGCTGGGCGTTCAAATCAATGGACGTCAGCGGTTCGCTCGTCCAGGTCTTGGGTGCTGTCCATGCCACTGCAAATCCCTCCTTGATCATTAAATGCCTCTCTAGGCTAGCACAAATGTTCGCTTAAAAGGCGACTGAATGGACGCGCTTTGGCAATTTGGCGGATTCAGCCTGTTTTCAGGGCGCATTTTGTTGAAACAGGTTATAATGGAATGCAGGCAGTCAAACAACAGGGATAAACTCACCTGATGCGCTTTGAAATCCTGCTTGCACTTTCCTTCTTGGCGGTGATTATCGCTTTCATTGCTTGCAGCCCGCCGCGCAAACCGAAGCCAACCCTTTCTTCGCCGCTATTCCCGACTGTCATGCTCACCACTTACAATCCACAGTTCGCCACGCGGATAAGCTCCGATGCTTTGCCGGCCGCAACCATCCTGCCAGCAGCCGTCGGTTTTGAGGGGATTCGAATATCACCTCCACGCTGCTATGAACCCGGAGGCCGACAGGTGACCTGCCTCGGGGCTGTCCGCAATCAGACGAATGGCGACGTTGGCGACATCAGCCTGCAAGTGCGCTATCTGGGCATGGACGGCAGCTTGCAGGGGCAAGAGCTATTGACACTGGAGCAGCATCGCGTCAGCCGGGATGAACGGGCAGCCTATCGGATTCAAGTGCCGAATGGCGGGCTGGAAACGGATTATCTGGAAATCAAGGTGGCGAGCGCCCAACTCTCGGCGCAGCCGAACCTGGCTTTGAGCCTGACCGATATGCAGGCGAGCCATCAACCGGATGACGGCCGCTATCTGCTGACAGCGCAGTTGGAAAACACAACCGCCTTGGATGCGCGGGATGCGCGGCTGATTGTCACGCTCGAAAACGAGGCCGGGGCGATTATCGGATATCGCGCTGTCGACCTGCCACAGGTGATACCCAGCGGCGCCAGGCTGCCGATACGGCTGTCGATTGTCCCGCTGGAAGCCGCAGCCAAGATACTTCACCGAGTCGCGCTTCAGGCATTTCCAGCGGCCAGCCAGCCGACCCCGACGGATTAAGCGCTGGCCAGGTCAATCTGACCGTTGACCACTTTGAAAACCCGGGCGCGTTCCAAAAAAGCGGGCGAAAAAATTTCAAGTTCGGTCGTGGTCACCAGGGTTTGCGCCTGCCCATCCAGCCTTTCCAGCAGAAAGGCGCGGCGCTTGCTATCCAACTCGGCAACGACCTCATCGAGCAGGAAAAGCGGATATTCGCCAATCTGATCCCGCATCCATTCCAATTCGGCAAATTTAAGCGCCATCACCGCCGTGCGCGCCTGCCCCCGACTGCCATACAAACCCGTGTCGCGCTCGTTGATGAACAGACGCAGTTCATCACGGTGGGGGCCCGACAGGGTGATGCCCCGCTGGATGGATTCTCGCTGTCTTTGGTTGAGGCGCTGGAGGAATTGCGGTTTGATTTGCTCCGGCATCAGTTGACGGTTCAAGTCCAGCCCGAGTACATCAAACGAAAGCTGTCGGCTGTCGGTGGCGGTTAGCATGACATTCGGCAGATACTTCAGGTTAAGCGTTTCGCGCCCGCCGGTGAGCGCATGATGGGTATCGCGCGCCTTGATTTCAAGTTCACGCAGGAACTTCTGCCGCCCGGCGATAATCACGGCGCCGCTGTCCGCCAGCTTTTCGTCCCAGAACTCCAGTTCAGCCGAACTGGCTCGCTTTTCGGCGATGCGCTTCAGCAGGGCGTTGCGCTGTGGCAGGAGTTTGTCATACTCGTTCAGCGCCAGCAGATAATCAAGGCTGACCTGTGTCAGGGTGGTGTTCATAAAGCGGCGGCGGTCCTTAGGCGAGCCTTCAATGAGCGCGAGGTCGCGCGGCAAAAACAGGACGACATTGAGCAAGCCCAGCACATCCATGACCCGCTTATCGACATTGTTCAGCTTGATGGATTTCTTGAAGCGGGGCGAGCCGCTGGTCATATCCAGCATAAGCGTAATATCGAGCTTGTGATAGCGGCTGTTCTGATTGCCAAGTTCGGCCGACAGGCGGGCAAAGGGAATCGGATCGCCTTCGGTGCGCCAGTGGATAAGCTGGCGGTCGCTGGTGGTATAGGGCGACTGGGAGGTGGCGAGGTAATAAATCGCTTCCAGGGCGCTGGTTTTGCCCTGGGCATTGTCGCCGCACAAGACAATCGGCTTGTTGACAGGCAGGCTGAATTCCAGCCGCGCATAATTGCGAAAGTTGGTCAGCGAGAGATGGTCAATCTGCATGGATGCCCTGACGGATTGCCTGGAATCAGTCTTGTATTGTAGCGTGACAGTCAGGAAATAGCACGGCAGGGTTTTATCAGGCGAGGCAGCCGCGCCAAAGTCTTTTGACCACAGAGGCGCGAAGGACACAGAGAAAAAATGATGCGATAAACCTCAATCGCTGCCCCAATAATCCGATATGTTAAGGGACTTTGTCTTTCCGACTCGCTGCTTTTCACCCCTCTGTGTCCTCTGTGCCTCTGCGGTAGACCTTTTGCTGCGATGGCCCTGTTATCAGTCCGTGACCCACTGCGGCAGGTAGGCATCTGCAATGATTCGGGTTGTCGCGCCGGTTTCAAAGTCGTGAACCCAGATTTCGGGGCTGGCATTCCCGTCTTGACTGCCGAGCGGGAAACGCTGCATCACCAGCCGACTGCCTGTCGGATTCCAGCGAAAATAAGAGGTGTTGTAGTCTTCGTCGTAGGCAATCGGCCTCAGGTCTTCGCTGGCTGCGGAGAGAGGGCGGATATAGAGTTGATGACCTTTCGTCCAGCGTTCGTCGGTATAACGCCGCGCGAAGGCGATCGTCTCGCCATCGGGGCTCCATTGCGCGGCGACATCATCGGTCGGGCCCTGCGGGTCGGTGAAGGCGGCAAACTCCTTGTCCAGCAGGTCGGCAATCCGCAGATGGCTGAAGAGACGCTCGCTGCGGCGGACAATCTCGGGAAAGACGACCGCCTGACCATTGGGCGCGAGCGTCCCCATGGTGCCATGCGATGAGGGGATAAACCGCAGCTGCGCCGCATCATCCTGGCGCGGCACAAAGTCAAATATCAGGATGCCGGGCTGGAGGGCATCGGCGCTGTAGAAAGCGACGGTGTTGCCGTCCTGCGCCCAAACAGCCGTATGCCCCACCACCTGGGTATCGGCAATGAGCGGGATGGTTTCGTAGGTCGGGCTCGTCATATCGACCAGCCAGATGCGCGACAGGCCATAACGCCCATTGTCGGATTCGGCGCGTTGGTATGCCAGTTTGCTGCCATCAGGGCTAAAGACCGGGGCGGTGCAATAGGCCTTCAGCGCAACGCAATCGACCAAATCAATCAGGCGGCGGCTGGGAATATCCAGCAGGCGCAAGGTCACAGCTGCCTGCGGCGTCCGTTCAGCAAATGCCAGCCAGCGACCATCGGGACTGAAGTCAAAGTCATAGACGCCCGATTCGCTGAAGGTCACTTGCTGCTGCTCTTCGGGCTGGTCAATGGCTGTCATCCAGACGTTTTGGATGCCGGCCATCGCCGGATAAAGATAGGCAACGCGCGGCGACTGTCTGGCGGGGTCGCTGACCAAGCCGACAATGACGACCGCTATCAGGCAGAACACAGCGATAAGAATAACAGCGGCATCCAGTTTGGCTAGCTTCATCATGTCACCATCATACCCGCTCGGATTAGGGATAGAGATAGGCCTGGGCGGGTGCTTCGACAATGTCGATGTGGTCGGCTTCGACGACTGGCAGGTAATCCGCGCCAAAATGACTCGCCTTGAGTTTTCCCTGCACCCGCACCCAGTGGCCGGCGGTGAATGCGTCGGCGGATTCGGAGCGCACCGGCAAGCCAATCGGGTAGGCATCCGCCACGCAGCAACTCATGGTAAAGCGCGACACCATAAAATCATCCTCGGGGAAACTCGGTTCACGATAGACAAAACCAATCACATCCACCGGCTGACCGTTGAGCTCGGCTGGCGTTTGAATGCGGCTGAACTGGCGCAGCCAATCCAGAATGTTGCGGTCAAGTGGATTGCGGGTAAAGACGGAAGCGGTATCGACGCCTACCGGATTCAGGCTGATGCCGCCATTAACCGCCTCGATGCCCAAGGGGCGCGAGGGAATCAAGACAGCCAGCATCAAGGGAAAAGCCGTCACCGCCAGCATCCCCCAGCTGATGTGACAGCTGTGACCCGCATGCGCCTGATGTTCGGCCGGCTCGTCATGTTGTCCAAGCAGGTCGTACAGGCTGACCAGACCCAGCAGGAAAAAGATGGCCGCCGCCAGATAAGCCAGCCAGGCAAAGCGCAGGTTAATATAGTTGGTCAAATGACCGGTCACAATCAAAAGGGCCAGATAGCTGCCCATGCCCAGCAGAATTGCCGACTTGGCGCAGGCGCGCCAGTCGACTTGCGTTCGGGATTTGCCTTTGGGTTCGGGCATCAATTTATTCGCGCTCCCATCCTTGCCGGCGGTCAGTAAGCCAGAGCGGCATTGATTAAAACCCCCGCCAGCAGGTTCATCACAAAGGGCAGGAGAATCAAATACATCACGATTTTGCGCCGAAAGACACCGCTAAACATCAGCGTGCTTTTAATATCGACCATCGGCCCGAAGCTCAGGAAACTGACAATCGCGCCCGTGGTGAAGGTATTGACAAAAGCCAGCGCCAGAAAGCTGTCCACAGTCGAACAGACGCTAAGGATATAAGCCAAAATCTGCATAAACATCACCGAGAACACCGGCCCCGTCCCCAATGCCAGCAGGCTTTCCTGCGGGACGATGGTTTGCATCAGCGCCGCCAAAGCCGAACCGACAATCAGAAACCGCCCCATCTCGAAAAATTCGTCGCCAGCGATATGAAAGGCCTGCAGGAATTGTCTCCGCAGCGGCAGTGAGGGCGGCTTGTGCTGGGTGCCGCCGAGCGGCTGCATGGATTGGGGTTTAAGCACCTCTTCAGGTTTGGCAAAAGCGCCAATCACCATGCCCACCGTGATGGCGACCAGCGCGGTGATGACAAAGCGCCCGACAAGCACCGGCCCAAACCCAAAGGCGATATAAGTGCTGGCGAAGACAATCGGGTTCATAAAGGGCGCCGCCAGCAAAAAAGCGATGCCCATCGAAATGGGCAGCCCCTTGGTGAATAAACGGCGGGTCACTGGCACCACGCCACATTCGCAGACGGGAAAAGCAAGCCCAAGAAAAGTCCCGCCAAGCGCCGCGCCCAACTGGTTTTTGGGCAGCCAGCGCAGGATGTCTTCGGTCTTGATGAAAATCTCAATCAGGCCCGAGGTGATTGAACCCAGCAGGAGAAAGGGCACCGCCTCGACAAAGATGCCCAGAAAGCGCGTGGCAAAGACGCTCGCCAGCAAGGGCAAATCGCTGCCGGAGCGAAGCGCCTGAAAAATGATGCCAGCCAGCACCGCGGCGGCAAGCAGAGCCAGCCCCAGGGTTTTGATGATATGGGGTGACTGTTCGGATGCCTGACTGCTGGACTGCATGACTTTCACTCCTGTTTGCGGCTGAATAACCGTCAGGCTGCCAAGCGGATATTACTGGTCGCTGCCCGATTTTACCATCAGCAAACCGATAAGCAAGCCCAGCATCGCGCCAGCCGGCATCCCCAAGGCGACGTTGCCCATGCCGATGCCCAGAAAGACACCGATTGTCAGCCCGATGATGATGCCGATGGCAAAAAGTGGATTGGGTTGCATGGGTCTCTCCCGCACCGACAGGATGCACGCTCCATGATGATCATACCGCTTTTCAGCCGCCGATTCGAGGTCGGGATGCGGCCTTACGGCGCGTGCTTGCACTTGCCGACCCGATACACCCGCGCATGACGTTCAAAGCCAGGTTTCATCTTTTTGGGCCTCATCGCTTCAGCCTCGAAGTGATGTCTCACCCGTTCATACGTTTCGGCGCTGATGACAATCTCGCCCGGTTCCGCATTTTCCTGCAAGAATTTGCAATCATCGGTCGCCTCGCCCAGCGCGGCAAATTCAATGCGGCTGGCGCCGCCCACCATGCCCAGAACGGCAGGCCCGGTATGCACCCCGATGCCAAAATAGAGGCGCTCTTCGGGTTCAAGCGCCCGGTTCAGCCCATCCACCGCCGTGACAATCGCCTGCGCCGCCCTGACCGCCTGCAGCGCGTGTCCCTCCTGCGGGTTGAGTTGGGTATTCCACAAGCCAGTGACCGCATCCCCCAGATACTTGTCAACGATGCCGCCGCAGGATGTCATCGCATCGCTCGCCGCGCCCAGATAGCGATTGACGATTTTCATCAATTCTTCCGGCTGAAGATATTCGCTGAAGGTCGTAAAACCGCGCAGGTCGGCAAACATGGCGGAAATCGTGCGTTCGGTCGGGCTGGTATCCATCTCGCTGATGGAATCGATATTCTCTATCAGCGCCTCAAGGACAAAAGTCCCCAGCAGGCGGCGCTGCTCTTCCTGCTCCTTGCGTTCGGTCAAATCATCAATGACCAGCGCAATCCCGCGATTAACCTGGTCTTCGCTGCGCAATGGGCTGGCAACCACCTGCCAGTAATTCTGGCGCCCGTGGCGTACAAATTTCTCCAGCCACATCTGCTGCATGCGCTCGGCGCGCACCTCTTCGATGCAGTCATAGAAGTCCTCGGTCATCTTGGGCAGCGCCTCGCGCAGGGGGCGCCCCACCGAATGATGGCCGCCGATGATGGTCTCGGCCGCGCCATTGCACACAATCACATCATTATCCCCGTTGATGGTAATCACGCCCGAACCAATCGAAGCGAAGATGTTGGACAGCCGAATTTGCATGGCCTCCATCAGCGCCAGCTGCGCCCGAATGTCCTCAAACAGGCGGGCGTTTTCAATCGCCACCGCCGCCTGCTGCCCAAAGCTGGTGAGCAGTTCGAGTTCGTTCTCCTTGAACAGGCCCGCCATCACGCGGTTGTCACAATAAGCAACGCCAATCACCTCATCGCGGACAATCAAAGGCACGGCCAGAATGCTCAGCAGGGCAAAGCCGACGATGCTCTCGCTGTGGCTGATGTTGTCATCGGCGCCGGCATTGACCGTCAGCAGCGGCTCGCCGCTTTCCGCTACCCGATTGATAATTGACCAACTGACAATCCGCCCGCCGATGGCGCTCTCTTCGGCGCTCAGGCCGCGGGCCACCCGAAACTCCAGTTCGCCGGTGTCGCGGTTCTTGAGCACAATATAACCGCGTTCCGCCTGTGTCAGCTGAATCACGGTTTCCATCACCTGATTGAGAACTTGGCCGGTCTCTTGCGCCGAGTTGATTAAGGCGCTGGTTTCTGCCAGCCGACGAAGCTGCTGAAGCTGCACCTGGGAATCCACCAGCCCCAGCGACAGCCTGTCGATGCTGGCGCGCAGCGACCACAAGCCGTCAACCGCGCTGGCAGGCAGGCTGATGCCGCGCCGCCGCAGAAGCCGCTGCTGCTGTTCCAGCAGCTTTTTCACTTCTTCCGTGCGCTGCTTCAGCCGCTTTAGCTGCGCCTGAATGGCAGCGAAACCGCTCCCCTGCTTCATTGGCTGCGATAGACCTCGTATGCCCGCATGCCCTGCGAGATTCCCTTGCCGAAGATGAGCGCACGCTCGCGGAACTCGTAAGGCATAATGCCTTGGCTGTTTTTACGGATATGCTCTAGGGTCTGCTGTACGATGGTGATGCTGCCGGGCGCGGCATTTTCCTGCACCCGCCTGGCGGTGTTGATAGTATGACCCAGGGCCGTAAATTCGCGCCGATTAAAACTGCCGACATTGCCCAGGGTCGCCTCACCCGTGAACATCCCGATGATATAATAATGCGGGTCGGGGTCAATATCCAACTCCCGATACAGTTCGATAAAGCGGTCACGCATCAACAGGCCGCATTCCAGCGCCTGCTGTGCATGGTTCTGCTGGGGATTAAGCTGGGTATTGAAGAGCGCCATCACCTCATTGCCCATATATTTATCGATAATCCCGCCGCATTCATGGATGCAGTCGGTGGCAATCGCCTGATACTGGTTGATGATTTTCAGCTTTTCGCTGGGCGTGACGGCCGCCAGCGTCGTCAGCGGGCGCACATCCCCAAAGATGCAGGTCACCTCGCGGCGCATCCCCCCCATCTCGATATTGGCGATTTCGTTAATCTGGTCAACCATGCTTTCGGGCAGGATGCGCTTCATGGCGTTGATGGTGGTTTCGTGTTCATGCAAATAGGTGACATCATCCATCACCACAGTCAAGCCCTGCGTTATATCGCTGCTGTCTTTCAAGGGCGACAGAGACAGGTTCAGCGCGACCCGCCCGCGCCCCGCCAATTCGGCATGAAGCTCCAGGGTCTGCTCCATATCCCTTTCCTTGACCCAATCCAACTGGTCGGGAAGCTGGAGAATGGCGCGCCGAAGCACCTGCTCGACCGTGCTGCCCACCGCAGCATCCGGGGCAAGGTTCAAAATCTCGCCGGCGGCGCGGTTAAAGGTCTGCACCAAATCATCGGAGTCGGTCGCAATGATGCCGCTGCCCAGCGATGAAAAGATGTTGTCCATCAACTCTTTCACGCGGGTGATTTCCACCAGAATCTGCTCGGTGCGGCTGTACATGCGGGCATTGGCAATCGCCACCGCCGCCGTATTGGCAAAAGCCATCAGCAGCGTCTTTTCGCGTTCGGTAAAAATGCCCGCAAGCAGGCGGTTATCGACATAAACAACGCCTATGGTTTCGTCTTTGTACTGGAGCGGCACGCAAAGCACCGAACGCAGGGCGAAGTTGATGATGCTCTGATTGCTCGCCAGACGCTCATCCTGATAGGCATTGTCCGCCAGCAGCGGCTCGCGGGTATTCATCACCTCGCCAACGACCGACATGCTAATCTGCGGGACACCGATGGCGCTCGTGCCTAAAACGCCGCTCTCGCTGCTTATCCGAAATTCCAGTTCCCCCGTGTCGTCATTCTTAAGGATGATATAACCCCGCTCGGCCTGGGTCAGCACGATGACCAGCTCCATGGTCTCTTGCAGCACGGTATCAATATCCAGCGAGTTCGTCATTCTGACGGACATATCCGCCAGCGCCCGCAGCTGCTGAAGCTCGGTTTGGTCTGCCAGGATGGTCTTTTCCAGCCGCTTGAAATCCTGTTGGATAAGTCTCGCGCTGTCGAGTATCTTCGTCGGCATCGCCAGCCCATGCCGCCGCAGCAGTTCTCGCTGTGCCGCCAGCGCCGCCGACACCTGCTCAAGCAGGTCCTCAAGCTGCCGCAGTTCATCCACCGCGTTGAATGTATGGGTTTCCGCTTCGGACATGCCGTTTTTGACTCCATCTGCTCGCCGCCAGAGCGATGCGGCTGACATTCAGCTTATAGGATACAACAGACCCCCCGCTTCAGAAACCGGCAAACGCACAAAAACCGCCTGTTTCGGCACATCCGGCGCAGCTCATCCCTCCAGGGCGCGTCTGGCGGCCCGCCGTCCAATCTCGACGGCGTAATTGGTGCCGCGGTCCCAGGGATAAACCTGCGACATGCTCGCCCAATAGATGCCGCGGAGCGGCGTCGCCAGGTCGGGGATGTTCCGACTGTGATTGACCTCGGGCACCGGCTGGGCATAAGGCGCCCGCCACACCCACCACTTGCGAACCCAGTTCGGCTCGAAATCGGGATTGATTTTCCGCAGGGACGGCAGGAAACGTTCCACCAGCGCCGCCTCGCTCAATCGAAAATACTCATGGTCGGGCGGCACATAATCGCCGCAGTAAATGATATGGTCGCCGCCATAATGCTCGCGCGGAATATAGTTGGTATGCTCGACCAATGCCAAAAACGGAAAGGCGCTTTGGGATTTGTCGGCTGTGGTCGCTGGCAGATTGAGCCAGTAAGTATCATCGGGCATAAGCGGCTTGTTGAGCGCCAGGACGACGCATAATCCGCCAATGCTTTTGAGGTCAGCAAGCTGTTTGCCATAAGCCGTCGCCGCCAAGCCATCGGTCAGGCGCAGCATCAGGCGCGGGGAGGTGGTGCTGAGGAGGCGGTCAAATGAGCGGGTTTCCCCGTGGATGCCCAGCGACGGTTTCCCATTCTGCAAGCAGATGCGTTCCGCCCGCGTCCGCAGCCGAATGATGACGCCCTTCGCCTTCAGCTGCCGCGCCAGTTCATCAAGAAAAGCCTGAAAACCGCCCCGGTACGTGCCTAATTTGAGGGTGCGCTTGACAATCCGCGCCCACATAAAGGACATCGGCACCGTGGCATACTGCTCGGCAAACTTGCCAATCAGCAGGGGCTGGAAGAATTTCTCGTAGGCCTCAGTTCCCATCCAGCGGCGCATCCAGGCATCGGCAGTGACTTTTTCAAAGGGCTGCCACCAGGGCGACAGTTTGACAGCCATGCCCGCCAGACCCATGCGCAGGGTCGAGATGAGCGGCAGCGGCAGCAAGAGGGCCGAAGGCGAAATTTCGCTGCGGACGGGTCTGCCATCCAGCCAGTAACTTGTCTTTGGGCGCGGGAAGATGATGCTGTCGCGCACGCCCATTTCCGCTGCCAGTTCGAGGATGTCATGGTCGGTCGCAAACCAGTGATGATAAAACTTCTCCAGCGTCCAATCCCAGCGCTCATCCTTGAAACCGGCCGCCAGGCCGCCGACGCGGTCGCCAGCTTCGTAGATTGTGACCTCATGTCCCCTGTTGGCGAAATCCCAGGCGGCCGCCAGGCCGGTCGCGCCGGCGCCTATGATGCCGATGGACAATTTGCTCATGCTGTTCCTTTGATTCTGCGGATGAGATAGATCATCAGATTGTACCCAAAATCAGCCCTTTTGACACAAGCGAATTTGGCAGCGCATTCAATCAGCGTAGGTTTGCTCGGACAAAGGCCACATGGCGCGGGCTTCGAGGTGAAGCGGGCTGCGGTGTCCCTCCAGAAAACGGAAGTGTGCCGCCGCCGCGATCATGGCCGCATTGTCGGTACACAGGGACAAGGGCGGATAACGCAGGGGCAATTCGGTCTGGCTGCGCATCTTTTGCCGCAGCATTTGATTGGCGCTGACACCGCCGCAAAGGAAAATCTCGGTCGCTTCATACGCATCCGCCGCGCGAACGGTTTTCTCCACCAGCACATCGGTCACCGCCTGCTGGAAAGATGCCGCGACATCATTCACCCAGACATCCGCGCGCAGCTGCGCCCGTTTTTCGGCGCCGCGCCGACGATGGGCGCGGTTTTTCCCCAATGGCTGAACCATAACCTGGCGCATGACCGCCGTCTTGACACCGCTAAAGCTGAAATCATAGCTGTCGTCGCGCTTGGCGCGGGGGAAATTATAAGCGCTGACGCTGCCTGTCTGCGCCGCCTGTTCAATCGCCGGCCCGCCGGGAAAAGGCAAGCCCAGCAAACGCCCGACTTTATCAAATGCCTCGCCGGCCGCATCGTCTATCGTGCCGCCCAGCCGCCGATATGCGCCAGGCGCGGTCATCAGCACCAGTTCGCTGTGTCCACCGGAGACGATGAGCGCAATGACGGGGAAGACCACCTCGAGGAAGGGTGGCGTCAGCCAAAGGGAATAGACATGACCTTCCAGATGGTTGATGCCGAGCAGCGGTTTATCCGCCGCCAGCGCCAGCCCCTTGGCATAATTTATCCCCACCAGCAGCGAACCCACCAGGCCCGGCCCCTGCGTGACGGCGATGGCATCCAGTTGGCTGTAGCTTATGCCGGCATCATCCATCGCCTGATTGACCACCGCGCCAATGACTTCAGCATGCGCCCGCGAGGCCACTTCGGGGAAGACACCGCCATATTGGGCATGCAGGTCGATTTGCGAGGCGACGATGCTGGAGTTGATGGTTCTGCCTTGAGTGACAACCGCCGCCGCGGTTTCGTCACAAGAGCTTTCGATGGCCAGAATGAGGGTCATAAACGCTGGCTTTCCCTATGGCTGTTCCAATGGCGCTATTGTACCAGATTTATCCACCCGGCAGCCCGCTTGAACCTGTCATTAAACTTTCATTAGCGCACCATTTCGCTGCTTGGCTTCGTATCGAATAATAGTTAATATGTTATAATCAGTTTGACCGCGCTTGTTCATAGGAGTGAATGTTATGCTCTCGCTGACTGAAAGAACACAAAAGCGCCTGAGTTGGAGCTTGGTCGCATCCGCCAGTTTTCTTTTATTCGCCGCCTTCACGATTTGGGGCGGCCTCCCGACCGATTCACGGGCTGCGTCCTTCTGGATACAGATTGCTATCCTGTTCGCGGTGACCTGCGGCTATATCTTGATGGTATGGCACTTGCTCGCCCGACCGCTAAAAAAACGGATACGGACCGACGCGCTGTCGGTTAAACTTCAGCGGCGCATTTCGCTGCTGCTGGCAGGCGGCGCCATGGCCATGGTGGTCGGCGCTGTCTGGGATGAATTATGGCATCGGCGCTACGGCATCCCCCTGGGCGAAGACTTCTTTTGGCGCCCTCACCTGCTGATGTATTTTGGATTCGCTACCGGCATCCTGACCGGCTTCTGGGCGCTGTTTTATCTCAATCGTCACCTGAAAGGCAATTTTCAGCAGCGCTTCCGTTCCAATACCATCATCGGTCTGCTCATTCTCCAGGCCGCCTTTTTGATTTATGCGCTGCCATCAGACCCTATCTGGCACGCCATTTATGGCGAAGACCTGTCGGCCTGGAGCGTGCCTCACCTGCTGTTATTGCTTAGCACCGCGATGCTCATGCTGCTGGCGGTATTTGCGCATCTGTCCACCATCCGAATGGGCGAATGGCGCAGCATCCTGAAAATTCGCCTTGCCGATGTATTGCCCCTGCTCATGTTTGCCGGCATCGCGCTCACCTGGCTTCAAGTGCTGATGATTGATTGGGATCAGGTTCTGGTGGGCAACGCGCAGGAATCCTTAGGTCTTTATCGTCCCGAATGGATGATGGCGGCGATTTTGCTGGGAACAGTGACCCTCGTGGGGGTGCTGGCGACGCGCGTCCTGCGCTGTGTGGGGGCGGCGACTCTGGTTGGACTCATTGCCCTGGGCATCCGCTATGGCCTGATTGAGTTGCTGGCGGCATCGGAATTGCACTATATGACCTGGATTATCGCCCTGCTGCCCTTGATTGCGATTGATGTATGGACTTTCTTCTCGGTTTCTGTTCGGCAGCAGACGCCGGGCTGGCTGGGCACCGCGCTGGCCGCTGCGCTGGCGATGCTTGTCAATTTGCCCCTGATTCGCAGTCTGTACGCCATCGAGCCATCGCATCCACTCGCCTATGCCCTTGCCATCCTCGTGACGGGCATCGGCATAAGCTGGCTGAGCCACCAGATTGCGGATTGGATGATGTCAAAACAAGAGCTTGCTGTTTCGGAGGAAAGCCCGCCATCAACCTATCAGCCCTTGGCATTCCTGGGCACGCTGGGTGGCTTCGCTGTTTTTATCATCGTCTTCATCCTGACGGCGGCGCCGCCCGTCTGATGATGTCGGGAAGATGCTGAATGGCGGGGCGTTTCATCTTTGTCATCCTGGCTATGGCGCTGGCGGGTTGCAGCGCCATCGAACTCAATCAGCGCAATGCACAGGCGACCGCCCAGATAGAAGCGAACCTGGCCGCCACAGTCGATAGCCGCGTGGCGGCTTTCCAGCTTGAACCAGAGGTCACCGATGAGCCGGCACCGACAGCCGAAGCCAGCCCATTTATCGCATCAGCGGCGGAGACGACGGTTTATGGCGCTGTGCCGATTGACAGCGACCGCCTCAACAGCATCACGGCCTTGGCATTTGACGCCCAAGGGCAGCTGCTGGTGAGTCTGCGCGCCGGCGAAATCTATCGCCTGGAAGACAGCGATGCCGATGGCGAGGTCGACGCCATCCGCTTGATATTCGAGGACCGCAACGGGGACATCGGGCAGGTATCCGGTTTATGGGTGCGCGGGGATGCGCTCATCGTCATCAGCGAGGGACAACTCAGTCAGTTGCAGGACAGCGACGCCGACGGCATGTACGAGACCGTGACGCAGCTTTCAGGCGGGCTGCCCGCCAATCAAAGTCCGCTGCAGGCCAACAACAGCATCCTCCAGCTGCCGGATGGACGCTATTTCACGGCAAATATCCATACGGGCGAGATTCTGCAAATTGTGCTGCGCGAGTGAGCTATTCATTCGCTGCGCCCACTCTGCCCATCCGATTTTCAGGCGAATCTGATGTTTATCAGAGTCGCCATAGCCGCTCACCATCGCAGGATTTTGCAGCTGCCGTTTTTTGCGTTATGCTTGTAGGTGAAAAGCTGGCAATGGACAAGGTGAATCTATGTCGGAAAAAGCTGCCTTGGCGAAGCCTAAGCCCAACCAGAAGCCCAAGATGGCCGGCAAACCCCGCCGCTATGATTATGATATGATTATCATCGGCTCGGGGCCTGCCGGGCACCGCGCCGCCATTCAATCGGCCAAGCTGGGCAAACAAGTCGCCGTCATCGAAAAGAAAACCCTCATCGGCGGCGTCTCGGTCAACACCGGGACGATTCCCTCCAAAACCCTGCGCGAGGCGGTGCTGCATCTGTCGGGCTTTCGGCAGCGGTCTATCTATGGCGCATCTTATCAGGTCAAGCAGCACATCACCATGAACGACCTGCTGCTGCGAGCGGATCATGTCATTCGCCATGAGATTGAAATCAACAAACATCAACTCCAGCGAAATGGTGTCACCCTCTTCGCCGGCATCGCCACCATCGTCAACCAGCATACGGTTCATCTCAACTTTGTTGATAAAATCGGTGAAGACGAACTGACCACGCGCTACATTATGATTGCCACCGGGACCACCGTCGCCAAACCCGACCACATCCCCTTTGACGGCCAGACCATTTTCACCAGCGACGGCTTGCTCAAGCTCGACCACCTGCCGCGGACGCTGACCGTTGTCGGCGGCGGCGTGATTGGCTGCGAATATGCCTGTATGTTTGCGACCCTGGGCGTGCGCGTGACCCTGGTCGAAATGCAGGGGCGTCTGCTGGGTTTTATTGACCATGAAATTGTGGATGCGCTGGTCTATCACATGCGCCAGCAGCGCGTGACGCTGCGCCTGGGGGAACAGGTCAAAAGCATCGGGCATTGCGAGACGCGTTATGGCAGCGGCGTGAAAACCTGCCTGCAAAGCGGCAAGGAGATTGTCACCGAAATGGCGCTGTATGCGATTGGACGGCAGGGCGCCACAACGAAACTGGGGCTGGAGAATATCGGCATCACGCCCGACAAGCGCGGCCGCATCCAGGTCAACGAGAATTATCAGACCCACCTGCCAAACATCTATGCTGTGGGCGATGTCATCGGCTTCCCCAGCCTGGCATCCACCTCGATGGAACAGGGGCGCATGGCAGCGACCCACGCCTTCGGCATGGAGCATCAGAGCTTCCCCGAATTGTTTCCCTATGGCATCTATGCCATCCCCGAAATTTCGACAGTTGGCGCTAACGAAGAGCAACTGACTCGCCAGGGCATCCCCTACGAGGTCGGCAAAGCCTACTACAAGGAAATCGCGCGCGGGCAAATCCTGGGCGATACTATTGGCATGCTCAAGCTGATTTTCCACCGCGAGAATCACAAGCTGCTGGGGGTGCATATCATCGGTGAAGGCGCGAGCGAACTGATTCATATCGGGCAGACGGTGATGGCCTTCGGCAGCACGGTGGATTATTTTATCAATACCGTCTTCAATTATCCGACCCTGGCAGAATGTTACAAGACAGCCGCATTCGACGGGGTGAATCGTCTTATTTAGG
>DAOUKA010000373.1:0-1585 GCA_034421915.1 Anaerolineae bacterium
CAGGCTGGGGTTGGCGGGCGTATGGGGGGGCAGGTCATGCACCGCCGCCTTGACCAGGCGCGGCACGGGATGCAGCGTCAGATGCACCCAGCCAATTTGCCCGCCGCCGACATCGCGCAGATAAAGGATGTTATCCTGAACCGCGGTCGCGGCGGCTGGCGACAAGCAGATTTGCAGGCGCGCGCTGGGGTCTTTCGGGCGGAGGGCGACCGTGATGCTCGTATCGGCGACGGGCGGAATCTGATAATGCCAATCCTGTGAATCATCGACCAGGGCCATCGTCACCTGCGCGGCGACTTTGCGGCGGCTGATGGGGTCGAGCGTTCCGGCGACATTGGCGGCGTGATAACCCATGCCATCCAGCACAATCAGGGTCGAGCGGCCCTGGGTCAGCCGACAGTGCCAGACCTCATCGGCGCAGGCATGGCCAAGGTCAAGCAGCAGGCTGCCCTGCCGCCGGGCGGGCTTCAAGCGCTGCATGAAGGTATAGAGGCGCGGCAGCATACGGATATCGCCGCGGATATTGGATGTATAGAGCAGGGTCAGGCTTAGCGGCTTTTCCATGCCGCTTTTCGCTTTTCGATAAAGGCGCGCATCCCTTCAGCTTTGTCTTCCGAGCCAAAGGCGAGGTAAAAATTGCGTCTTTCAAATTCCAGCCCTTGGCTCAGGGGCATCTCGTAGGCCTTGTTGATGGCTTCTTTGGTCAGCCTGATGGCGATTTGTGACCTGCTGGCGGCCTGGCGCGCGATTTGGATGGCGACATCCATATATTGGTCGAGCGGCGCCACTCGATTGACCAAGCCATACTGCAAAGCCTCCTGCGCCGAGAGCCTGCGGTCGGTCAGCATGATTTCCATGGCCAGGGCTTTGCCAACCGCATGGGTCAGGCGCTGGGTGCCGCCGCCACCGGGGATAATGCCCAGGTTAATCTCCGGCTGGCCAAAGAGTGCGGTTTCTGAGGCGACAATCATATCACAACTCAGGGCGATTTCGCAGCCGCCGCTAAGCGCATAGCCGGATACCGCCGCGATCATCGGTTTGCTGACCCGTCTGAAATCGAAGCGGTCAACGGTCATCATGTCCAGATGGATTCGGGCATCCATCTCCTTGATGTCGGCGCCGGCGGCGAATGCCTGGTCGCTGCCGGTGAGTATCAGCGCGCCGATGCGCTCGTCGGCATTGAAGGTCAGCAGGGCATCCATAACTTCGTCCAGCAAAGGCGAACTGAGGGCATTGAGCGCCTGCGGGCGGTTGAACCGCACTCGTCCGACGCCATCAGCCGGCTGGTCGATCAGGATAAATTCATAGCTCACGGCCAAAGTCCTTTCCGTTATCATCTCGCTGCGAAGGGACTGTTATGGTAGCACAGGCTTATGGCTGGCGTTATGCCTGATGTGCAAGAAACTCACCCTAGCAATACGGGCAAAATCGGTTAGTATAATCAGCCGATTTCTATCCGCGCAGCCGCCGGCACGGGCAGGGGTTCATCAAGACAGGGTTGGGGCATCGATGTCCCGAATGAAAGAGAGTTGGTTATTTATGGCTTCGTATCATGGACCAAAAGCAAAACCACAGCGGCGCTTCG
>DAOUKA010000374.1:0-2199 GCA_034421915.1 Anaerolineae bacterium
GCTGTATCATGTCTGCACCGACGACCAGTTCCCTTATCGCGTCTATGGTTCGCAGCAGGACAACACCGCCATCAGCATCCCTAGCGCAACGGCAGATGGGGCGATTCACGAGCGGGATTGGTATGCGCCAGGCGGCGGCGAAAGCGGCTACATCGCCATCAAGCCAGACGACCCAGCGATTGTTGCTTCCGGTCCGGCCGGGCAGCACGCCTACAACGATATTATGACGCTCTACAATCATCGAACCCGACAGGTATGGAACATCACTGTTTGGCCCGAGCTCTATGGCTGGGGTGTCGGGAGTGAGGGGCTAAAATACCGCTTTCAGTGGACATTCCCGATTATGTTTTCACAGCATAACCCCGATATGCTCTATGTCGCCAGCAATTACCTGCATCTCTCCACGGATCTCGGCGCCAGCTTCGAGGCCATCAGCCCCGACCTGACGCGCAATGACCCTGACAAGCTCAAGGCATCTGGCGGCCCCATCACCCTGGACAATACTGGCGCCGAGGTCTATTGCACGATTTTTGCTCTGGCAGAGTCGCGGCATGAACCAGGCTTGCTCTGGGCTGGCACAGATGATGGGCTGGTGCATCTCTCAAGGGACGGCGGGCGCGAGTGGCAGGAGGTCACGCCTCCCGAACTGCCCGAATGGGCGCTCATCAGCATCATCGACCCATCGCCGCATGAACCCGCTGCCGCTTACATCGCTGCTACCCGCTACAAACTTGACGACACCCGTCCCTATCTGTATAAGACCCATGACTACGGACAGACCTGGACAGCCATCACCCATGGCATTCCCGATGACGAGTTCACGCGGGTTATCCGTGAAGACCCTAATCGGCGCGGCTTGCTCTATGCTGGAACGGAAACCGGTTTGTACATCTCCTTTGACGATGGCGAGCATTGGCAGCCGATAGGCGGCAATCTGCCGATTTGCCCGATTTATGATTTGGTCATCAAGAACTGTGACCTGGTCGTGGCGACTCACGGGCGCTCTTTCTGGATTCTGAATGACTTATCGCCCTTGCATCAAGTTCAGGATAACCTCACTCCGCAGCAGGCATATTTGTTTCACCCGGCGCCCAAAGTGCGAATGCGCAAGTATGGAGGGTTTGGCAGCGGGAATGGTAAAAACACGAGTAGCGCGGTCAATTACGGGCGGGTTGGCACAAGTGTGGCAGCGTTGAGCGCCGACGACTCCGATGTGCCGCAATTCCTTGATGCCGGGCAGAATCCGCGTTTGGGAATCGTGTTTCATTATCACCTTGCGGAGCAGCCCAGTGAGCCTGTCGTTCTGAACATTCGCAGTCACACTGGCGACCTTATCCGTTCCTTTCCCCTGACAACCACAGTCGGACTCAATCGTTTTTACTGGAATCTCCGTTTTTCGGGCGCGGTGGATGTCGTCGACAGCCTGGCTTCATGGGAGCGTCCTGATGGTCCTATGGTCGTGCCAGGTCAATACCTTGCCGAACTTGTCTTCAATGGCGAAACCTTCAGCCAAAACTTCGAGGTGCGTGCCGACCCGCGCCTTTCGACTCCTCCCGAGGCATTTGAGCAGCAGTTGACCATGCTGCTGAAAATTCGGGACCGCCTCTCGCAGAATAATGAACTCATCAACCGGCTGGTGGCGCTCAAGCATCAGCTGCGGTCGTGGACAATGCGCACTGATAACGCCACTGTAAGCGCGGCAGCTGATGCCATCTCGGCTGAAGTCGATGACCTTTTGCCGACGCTGATTAACATCGGCAAAACCGAGTCGCAGCTTTACCCCAGCGGCCTGCATGAAAAATTCAGCGCCCTGTTTGAATCGGTTGACAGCGCCGATTATGCCCCGCCGCAGCAGGCACATGAGGTCATGCGGCAGCTGTCAGCCGAACTTGAGCAGCATATCGAGCATGTAAAGACGGCGCTGGACGAGAAGATTCGTGCCTTTAATGCTGCCATCCAGGTGCTTGGACTTGAAGCTGCTGACCCCATGTCTTGAAAGCGATGCAGATTGGACACAGCCAGACAAACTTGCGCTTTAAGATGAAAGCGAATAAAATGACGCTGCGAATCAATGACTGTTCCAAAAACCTATACACTATTGGAGGATAATATGTTCAAACGTCTGCTAATTTTTAGTCTTGTGCTGACATTGCTGCTGGTCACATCTTTGACGGGCTTGGCACAGGATGCTATTCTGCT
>DAOUKA010000375.1:0-4341 GCA_034421915.1 Anaerolineae bacterium
ACCGCATCACCCACGCTCAAACCATCCGGCAGCGATACGATGTCCGCCGGCGAAAACCAGTCCAGCAGATTCGCCATCAGCACCGGATAGGCAATCAGCAGGGGCAAGTTTGAATCGCGGACATCAAAGGGCAAAATGGCGATTTGCTGGGCATTCGTCTCGCCAACCAGCAGAATATCCCCGCCCGATGCCCGAATCAAAGGCGCAGCCCAATCGGCCCTGACCTCCCGAAACTGGAGCAGGCTCATCTCATCCAGGTCAACAAAGGCGGTAATCGAGGATTCCTCGGCGGCGATTTCAATATCAGAAACCGCCTCAATCGTCCGCCCGACCGCAAACAGCGACGTGCTGCTGGGCGGATTGATAATGAGCATATCTCCATCCGGCAAGCGGTTCGGCAGCCAATTATTGAAGACATACAGGTCGAATGGCTCGCCCGGCAGCTGCCGGTTGGCGGCATTGCCGCGAAATGTCTGAACGCCAGGCAGGCTGCGCAAAACCTGCTCGACAAACAAATTGCTGTCTTCCGATACATAGAATACGCGCCGCGTATTGACCTCATTCTGAACAGTCCAGGCGCGGTTGTCCAACTCCAGAAAATCCTGAACATCATTGTCAAATGTCAAGGATGCCGACAGGGTCTCAAAAGGCTCGGCAATCGGCTCGTCAAAGGGAATGGGCAGCTGGCTCCTAGGCGGAATCGTGCCACTCCGCGACAGACGCAGCACATCATCCAGACGGATAACCAGCGAAATATCCGCCGGCGAATCCCCATAATTCGTCACTTGAGCAAACAGCTGCGGCGCCTGGCCCGCCAGCGCACGGGTTGCCAGCGCAGTGATGGCAACATTGTCGCCCGATGCGCCCACCGGCACATAAATAGGCTGCGGGATATTCGCCGGCAGACGGGTCGCCTGCCCGATTCCCCCGTCAGAAATCATCACAATGCTGAAGTTTTCGGCGCCCGCCGCGCCCGCCGCCGCCAGCGTCAAGGCCGTATCCCAATCGGCGCGGCCCTGGCTCGCGGTCATGCTGTTCAGCGCAAGCTGAAGCTCCGCCTTGTCATCGGTATAAGACGTCAGCGGTTCAGCCACCTCGCCAACCCGAATCAGGGAGATTCTGTCCTGCGGATTCATATTGCCGACGATATGCCGCGCCTGCCCCAGCGCCGCCTCAAATCGGGTCTGCCCCTCCATGTCATCGGCTGTCATACTCGCCGACGCATCCACCAACAGCGCGATTTTGCCCGCGCTCACCGTGGCAACAGTGATAAAAGGACGCGCCAGCGCCAGCACCATCAAGAGCAGAATCAACAGTTGCAGGAACAGCAGCAGGTTGCGCCGCAGCCGCTGCCAGGGCGTATTCGCCTCGGTATCCTGCACCACTTGCCGCCACAGGAACGTGCTGGAAACCTGCTGTTCCTGGCGCCGCAGCCGCAGCATATAAAGCAGTAAAACAGGTATGGCAGTGGCGAGACCGACAAACGCAGTCGGTGTCAGAAATGACATCATTGACCTTTATCGCATTCGGCAATGGATAGCCTCATTGTAACGGACAATGCCGCCGACAGCCATACAGCCTTGAAGCCATTCCGCGCCTAACTGGATGATGATTGGCGACTTTCAATCGGCGGCAGGCTCATCAAATGTCGGTCAAGCGCCGCCAGCGCCTGTTTTAGCTCGGCCGATGGGACGGCATCCCCCAGCGCGAACTGGCTCACCCGATACTGGTCGTTGATATTGCTGGATTGTATCACCATCACCGCGTAGGGGTCATCCAGCCGCATCAGCCGCGGATACACCGTCGCCAGATTATGCCGCACCATTTCCAGCGTTTGCTCAAGGCTGGTCATCCGCCCATCGAGCTTGAGTTGGATGTCCTCTCGCCGCGCCCGATTGATTTGGTGGGCATCGGCAGTCTCGACAGCCTGCGCCACTTTTCGCAGACCCTCCTCCACCCAGCGCTCCAGCGGCCGAAAATGCGGACTAACCCCCTCGCCGCGCAGGGTCAGCTGCCAGGCCTTGATAAACGCGCGCAGATAACGCAGCATCACCCCTCCCCAGCTTCAGACATGAGCCCGCTTGCTTGCTTTCCGATAAGCAATCGCCGCCCGCGCCGCCAGCCGCCCCTGCCGAATGCGGTCATCCAGCCGCGCAATCCCCTTATGCTGCGGCGCAGGCTGGCTGTAATCACTGCCAATCAGCCCGACTCCCGCCGGCAGCAGATTTTGAATGGCGGCCATATTGGCGCGGTGCCCCTCGTCATAACAGGACAGGGGATCCGCTTCCGCCCAATAATGCACTCGCTGCATCATCGGCTTCTCCCCCCAGCCACACTGCCGCACAGCCGCCTGAACGATGTCATGCGGGTCTGCATCCGCCGCCGCCCGCACACCCACTTGAACCAGTCGATGAAACTCGTCTGGCACACGGCCAGGCTGATCCGTCGCCAGCAAAAACGGAAACGCCATATCAGGCGGCATCTCGAGTCGAGCCGGCAAATCGCGCTTGTGATAGCCCAGCGATACGCGGTAAATCCGGTCATACTGATAACCGCGCAGACCCTCGGCAATCTCCGGCGACAGGCTGTCAAACATCCGCGCGGCAAAGCGCGCCGGCGCCGCCACAATCAGGGCGCCGGCATCAAACATCAGCCCATTCTCCATACAAATCGTAAAACGCCCCCGCCAGCGACCCAGCGAACTGACCGCCATCCGCATCAGCCGCCCGCCGGTCAGCCCCCTCGCCAGCGCATGAATCAGAGACTCCGTCCCCCCGCGAAAGCCAACCGAACCCGCCCCAAAATCGAAGAGCTGCGCCGCCAGACCAAGCTCCTCAAGCAGCGCCCCATCCGTCAGCCGGCGGCTGGCAAAGGCGCTCCCGTCCGCGACAAAGCCCTTTTCCGCCGACGAGGCAATGCCCCCGCCAAAACGCGCCTTGACTTCAATCACCGTATAGCGAATCTTATGCTTTTCCAGTTCATAACAGGCCGCCAGCCCGCTCAGACCGCCGCCAATCACAACCACATCCCGCATACCCGCCGCCTGTCACCCGAGTCAAAGAAGATTTTGTGAGTATAATAGCTTTAGCCTATCACGCAAAGCAGGGAGACTATGCCCCAACCAAGCCCCCATATCCAACGTCTGAAACAATCCGGCCGCCGATTGACTCAGGCGCGGCTGACCATCCTCGACATCCTCGAAGCCGAACGCGGACATATCACCTCGGCCGATATTCTGCAAAAAGTCGAGCGAATCAATCCGACCATCGGCCGCGCCAGCATCTTTCGCACCCTGGATCTGTTCACGCAGCTGGGCATTGTGCGCCCGACCTATATTGACACCAGCCTTACACCGACCTACGTTATGATGCACGGCGGCCACCATCACCACGTCATCTGTACGCATTGCAGCCGCTTCATCGAATTCGAAGACTGCGGGCTGGAGACGCTGACGCAAAACCTGGAACAAAGCCTGAACATCAAAATCAGCGGCCACCTGCTGGAGTTTTACGGAATCTGCCAGTCTTGCCTGCCGACCGATGGGGGCTGAACCCGCGCGCCCGCCAAAGATGGCAATGCCGCCATTCGTTGCTGCAATGCCAAGTATGATGGGGCGATTTATGCTGTTCATCCATTTGATGCTGCTTGTGACCAGCCTTGCCCGCGCCCAAGACACCAGCGGCCTGCTTTCACGCATCAACAGCCTGCGGCAGTCAGTCGGTTTGCCCGCCTATTCATCTCATCCTGCCCTGACCGCCGCCGCCAGGGATCACGCCGCCTGGATGATCGCCAGCGGCAGCGTCAGCCACCGACAGGATGACGGCTCCGGCCCCCGCGAACGCGCCCAAAATGTCGGCTATCCCTCCAGCTGGGTCAGCGAGAACATCTATATGGGCGGCAGCCCCGCCACCGACCAAGCCTGGAACTTCTGGCTGAACTCGCCCGTCCATTACGCCGGCCTGACCAGCCCCTACTATCACCACATCGGCATCGGCGCCGCCAGCGGCGGCGGACTTTATGCTTTTGTGCTGGTCTTTGGCAACTCGCGCGGCCGCCTGTCCCCCGCCAGCGCCGCGCCCGACCATAATGCCGCGCCCGCGCCGCCCTCGTATGTGGTCGGGGTGGATGCCGTCGGCAATATCATGCACCAGATTCAGCCCGGCGATACCCTGGGCGATATTGCCCTGATTTATGGCTATGTCTGGGAAGACATCCCCTACATGCTGGAAATCAATGGCATGACCAGCGATGACATCCCGCGCCTCAAAATTGGCGGCGTCTTGCTTGTCCCGCCGCAGGCTGGCACCTTCACGCCAACCGCCGCCCCTCCCACCTCGACGC
>DAOUKA010000376.1:0-1786 GCA_034421915.1 Anaerolineae bacterium
GTGCTGAATTTGAGCGTGACGAGCGCCGATGGCGATATTGTTAAGCAGGCAGAATCCCATCTGGCGGTCAACAGTGGCATGGTGACCGGGCGGACGTATGACTGCCAGTCCATTATCTGCCTTGGCGCTGATGAGGGCGTCAATCGCTTGAATGACCCCGCCCGCAGCCAGACGCGCAATGCCCATCGATGAAGGCAGGGCATAGGTATCCTGGTCAATCAAGACCATCTTTTCCTGCTGGCTGATAGCGACCAAACGATTCAGATGCGCTCTTGAGTGAACCGCAAGCAGCTGCCTGTCGTTTGCGGGCCTTGCCGCCACCGACAAAAGCTGACTCGTCAAACCGCTAGCATCCAATTCCTGCCAGACCGCCTGAATTCGGCCCGCATGTTCAGGATGTCCGGGGAAGTTGTGTTCTGAAAATCGTGTATCCGTTACATAGGCAGTTGTCAAGAGAGGCGCTCCTTTCGCAAGCATCATCCATTTTCAGGATTATATCTGCTTGGCTTTCCTTGTGCTTTTTTGGGATACAGGTAAAAGAACGAGTTTAGATAACAGGCGCCTTGATGTAAAGTGTCTGGCAGGAAGGTAAACCATTGGCTATTATTTCTGCGGAGAATAACTATATGCCTGCCCCCGCGTCCGTGCTATGCTTTGCGACTGATTGGCGGCAGTGGCATCATCCACCTTGAAAGTTGGCGCAAGTTAGCGTATCATCCATAATGACCTCTAATGAACCTTTGGATTTGACGTGGGAGTGGCTGTATGATGAAAACACATACCTGTGGGGAACTGCGGGAGAAAGATGCGGGCATTGCGGTCACTTTGGCGGGCTGGGTCAACCGCCGTCGAGACCAAGGCGGCCTGATTTTTATCGACTTGCGCGACAGATGGGGCATTACGCAGGTTGTGGTTGATTTGGAGTCCGCTCCCGAAGCTCATGCCATTGCCGACCGGGTACGCAACGAGTTCGTTTTGCAAGTTTGCGGTCAGGTGCGCATTCGTCCGGAAGGGACGGCTAATCCCGATTTGGCGACAGGCGATATTGACATCGTTGCCAGCGACATCCTGATTTTGAATCGCTCAAAGACACCGCCTTTCTACATCAACCGCGACGAGGGGACTGTGGACGAAGCGCTGCGAATGCGCCATCGTTATCTGGATTTGCGGCGGGAAAGCATGCAGAACCATTTGATTCTGCGCCACAAGGCCGTCAAGTTTATTCGTGATTTTCTCGATCATGAGGGCTTTGTCGAAATCGAGACGCCCATACTTTTCAAGGCGACGCCCGAAGGCGCACGTGACTTTCTGGTGCCGAGTCGCTTGCAGCCGGGCAGGTTTTATGCGCTGCCACAATCGCCGCAGCAATTAAAGCAGCTGCTGATGGTGAGCGGCTTCGAGCGTTATTTCCAAATCGCCCGCTGCTTCCGCGATGAAGATTTGCGTGGCGACCGCCAGCCCGAATTCACGCAGCTTGACCTGGAGATGAGCTTTGTCGAGCGTGAGGATGTGATGGCGCTGATGGAACGGCTTGCCATTGAGATTGTCAAGGCAGTGACACCCGACAAGCAACTGATTGCCGAGCCTTTCCCGCGCATTCAGTACAAAGATGCCCTGGAGCAGTACGGGACAGACCGTCCCGATATTCGCTTTGACCTGCGCGCCATAGATATTAGCCATATTGCCGGGCGCAGCGCCTTCCCGGTGTTTGTTGACAATGTGAAAGCTGGCAAGGCGGTGAAGTGTATGCGGGTGCCGGGCAAGGCAGCGGCGCTAAGCGGGACGC
>DAOUKA010000377.1:0-2714 GCA_034421915.1 Anaerolineae bacterium
GACCATCATGTTGAAGGCACGCACGCGCTCATCGGGGCGGATTTTGTCAAACGTTATGGCGTCAGCGACAGTGTGGTCAACTGTATTGCGGCGCATCACCACGAAGTCGAAAAAGAGTGCGTCGAAGCCTTTATCGTGGAGGCGGCGGATGCCATCTCTGGGGCGCGTCCCGGCGCCCGCCGCGAGAGCCTTGATTCTTATATCCGCCGCGTCAAGCAGCTGGAAGAGATTGCCAGCACCTTTGAGGGCGTCGAACAGAGTTATGCGCTGCAGGCTGGTCGTGAAGTGCGCATTATCGTGCGCCCGGAAGTTGTCGATGATTATTCTTCGATTCAGCTGGCGCGCGATATTGCCAAACAGATTGAGAACGATATGCAATATCCGGGGCAAATCAAAGTCCATGTCATTCGTGAGACGCGGCGGGTGGAATATGCGAAGTAGCTGCGCCATTTGAGGGGGGAGCGTCGGAGGATGCCGCCCCTCTAGCACCGCATCTTCGTGACAGTTGCCTCGTTCAGGTCGCGGATGAAGCGAGAACGGTCATATCTTGGGTGCAGCAGATACAGCCGCTCGGCTGCCCGCGTCATGCTGACATAGAACAGCTTGCGCTCCTGCAACTCGTCTTCGGCTTTGGTCTCTGATAGGGGATCGATGCGCGGGATTCGATCATCACTTAAGTCAATCACGAAAACCACTGGAAATTCCAGCCCTTTTGCCGAGTGCATGGTGATGAACTTGACGTCATTTTCCAGGATGTGAAAATCGTCTGCGCGGAAATTGATGAGGCTAAGCGCTTCCTGTCTAAATGCTGTCTGCCAAGTGCGAAAGGGTATCTTTGTTCGGGATAGAATCGCTATGTCGCTAAGCCGATAATGGTTGCTCTGGCAAAGTTTGATGACTTCGTGGATGACGAAATCGATGGCCTCTTTGTCGCTCTGGTAACTAACCAAGGCGGGCATGGGGCCCATCTGATTCGCGCTTGTTGGCGGGATGTACTCGTTTTCTGCTTTGAGGTCGCTACAGCCTTCAAGGATATGTCGCGCTGCTTCGAGTATTTGCTGTGTGTTGCGGAAATTCTTGGCGAGTATTTGTGTGCGCCCTCCCCGAATATCGATACCTGCTTCTTTCCAGGGGATGCCGCGATAATAGATGCTCTGTGCCGGGTCGGCGAGCAGGGTCAGGCTGCGTGATTCGCTGTAATCGGGAATCAGCCTGGATGCCAGATGCAGATGGCTGGGCGGCAGGTCTTGCGCTTCATCAATAATCACCGCATCATATTGCGGCAGGGGATAGCAATGACGGTGAACCAAGCGCGGCAAATCCGCCCAGTCGAACCACTCGTCTGCATCCAGCAGCTGCTGGTAGCGCTGATAAATCTCCCAGACGATGGGTCGATGACGTTCGCGATCCAAACCGACGCCACGTCCGACGCGGTTAATCATTTTGTAATTCGTCAGGTTTGTCAGCCATCGAGCGCGAATAACCTTATCTATTTCATCCAGCAAATACTCCGCCGACCGCCGACTGACAACTTTATCGTCTGGATGCTTATGAGCGATCTCTTTTTGCGCTTGTTTGATCAATTCGATTCGCAGGTCGTCCTTGGCGGGCGAACGCGAAAATCCCTGGCGGCCCAGCTGCCCCCTCATCCAGGCGCTTATTGTACTGATGGTGACATTATGGGGGATTTTGTCATAATGCTCTTCATATAGCTGCTCCATGGACTTGGTTAGCGTTTTGGTGTACGTTAGCAGCAAAATTCGTTTGTTCCGCCGAGCGAACATGGGCATACTTTTTTGATTTTTCCCTGTCAGTTCTTGGTGAGTGCGATAAAGCCCAATGGTTGTCTTGCCAGAGCCAGCCACCCCCTTAATCAGCACGGGGCCGTTCGCCTTGATATGCACATAGCGCATTTGCTCATCGTTCAAATTGAGAAGCAAGCGCTTTATTTTGCCTTCGCAATAGCCTTCCAGCTGGTCGACGGTGGTGCGATAGAGCAGTTGCTTCGTATCCAGAAAGCTGTCTGCCGTCCAATCACTCTTTGTGAGGATGTCGTACAGCGTCCACTTAACGTTTTGGGGAATTGAAAGATCCCAAATGGCTTCCGGATCATGCAAACGCTTTACGATTTGCAGTTGATCATCTGGCACGCCAAAAAGACGTAAGATATTGATTGGGAAATTCTTGAAGGGTCGCGTCTCTTTTAGGTGCTCGTGTCTGTTGGGTATATCTGCGGCGGCGGGATGCTGCTCATCCTCGTTCCAAGTCACCCATCTAAAACCGGCGATGAAAGGCAGTTCATCGACGGCATCGATGAAGCTGTGGCTGCCAACGCGCCATAGCCGAATATCTCCTTGAGGCAGCCATTCTCCCAACAGTCGAAAGTTTCGGTTCACGCGGGCGCGAAAGACTTTTCGGCCGGGGAAGTTTTGTACTTTCTTTAGGTTCAAGCCAGGATGACGATGGTCTGCCTGTAATTGGCGTATTCTATCGACCACTCTCTCTTGTATGACCTTGTCGAGTTTGTCCAAATCCCACTTGAAGAGGTCTGTCAAAAAAATTTGGCTCATCAAACTTCTCGCAAATTCCTATTAATTGGGTAATTGGGGCTGCGTCAACAACCAGCCGAGGCCTTATCCTTTCGCTGCAGATCGACTGCTTAGCAAAAACCCCTGCCAGATGACAGGGGCTTGCAAAAGGCTCGCAATTTGCGG
>DAOUKA010000378.1:0-2948 GCA_034421915.1 Anaerolineae bacterium
TCATTTCGCTGCTGTTTGCGGCTTTGCTGGTGGGCGCAGTCGGGCGCGACCCGCTCGAAGTCGTCGATGCCTTGTGGCAGGGCGCCTTCAAGGATTCGCGCAAGGTCGGCGGGGTAGTCAATTTCTGGATTCCCCTGACGCTGGTCAGCATCGGATTGGTGGTGACTTTCCGCGCCGGCTTGTGGAATATCGGCGTCGAGGGGCAGATGATGATGGGTGCGCTGTTCGCCAGTTGGGGCGCTCAGTTCATCCTGCTGGACGAAAGCCTGTCCCCCCTGCTCAACATCATCCTGATTGCCTTGGCGGCGCTGGGTGGCATGTTCTGGGCATTTTTGGTCGGCATCCTCAAAATACGGCTGGGCGTGAACGAGATTTTTGGCGGCGTGGCGCTCAATGCGCTGGTCAATGTGATTTCGATTTATATGATTTCGGGACCCTGGCAGCCGCGCATCGGCGGGTCGGCGCAGGGGACTGAACCTTTTCCGACCGCCGCCCTGCTGCCCGAACATTCCAGTCAGTTTCCAGTCAATCTCTTTATGATTGGGCTGGTGCTTGTCGTGTTTGTGCTTGTCTTTGCGATGCTCAATGCGACTCGCTGGGGCTTGAATCTGAAGGCGGTCGGCAGGAATATGCGCTCGGCGCGTCTGCTGGGGGTCGCCACCGAGGGCACCTCCATGAGCGCTTTTCTCGTCTGTGGCGCGCTGGCCGGCATGGCTGGCTCCTATCGGGTTCTGTTCACTTTTGATAACCTGCGTCCCCTGTCCTCTGGCGGCATCGGCTTCCTGGGTCTGCTGGTGGTGCTGCTTTTGAGCGTCCGTTTGCTCTGGGTGCCGCTCATCACCTTCGCCTTCGCCGCCATTCTTACCGGCAGCACCCGCTTGCAGATTGCACCCTCGCTCAAGCTGGATTCATCTCTGGCGGGTGTGCTGCAAGGGATGCTGGTCTTGTCCGTCATCCTGTTTCAGGGGGTGCAGGAGGTCTTCTTCCCGCAGACACTGGCGGATGGCGGGGACGAATCCGACGACGAAGCGGCGACATGACCCGACAGAGAAAATTTTTGGGATGACAGACAAGCGATGAACGAAGAATTTCTGAACACACTCGGCAGCATTATCGGCACAGCCACCCCACTGGTGATTGCCAGCCTGGGCGAAACCATCACCGAACGCGCTGGCGTGGTCAACCTGTCATTGGATGGCAGCCTGACGCTGGCGGCGGTCTTGGGCTTTGCGGCCGCCTGGACAGCACAGGAAGTCGGGGTGCTGGATGTGCCTATGCAGATTGCGCTGGGCATCGCGGTCGCCATGCTGGTCGGCGCTCTGATTGCCCTGCTCATCGGATTTTCCAGCATCAAACTTCGCCGCGACCAAGTGGCCGTCGGCTTTGTCCTGACCCTGCTGGCAGCCGACCTGGCGCGTTTTCTTGGCGCTGATTTCACCCGCATCCCCGGCCCCCAGATTACCCGCCTGCCGCTCCCCGTTCTGGAGAACATCCCCATCTTGGGTCCCATCTTCTTCCAGCAGAATGTGCTGGTCTATTTTAGCTATCTGCTGATGTTCGCCATCTGGTTCTGGCTGTTCCGCACGGGGGGCGGGCTGGCATTGCGCGCCATAGGCGAACGTCCCGAAGCCGCCTATGCCCGCGGCGCCAATGTTCAGGCGCTGCGCTATGGATATACCTTCCTCGGCGGCGCCTTGGTTGGGCTGGCAGGCGCCGCCTATTCGCTGAATGTCAAGCCCGGCTGGTCAAGCCCGCCCGCCATGCAGGGCGATGGCTGGATTGCGCTGGCGATTGTGATTTTTGGCGGCTGGCATCCCTTCCGCGTGGTGCTGGGCGCCTATCTCTTCGCCGCCCTGCGGGCTGTATCCACCAATATCCAAACCAACGGCCTGTTCATCTTCGGGCAGGAAATCAGCTTTCCCTTTGTCCTGCTGAACACCCTGCCCTGGCTGCTGATGATTCTGACCCTGCTGATGGTCAGCGGCGGCTTCACCGAACGCCTGCTGCAATACATGCCGCGCCCGGTTCAGCGGCGGCTGCGCGCCTTCCTGCGCTCCGACCCGCCCAAGGCATTGGGTACACGCTTCGAGATGGAGTGAGGGGCATGGGCAGAAAGCACAAAAAGAAAAAACGCAGGATTCGGAGCCTGGCTTTATGTGTCTTTCGGCGGGAGGACAAAATCTTTCTGGCTCAGGGTTATGACACACATGAAGACCAGGTGTTCTATCGACCCATCGGCGGCCGGATCGAGTTTGGCGAACGCGGACAGGAAGCCATCAGACGCGAAGTGCTGGAAGAAACCAATGCCCTCATCTGCGACGTGACCTACCTGGGCACCCTGGAAAACATCTTCTGCTTCGAAGGGCAGCCCGGTCACGAGATTGTGCTGATTTATGACGGGCGTTTTGTCGATGCCCGCCTGAATCGGGACGAACTTGTCTTGCAGGGCATCGATGAAGGCAACATTCTGTATCATGCCACTTGGAAAAAGCTCGATTTCTTCCGCGCCGCCGCAGCGCCGCCACTGTATCCTGTCGGCTTAATCGAATTATTGGATAGCATTTAGCCCGAAACAGAGCAAAGACTTCCACTGATTAAACAATCTTGACAGTCACCGAGTTATGGCATCTCGACCTGTTCGCAGTCCGACAGGTCGTGGCTGATTTGAAAGGCTGCCAGACAGTCGCTTAACATCGCCCCGATTTTCTGATGCCCGGCGCTGTTCCAATGAACATCGGGTCTTGGCGCATAATCAAGCTTGGAATCAAGCAGATGGCTCGGATCGATATAGGGTATCCCCAGTTCTTCCATTAATCGCAGCGCAGTTTGATAGTGCGCCCCAGGAGAGCTCATATCATTCCGATGTGGAATCAGCAAAACCAGCAAGGCCGTGTCCTGCGCTGCGGCCGCCCCGCGCAGGGCAAGCAGGTATTTCGCGCGTGACATCA
>DAOUKA010000379.1:0-13142 GCA_034421915.1 Anaerolineae bacterium
GGCATATCAGCGAACACCGTCTGAACCTGGATGTCGCCATTGACGACAGCCGCTTCGGCCGCTTCCACCATCGCCTTGACCTCATCGGAAGTCGCCGCATCGTAGAACTCGTTCTTGGCAAGCCCGACGCCGCCTTCAGGGATGCCGAGGTTCTCGGCCGAGCCATAGGGCAGCGTACCCTCAAGGTGCTTGGTGACGGCGCGGAAGATGGAATTGTCCACATTCTTGAGCATACTCGTCAGAATCCGTTCAGCTTGGTCGGGGTCGGTTTCGGCAACAATGGTCGCCTGATCCGAATCCACACCCAGGGCAAAGTGTCCCTGCTCATGCGCCGCCTCAAAGACACCCACACCCGTGCCGCCGGCGATCTGGAAGACAATATCGGCATCCTGTTCATACATCGCCAGCGCGATTTCCTTGCCCCGCGCCGGGTCATTCCAGCTGCCGGCATATTGAACGATATTTTGACTTTCGGAATTAACGAGGCAGGCGCCCTGTTCATAACCGACAATGAAGTCGTCGATCACCGGAATCTGCTGACCGCCAACCGCGCCGATAATGGGCGCATCGTTGGTGCCTTCAATGCCGCTCTGCGTCATGGCGGCGGCATACACGCCCGCCAGGAATGAGCCTTCGTTTTGGGCGTAGGTCATCGAATAGACATTGGCGCAGCCCTCAACACAGACATCCGCGTCGTCATAAGGCATCGGCGCATCATAGAACATAAAGAGCTTGTCGGGATAGTGATGGGCGTTGGCCGCCATAAAACTGATCATCTGGAACGTGCCAGCTATCAGAATGTCGTAGGAATCGGCATCGGACATGACATCCAGCAGACCGGGTTCCCAGTTGGCCGGGTCAATGCCCAATTCGACGGTATCAATCTCAAGGTCATACTCATCGGCAATCGCTTCCATACCGCGCTGCGCGCTGTCGAAGAATGACTTGTCCCCCAATGTCCCGTTGACGACCGATACGACCCTCAGCGGTTCATCCTGTGCCATGGCCGGGGCAGCCAGCACACATAACGCCACCAGCAGAACTGAAACAAAAACAGCCTTTTTCATGTAAAACCTCCAACTAAAATTATCTGAAATGATCCTGAACCAGATTTGAATCTGACAGGATTATTATACCCATATTTTCTGATGTTTGCACACAATCGGCTGGGCGGGCGGGGCAAAAAAGAGACGTCTGCCCATGCAGACGTCGATATTCAGTGTATTCGTGAATAAAAAGCCCGCCGCAGTGGACGGGCTGGCGATGGAGAGGCTTTAATCGAGTTGCGGATTATTCTCTGTCTTTCTTGACCGGATTATCTTGAGAAAAGAGCGGAGAATTACTACGAATACTGTAGCAATCACGATGATGAGTACAAGTTCGACAGCACCAAGCTCAGGCATTTTTGGTACACCTCAAATCCATGCGAACATTACTACTTTCATCTTAAACGGATTTAAGCCGACATGTCAATCAAATTTGTGCATTTGATGCAAAGGGGTCATAATTTATTCGTATAAATAGAAAAAGTTTCCCTTCCTGCTGAATGATTGTTCACTTGGGTATGGAGGCGTAACCCGTTGACAGTCTCCGCGACGACAGAGGCGCTGCTGGCGCATATCGACAGCGCCCCGATTGATGCCAGCGCCGATGAAATTTTCATCCGGCTGTCCCGCCTGCTGGCTTCACCGGCGCCCTCAAGCGGCTGTCGGCTGCCGGGCGCCATTGGCGAGGGCATCCGCTCGCTGGCGAATGAATGGGGTCTCTCGCTGTCAGACCTCGCCTCAACGGGCAATCTGGCGATTGAAATTGGCGCGGACAAATCCGAAAGCGACCTGGTGATGACCGCGCACATGGACCGGCCCTCGTTTCGCGTTCTGTCGCTGGCGGAGGGCCGGCTCTATCCGCTCTGCGCCATCCGCATCCCGCGCGCTGAATATGTCAGCCGCGCCCAAGCTGTCCGCTATCAAAATGAGCGGCTGACCGTCACGGCACGCGGCAAGATGCACATTCAAGAGGTTGACGGCGGCCATCACATCCATTTTCAGGCAGAAAGCGGCGCTTTGAGTTGGGGCGACACGGTTCTGATGGATGCGATTCCGCAGCGGCGGGGCAGCCACATCGTCGCCACGGGTCTGGACAATGCTGCCGGTGTTTTGCTGGCCTTGTTAGCCGCCCGCGTTCTGCATGCGTTTGCCGCGGACCTCGCGCGGCAGCAGCGCAAAATCATGATCCTGTTCACCGACCAAGAAGAGGGACCTCCGACTGGCTTATTCGGGCAGGGCGCCGCGCGTCTGTCTCATGCCCTGCCCCCGCCGCGGCTGGGATTTATCAATATCGACGCCCACAACGCGGACAGCGCCCGCGGTCATATCCCTGGCGCTGGCGCATCCCATGCCTTTGTCTCCGGGCGCGGGCGCGGCTCGGTCGTCCCCCTGGATTATCAGGCGATGGCGGATTGCCTGGCGCAGGCGATGAACCAGCGGCGACCCAACACAGTTCGGCTCAATTATGGTTATGTCTCCCGCAGTGATGATATGCTGCTCAGCCTGTGGTCTCGCTGTTTGGCTTTGATTGGCGTCCCGCTCGCCAATGCCCATACAGCCGAAGAAACCCTGGCGCTTGACGATATAGCCGCCGCCCTCTACTGGATAAGCGCCTTTGTCGCGCATATACTTGATAGGACAGCATAAGGGAGGGCACGATGACCGACCGTTCACCCATGCACCAGCAGATTGACACCTTGCCGGCGCTGGTTCGGGCGATTGCACAGCCCTTTGATGCCGCGGCTCGCCATGCCTTCGATTTTGCGACTTGCAGTTCGGTCAAGCGCATCTATCTGGTCGGCTGCGGCGACAGCCACCATGCGCCGGTGGGCGCGGAACTGGCTTTCCATCAAATGGCCAAAGTGCCGACGCAGGCGCTAAGTTCGCTGACATTCAGCCGCTACACCGCCGGTTTCCTGCCGGCTACCGGCCCGAAGACTAATCTGGTGATTGGCGTATCGGTATCGGGCGCCGTCAGCCGAACGATTGAAGCGCTGGCTATGGCGCGTCAAGCTGGCGCCGTGACCGTCGCGCTCACGGGCAGCCCGCAGGGGCCCCTGGGTCAGACCGCCCAAAAGGTATTTGAAACCTTGGTGCCGCCCCTGCCCGACGAGACAGCCGGCATGGTGGTGCCGGGGATACGTTCGTATCTGGCATCGCAGATTGCCTTGTATCTGGCGGCCTTGCGGATAGGCGAGGTGCGAGGCGCGCTCACCACCGCTGCCGCCGATGCCGAGCGGAAAAGCATTGCCGAACTGGCGCAGGCCATCGAAGCGACCATTCAAAGCTGCGAGCCGATTGTGAATGAATGGGTGGCAAGCTGGCCTCAGGCGACTCAGTTTGAGTTTGTTGGCGCCGGCCCGCTTTATGGCGCCGCCATGTTCAGCGCGGCAAAATTATTAGAAGCCAGTGGCGATTCTGCGATGGCACAGGAGACAGAGGAATGGACGCATCTTCAGTATTTTGCCAAAAATGCCGATATTCCCCTGGTCTTGCTCTCCGCCAATCAATTTGATGCCGACCGCATGGCCGAGGTTGCCCGCGCCGCCAAAAGCATTGGTCGTCCCATAGCTCTGGTCGCCAGCGAAGATGCCACCGAAATCAGCCGGTATGTGGATGTGGCCTTGCCCATTCCCCGCCAAATCCCCGAACGTTATGCGCCAATCGTCTACAGCATTCCCGGCGAACTGCTGGCCGCTGCCCGCGCAGAATCGCTGGCGGCGCAGTATTTCCGCAACTTTGAGGGCGGGCGAACGGTGGCTTGGGCGGACGGCGCGAGCCGCATCCGCTCCAGCCAGATGATAACCGAATTGCGGCGCTGATGGTTGATTTTATCGCTGTCGGCAGCGTCCTCATCGATGACATTGTTTATCCGGATGGCCGCACCAGCATGGGGGTGCTTGGCGGCGGCGGGACTCATGCGGCTTATGGCATGGCGCTCGCGGGCGAAAAAGCGGCGCTGGTCGCGCTGGTGGGCAAAGACCTGCCGGCAGACATCCACGCTCGGCTCGAAAGGGACTTTGACATTTCGGGCTTGGTCTGGTCGGCCTATGAGCAGCTGCGCGGCTGGCAGATTTTTGAATGGGATGGCAAGCGCAGCGAGATATTTCGGGTGGATGTCGTCGAACCTTTTCAGTTTGAACCGCTGGCTGACAGTCACGCTATCCCGTTCACAAGGGCAAAAGGCATAACCCTCTTGCGCGAGCCAAAATATGTCGCTGGCTGGCGCCGACGTTTCCCAAAGGCTGCCCTGCTGTGGGAGCCGATACGCGCCTTTATGATGTCCGGCAATCATCAGGGTTTCCTTGAGGGCGTCCCTCATGCCGATATTGTCTCGCCCAACCTGCTGGAAGCGCAAACCGTTTATGGCATCGGGGATGAACTGGAAATCCTGCGGCGGATGCTGGCGGATGGCGTCCGCATGGTGGCGCTGCGCATGGGCGAGCGGGGTTCGCTCCTTGCCGAACAAGGCAGCGGCCGCGCTTATTTTATCCCGCCCCTGCCAGTTGAACACATCGTCGACCAGACTGGCGCTGGCAATGCCTACTGCGGCGGCTTTGTCGTCGGCTGGTGTCTTCAGCGGGATTTAGCGGCGGCTGGCTGTTATGCGGCAGCGGCGGCTTCCTTCACACTGGAAACTGTTGGCGCAGCCGACATCCCACCAGCGCGTGAACTGGCATGGCATCGCCGCTTCGAGGCAGCGCAAAGGGGGGTTAAACAGCTTGAACTGTAAGGGATTTCCACAGGATTAGGACTGCCTGCGTTCAGCAGCTTGTTTTGGGCTGTACAGGACTCGAACCTGTAACCTCCTCGACGTCAACGAGACGCTCTGCCAGTTGAGCTAACAGCCCCTTATCTATTTTATAGTAACACCTTGAACTGTGTCTGTCAACAGAAGCATCTTCACTCCCAGAGCAAACGCGCCAGATTTTAAGAGGATGCATTGAGGATCTGCCATCGGAGTTCATCGTTGTGTGCTGCCTGCCATCGTTTTCGGTGCAGGCTCATTTTATTGGGTGCTTTTTGAGTCATGCCAAGGCGCTGTGCTGCAGGACTGTGTCCGCCCCGAATGCAGCTGTCATCCTGTCGGAAGGTAACATCCAAGACTTGATGGAGCTTGTTTTCAATATGCCAGTGCGAGCGGATGATGCCTAGAAATGCTTGGGCATCTTGTTGCAATGAGGAGTAGATGAAATAGCGTGTCATCTAGGTTTGCCACTGTCCCTCCCTGCTGTTCCTGAAACACATGCAAAACATCTACATCATCAAAGACCTCACAAATCTGGCACTCAACACGACTGCGTGGTTTCTTGATGGCTGCGGCACGACTATAGCGCATCCGCATAATCGAACAGGGACTTGACTGCCTGGTGCAAATTGCCTTGGTTCCGCTTGAGCGCGATGACATAATCAGCCTTGTGTCGGCTAATGATCGCAGCAGCGATGCTGCGCTGACAGCCGATGGCATAAACAAGTTACAATACAGCCTTCCAGATACAATATCTGCAGCAGATTGGGAATTTCAGTCATCTCATTTCTCATCCATGCCCCGATGCCCGAAGACCAAGTCAGCTTCAACTGACCGGGCATGCAGCAGATGCAGTGCCCTTTTCCCGCTAGACCGATCCTGACTGCCTCGCAACGTCTTCCCGTCTAGCGACACAATGTCTCTATCTGCCAAAACCGGACGGATGCTGTCAATCCAATCCCGATAGCATCTTTGCAGCTGCTTCGGGTCAAGCAACTGGAAAACCTGTGCAAAGATATCATGCGAGGGAATGCCATGGGGCAAGTTCAGAAACTCCCCTAACCACGCTTCCTTGTCTCGAACTAAAATCAACGATGTCCATCCACTCAGGTCTCATCCCCACTGACCACCGCGCAGATGTCGATCAGCTTGTGCAGTTGACCTTGTTCCCGACGGGGATCCTCCAAACTCTCAAAGGCTGCGGCTATCCCACTTGCTTTCATCTCGCTTGACCCTTTCAGCTGGACTAAATCCTGTTACAGTATCCTACATTTCTGGTGTAATTGCTCTGGCGAAGCAGCTTTCTACGCTTGTCCAATGCGGATCCTTATGCGAAACTGGATGAACCTCAATCGCTGCTCCAATAATCTGATAGGTTAAGGGGCTTCGCTGTTTCGACTCATTGCTTTTCATCAAAATCCTCATCTCTCCTTAACCCTCTGTGCCCTTTGTGTCTCTGTGGTAAGAAATTGAGCGTTACTCAATCACCAGCAGGACGTGGTATTGCACTTGGGCTATCCGTATCGTCAGAGTGCTCTGCCCCGCTTCCCAAGCGACCTCGCTGGCGTCGCCGTAGGCACGCACCGCCTGCACCGGGCTGTCTATGTCCACTTCCAACGTCAGGTCGCGGCTGGGGTGACTCTCGCTGATAGGCAGCCGCGTTTCGTCGCGGATGCTCTTAACGAGATGAATCAGCTTGCGCTGGCCCTGGGTGAATGCGGTTACAGCCAGGGCGTCGTCTCGATTACCCAAGCGCACCGGGGGGCGCTCCCGCGCTGTCCAGTCCACCGCTCCCACAATCAAATTACGAAAGTCGCGGATGCCAAATTCCAGGTAACGCAAGCCAAGCGGAATGCTGAAGAGGACGTTTCGCCCGCCGCCCGCCAGCCGATTGCCCAGCACCACCGGCGCTCCGATAACGTCGCTGAGGGGACCATAATGCACCTCGGAACTGCCGCGCACCTGTGCCATCGTTTGGGCGCTTTCAGGCGTGACTACCACGCCCATCCCCAAGGTCGGAATCCGCTTCTCGCTGGGAATCGCGCTGGGCAGTTCGTGGTCGTCAGTCATCTGCATATAGACATCAAACTCAAAGGGGCTGGTTTCGCGGCTGTATTGGACGCCAAAGGCATCCGCCAAATCATCATCCGCCGCGCGATGCCCGCTGCTGTCATACATGCCGGCTTCGTAAGAGCCAATCAGCCCGCCACCCTGGGCGACGAACTGGCGGATGGATGCTTTCTGCTGCTCCGAAAGACAGCCGGCGTTCGGCAGAATCAGCACTTGATAATCGTCCAGCCGTTCTGTCAGGTCGGCTTCGGTGATGACGTCGAAGAGAATTTTGCTTTGCAGCAGCGCTTTGGCAAAACCCTTGAGTTCACCCAGATGCGACGGCTTGTCCTCCCGATAGTCAAAGCGCTCAACTGTCGTCTGCGAATAAAGCAAGGCGATATAGGGAATGCTTTTCCGTCCGTGCAGATAAGGTTCGAAGGTCTTGGCTTGGGCAAATTGGGCATAAACCCGCTCCCAGGCGGTCTGGTCAACCTGGTCGGGATAATAGCGGGCAAAGAGCAGCGCGCCGCTGTTCGCCAGGATTTCGGCGCATGACAGCCGCAGTTCCGCTTCGCTCAAGCCATAGAGGTCAAAGGGAGACTGCGCCATCATGCTCAGCACCAAGATTTGTTTCTGGCGAGCAATCGCCTGAACGTAGCGCAGGGCGACGCCATACCACCACAGAGGCTCGCCTACACTGGCGCGGTACAATTCCATGTGTACGATGTCGCCGGTCTGCGCTGTCCGTGCCATATCATCGCCATGAGCCATCGGCACATGCCAGTCCACGGCAAAGCGATCTCGATAAGAGGAGCGGAATGGCGGCACGCCGGAGAGGCGATAGGCTTCGCCGGGGAGAGTTGTCAGTGGAAACGCGCCTTGAAAGAAGACACAGCGCCCGTCCCGCTTGGCGATGTCATAAAGGGACTGACGCCAAGCCGCAATCTGTTCATAACGCCAAGCCAGAAAGTTCTGGAATACCGGGTCATCCCATTTTTCCTCTGTCGGCAAAGCGACGCCAAACTTGGCTTCAAAGGCACGGCAGCAAGCCAAGCTCGCCGACCAGCTTTGAAAGCTGGGTTCATCGAAATAGAAGCCATCAACCGGGTAATTGTCGACAATTTCCCGTACAATCGAGGCAAAATAATCGCGGTAAGGGCTGAGAGGATCCATGGCGACCGAATTGTATTCATCATCCCAAGAAGTTACGCGGCCATCTGCCTTGCGCTGCGCCCAATCTGGATGTCGCTGATACAAATCGCGGTTGCCCCAAATCGAAGCCAGATAAGCAACCACGCGCTGCCCGTTAGCATAAGCGGCTTTGATGACTTCCGCCAGCAGGTCGCGCTCGCCCAAGCCGGGATAATGCGGGGCGATTTCGCTTTGATAGAAGGTAGTCCCGCCCGGATAATAGCCGGTCGCAAACACCACCAGCGTATTCACCGCCCCCCGATGGGTCTCATCGACGATCTCCTTGACGGGAATCGTGGCGACATCCGCCGCCGGAAATTCCAGCGTGACCGCCCGCATCGGCTGATCCCACCAGTTTGCCATGTCCTCTTCTCCTTGCGGGTTTATGAAGCCAGTCCGCACCAGTCAACCGCCATCCGCGCCAAAACACGGGCGCAATTGATGACCTGTTCAAATTCAATATATTCATCGGTGCTGTGGATCATGGCGCCCGATGGACCAAACAGAACGGCGGGCGTATTCCCATATAAAACCGGCAGGCGCAAATCAGAGCCGCCAGAGCCGCCCACCTTAACATCATTCCCGGTGACCGATTTGGCTGCCTGACTCAAGGCGCTCACCATCGGATGATTGGGGTCAATCTGGGCGGCGTCAAACCAGAGTCCGAACCATTCGATTTGCAGGGGATGCTCCTGAAACCAGGGGTCTTTGTCCGACCATTCCAGAATATACTGTCGGAATGCCGCTTTGATTTGGTGAATATCTTCGCCGGGCAAACATTCAATCGAGCCTTCCAGCACAGCTTGGGATGCAATCGTCGATGGCCATTCCCCCGCCACAATTTTGCAGATGCCGGTTGGCACTTTGGTGTTGTAAAAATCATCGTACAAGGGATGGGAGACAGCCGACTCGCGCATGATGGAATAGGCTTCGACCGCCTGGAAGACCTCGAATGCCTTGGTGATGGGATTGGTTAGCTCGTGCTTGTATTCGATGCCGCCTTCTTCACCAGGGACAATAATGCGAAAGAACTGTGCGCCGCGGTTGGATACCGACAATTTATCCAGCCCAGTTGGTTCGGTGAAGATGCAGGCATCTGCATGATAGCCCCGTATGACGGAAGCCAGGGTGCCATTGCCGCCAGCTTCCTCATCCACAACACACTCCACAATCAAATCTCCGTCGAGCCTGATTCCGGCGGATTTCAGCGCCAGCACAGTCAACACATTGCTGACAACGCCTCCCTTCATATCGGCGCTGCCCCGTCCCCAAACTTTTCCATCTGAAAATTCGCCACTCCAGGGACCATGCTGCCATAATTCCTCCGGTCCAATCGGAACCACATCGACATGACCGTTGAATTTGAGCGACCTGCCTGTACCTTGTCCGCGATAGATGCCGACCACATTCGGACGTTGGGCATAAGAGTATCCGGTCGGGACAAAAGCCGGGTGCGCCTGCAATTCTTCGTCGTCCGGTATCCAGCGATCCACCTCCAGCCCCATGGCACGCATTTTGCGCTCCAGAATATCTTGGCAGGGTTTTTCATACCCTTCCAGCGATGGAATCCGCACCAGGTCTTGCAGCAGTTCCAATGCCTCCTGCCGATGGTTTTCTATCCCTCGGTCGATTTGGTCATAAAGCTCCATAAAAACCCTTTCTATCCTTTGACGGCGCCGAATGTCAGCGCGGAAATAAAATAGCGCCGCACCAGCAGAGCAAATATCACCACTGGCAGCGTGCCGATGGTTGCCGTAGCGAACATGGGGCCCCACTTAATGCCCGAATGGGTCATAAAGAAGGCAATTGTGGTTGGCATCGTCCTTGCCTGAGTCGAGGTCAAAAAGAATGCTAGGCTGAACTCATTCCAGACACCGATGAATATCAGAATGGCTGTCGCAGCGACGCCGCCAGCCATCAGGGGCAGGGTAATCAGGCGAAAGGCGGTGAAACGCGACGCCCCATCCACCATCGCCGATTCTTCCAGTTCCACCGGAATCCCTTCCACAAAACCGCGCATCATCCAGATGGCATAGGGGATATTCCAAAGCAGGTAGACCACAATCAAAAAAATATGCGTATCGAACAATCCCAGCGCCCGCGAAATAAAGAAAAGCGCGAAGACGATGGATATGCCCGGCACCATTTGCAAGAACAGGAATCCGTAGGCGATTCCTTCTTTGAATCGAAAACGATAGCGGGCAAAGCTGTATGTCGCTGGAATGGCAATCAGAATCGTTAGCAGCGTGCTGGCTGTGGCGATGATGGTACTGTTTTTCATGTAGAAGAGGATATTGAGGTCGCTGAAAATGTTATGATAGTTTTCCAGCGTGGGGCTGAATATCCAAACGGGTGGATAGGCAAAGGTTTCCAACCTCGACTTGAACGACGATGCGACCATAAACAAATAAGGAAATAAGAAAGCAGCCACAATGGCTATCGTCAGGAAATCCAGGAAACGCGATGTGAACAACAGCCGTAGTCTGCTCAGGTTCATGCCATGTTCTCCGCACCTATGCCTCGAATTTGATTCGTTCCCGCATTTTAATCAGAATGATGGTCAGGGTGACGATGATAATGATGAGCATCACGCTGGCTGCCGAACCGCGACCAACGATTCTGGTGAGATACGTAGTGCGATAGACATAGAGGGGCAGGGTGGTGGTGGCTGTTCCGGGTCCGCCGCCAAACATCACAAAGATGACGTCAAACAGACGTAGCACGTCCATAAAGCGCAGTATCAATGCCGTCAAAATCAGGGGCAGCATCAGCGGTAGCGTGAGATAAACGAAGGACTGCCACCTGGAAGCGCCATCGACCAGCGCGGCTTCAAAAGGCTCGGCCGGCAGCGTTTGCAAGCCTGCCAGCAGGATTAGGATGAAGAAAGGCGTCCATTCCCAGATATCGACCAGCACAACCGCCCATAAGGCCAAGTTAGCGCCATACCAGTTGTGACGGATGCCGGTAAAAGTCTCGATGAAGAAATTGACCAAGCCATCAGGAGAAAAATACAAGCGTCCAATCAGCCCGACCATAGAGGGCATCAGCACAATCGGGATAATCAGGATGGCGGTAAATAAGGATTGCCCGCGCATCTTGCGGTTGAGCAGGAGAGCGATGGCAAAACCGATGACCAGTTCAGGGATGAGTGTCCCAGCCAAATAAACCCCTGTGACTCGTAAAGAAGCCCAAAAGGTGCTGTGTTTATTGAAGAGCAGCCAGCTATAGTTTTCCAGTCCGATCCATTCGGCGTTGGAGAAAGGTTCGCCAAAGGTCAGGTCAACCATGCTCAGGCGCACAAGCCAAAAGGCGCTGTAGGCAGCCAGACTGAAAACCACCAGAAATGCAGGGATAATCAGGATAGCAGGCACTAGCCATTGCGGCCGGTGCCTGTTCGATTTTTTGACAGTTGTCATGGGGTGCAGTCCTGTAGCGGCAGGCACAGGTAGGATTGTGCCGCCGCCATTCGAGCCGACTAATCCGCCAGCACCTCAGATACCTGTGCCTGCATGCTCTCGATAGCTTCCTCAACGCTGATTTCACCGATGAAAGCACGCCCGCCTTCCGTTCCCATAATCTGGCTGACCTGGCTCCATCTGGGAGTCGGCAAGACAACGCTCAAACCAAGCGCGTTCAAATCGGCAGCCTGTTCCAATGTATCCAGGGTCGCTTGATAATAGGGAAACTGCGCCTGTAATTCCGGGTCACCCAGTGCCGACGAGCGCGAGACGATGCCGCCGTTGGCAAGATAATCGCTTTGCAAGGCTTCGCTGGTCAGGTAGGCAATCATTGCCCAGGTTGCTTCCTTGTTATCGGAATCCTGCATCATAGCGAAGGACCATCCCCAGACACCAGAGTAAGCGCCTGCTGGTCCGGCTGGCAGCGGGCTGTAACCCACGTTGCCTGCCACCAGGGATTTGTCCGGATTTTCGACTTCGGGCGCTGCTGCCGAAGCCTCAATCATAATCGCGGCGCGCCCCAGCATGAAGGCATCCCAGGCTTCGGGGAATGAGAAGGACTCGACGCCAACCGGTGCGTATTGCCACAAATCCCGGATATAGTGCAAGGATTCAACGGTGCCCGGCGCATCCAGCGCAACCTCGCCCGTCGCCGGATCGACCATCATCCCGCCAAAAGGCGCCAGGAAAATTGACCACATATACGTAAATTCCCAGCCCAGACGGGCGCGGTACGAAATGCCGGCGACGCCATCCACATTCTCGTGGAAGTGCTTGGCGGCTTCCATGACTTCGGCATAGGTGGTAGGAACATCAATGCCTTCCTGTTCAAAGAGGTCCTGACGATAAAACATGAAGACAGTCTCGCCAGCGAAAGGAATGCCGTAGTGCATGCCATCTTCCCACAAAAACATATCACGATAAGCCGCCAGAATATCCTCGTAGTTAAACCAATCCGGGGTAATGTCGGATTCAATCCAAGGCTCAAGGGGTTCGCCATAGCCGCTGGACGCCACCAGTGGATTCCATTCAATGGCGGACATCATCGCATCATAACTGGCTGACTCCGCCGAGACTTCCAGCAGCATGCGCTGACCCAGAGCGCCTTCTTCCATTTCATCCAGTGTGACGGTGATGCCGGTCAGTTCTTCAAAGCGAGGAATCATAGTTTTGAAGGCTTCAATGGAAGGATGAGATGCCACCGCGACTGTAATCTCGGTGCCGCCATACTGCTCACGAATGCCGGCTGCCCATTCTTCAACAGGGTCTTGTGCCATCACCGAAAAACCTGAAAGCACGACTGCGAATAACAATAACATAACTGCAATTCTAAATTTCATTAGTCAATACCTTTCAAAAATCTATTCAAACAGATGGACATGCTATAAATACTTTCTTTGCCTAAGAAAGCATTCACCATAAGATAACCATTTGTTGTACGGTTTGTCAATGAATTCAGGAAAATTACCCCCGATGTTTAGCGCCGCGGATGCGATGCCTGACTGTACGCATCCCGAAAGGCATGCTTGTGGCGCAGCGCCCTATAAAGCTGCTCAAAGCGATGCTGGATGGCATCATCAAATCTGACCCGCATATCATAAGCATCTTCCCGGTCGCTGCGATAATAATTTTTCTTGCGACTGTATT
>DAOUKA010000380.1:0-13738 GCA_034421915.1 Anaerolineae bacterium
ACCTGATCAACTCCACGCCCTGCTGTTCTCGCAACTCCTGGCGCAAAGTTTTGGACAGATAGCCTTGCGCCAGGATGACACTTGCGAGTAAATACCGACACCAGTCATCACCAGTTGCTTGACACAAATTATCGACATGAACAGATAATTCCAGTAGACTGTACATGAGGATACCCTTTGCTTTCTGTTACAGGTACTTTGAGCATAACGCACTTTGCAGCGGGTAGACTCTCTTAACAACGAAATTCAGGTTATTCATAATCTAAGGAACACGAATGAAGATATGCTGGATGATTCTGATGCTTTTCGCCCTGTCGCTTGGCGCAGCCTTCGCCCAGGAACAGGAAGAGCCGCCCGTGATTGCACGCGACACAGCGCCGCCTCTCGGCCAGGTCAAGCTGACTGAAATTGCAGGCGGATGGACGCGCCCGCTGTATGTCACCCATGCGGGCGATGACTCCAACCGATTGTTCCTGCTTGAGCAAATCGGGAAAATCTGGATTATCGAAAAGGGCGAAAAACTGGCGCAGCCCTTTCTTGATATTTCCAGCCTCATCACTCAAGCGGCGCGAACCCGCCAATACACCGAACAGGGGTTGCTGGGCTTGGCTTTTCATCCGGATTATCAAAGCAACGGATTTTTCTACATCAACTATACCGACCTCGCTGGCAGCACGGTGGTGTCCCGCTACCAAGTCTCGCTCGGCAATCCGAACCTTGCCGATGTCGGCAGCGGTCAAATCATCTTTCGCATCGCCCAGCCTTACGGCAATCACAATGGCGGGCATATCGCATTTGGCCCTGATGGCTATCTCTATATCACCCTGGGGGATGGCGGTTCTGCCAATGACCCCCTCGGCGCCGGACAGAATACGCTCATGCTGCTGGGCTCACTTCTGCGGATTGATGTTGACAAGGGGCTGCCCTACGCGATTCCGCCAGACAATCCCTTTATAGACAATGACCGCGGGCTGGACGAAATCTGGGCTTATGGCTTGCGAAATGTGTGGCGCTTCAGCTTTGACCGCCGCACGGGTGATTTGTATCTTGCCGATGTCGGTCAAAACCAATGGGAAGAGGTGAACTTCCAGCCAGCCGACAGCCAGGGCGGCGAGAATTATGGCTGGAACGTTTGGGAGGGAAGCCACCCCTTTGCCAGTGGCACGGCCGCCAACCACAGCCCGCCATTTGTCGAATACAGCCATGCCTTGGGCTGCTCCGTCACTGGCGGTTACGTCTATCGCGGTGAAGCCATCCCCGATTTGGAGGCGGTCTATCTCTTTGGCGATTATTGCTCCGGGCGCGTTTGGGCATCCTGGCGGGACAGTGCGCTGCAATGGCATACCAGCGAATTCCTGAATACCGCCTTGCAAATCAGCAGTTTTGGCGAGGACGAGCAAGGCGAAATCTACATCGTTGATTATGCCGGCAAGCTCTACCGCATGGATCCCGTTTCATCTCCACCGAGACCCTAAGCCACATAGGGGGTTTGAACGCTGGTTTTTAAGCCGGCACGCAGCCGCTTATATTGTGCAATCAGGGTCTTAATCTGCAACTCGATGGGATGATAGCGTTTCATAACCTGTTTGCCGTCAGTTTGCAGGCGGCGCATGCGGGTTTCCACCTGACGCAGCGAAGATTCCAATTTTATATCCCCTCTTCGCCAGTCAATGTAGGCAAGCGGCAGCAGCAGGATAAAGAAGGCAGCCAAGCCATAACTGATGGCGGCGTAGTCCATATAACTGTTGTAATGCAGGTAAAAACCGCCGACGCCGCTGGCGATAACCAACAGAAGGTGCAAGATCATTCGGCGCGTGAAGGCGCCGCGCTTTTGACGTTTGTCCAGCTTTCGCTGCAATTTTTGGCGCGTCAGCTTGAGTTCATCCAGTTCAGTCCGAATGCCGCCAATCTGATGACGAAGGGGCTGCCCTTCCTCAATAAAGGTATCGAGGCGCTGCTTGATGAGCCGCGCTTCCTCCCAGGTGTCTCTCATGCGCTGATAATGCACCTCCAGCGCTTTAATCTGCAATTCGAGCGGTTGATAGCGCTGTTTCAACTGATTGCCTTCATCGAGCAGGCCGCGCATCTTCGTCTCCAATCTGCGCCGCTTGGAATCAAGACGAGTCCTGGGATTCTTCCAGCTGCGAATCGTGATGGGTATCAGCAGCAGACAAGCAGCCGCCAGACCAAAAGCAATCCAGCTGACGTTTCTGTCAAGATTAAAATAATAGATGCCCACACCGCCGCCGGCTAAAATGAGAATCATCAGCAAGCCGAGCCGCTGCCCGACAAAGCTGCGCTTTTGACGATTGTCCAGCCGCTTCTGCATCTTTTGACGGTCTTCCTCAAGCGTCTCCAGTTCTTTGCGAATCTCGCCCAGTTTCTCGCGCAGCGGCCGCCCTTTTTCCCTTAAAGCATCCATGCGCTGCCTGAACTTCTCGATATTCTGCCAGTCATCGAACTGTTCCTGGCTGCCGACGAACCACTCGCCCGTGCTTTCATCGCCAAAGATATACCGCCCGAATTCCAGGCCGGGCGGCAGCGCCTTGCCACTGCTTAAACTTTGTTCCAGCGCATTGACTTCATCAACCAGCTGTTCGTGCAAAAGCAGCAGCAGGTTAAATGGCGCGGACAATTTTTTCAGTTCATCGGCAGATAAAGCCTCATTGTTCTCGTTCAGGGTGCCGCGGTGATGCACCAGTTCGGTTCTGAGCCTGCCCAGTTCCTGCTTGACCCTGCGTATCCCGGCCGCCCGCTCGCGTGTGCCCAAATCCAGTTGAAACAGGCCCGGTATCCCCAGCGCGTGCATATCATCCAGGTAATCCTGTAGAGTGGGTTGGTCAATCATAACGAACCTGCTGAATTAGACTGCTGGGCAAAACAATAACGGCATTATAACATAAGTGGGCCATATCGCAGGACAAACTGCACCTGCGCTGGCATTATTATATGTGAGGAGAATGTTGATGCAAAACGCCCGTCCGACAGGAACAACCCGCAGCAGCCTGTACCCGCTAAAATTGGAGCCAAGCCTGCATGTCAAAGTTTGGGGCGGGCGCAGGCTCGCTGTGGACATGGGCAAGAACCTGCCGGCCAACGCGCCTTATGGCGAAGCATGGGAACTTCACGATACAGCCATCGTTGCCAACGGCGCGCTTCGGGGCTTGACCTTGCGCGACCTGCTGCTGGCTTATGGAGACAAGCTGACAGGCCGCGCCAGCGACCCCTCTGATGGTTTTCCGCTGCTTGCCAAGATGATTGATGCGGCGGCCTGGCTGTCGGTTCAAGTGCACCCCGATGACAGACAGGCGCGTGAGCTTGAAGGCGGGCCGCGCGGCAAGACCGAAGCATGGGTCGTCTTGTCTGCCGATGCGGGCGCACAACTGGTCATTGGGCTGAAGCCAGGCACCTCGCGGGACGAGATGGCAGCGGCAATCCGCGCCAATCAACTCGAAAATTATCTGGTTTATGCGGATGTCCAGGCCGGGGATGTGCTTTATATTCCTGCCAATACGGTTCACGCGTTAGGTCCGGGGCTGCTGATTTATGAGATTCAGCAATCCAGCGACATCACCTACCGCCTGTACGACTGGGGGCGGATGGGTTTGGATGGCAGGCCGCGCGAACTGCATATCGACAAAGGGCTGCAGGTATCGAATCTGGACTCACTGCCGCGAATCAGCCGACCCGACGAGGATTTAATCGTGGATGGCGATTATTTCCGCACCTGGCGGCATCGGCTGCAAGCGGAGTCGATGGACATAGCGACAGAGGGCAGCTTCCAATCCCTGACCTGCATCGAGGGGCTGCTGCGGCTGCAATCAGAGGGATATGAGCCGGTCGTGCTGGGCAAAGGGCAAACTGGCTTGATTCCAGCCTGCATCGCTGCTTTTACCATCAAGGGCAGCGGCACCGTGTTGCGTTCAAGCCCCGAGCAGAAACCACACTAACAAAAATCTGATAGCCTTCTAACACCCTTCCGATGCCGCCGCCTGATAATCAAGGTGTCTATGAAGAGTTAAAGGACGGGTCAGCATGGATTTCAGCCGTTATACCAACAAGGCACAGCAGGCGCTGCTCAAGGCACAGGGCATCGCAACGGAATATCATCACAGCAGCATCGAGCCGCTGCACATCTTCCTGGGGTTGCTGGAGCAGGAAGATGGCGTTGTGCCTCGCATCATCCAAAAAATTGGCGCTCATCCAGCTGCCATGCAGGGCGAATTGGGCGGCTTGCTGGCGAAGATGCCACACCCCAGCCAGCCATCGGCAGGCGTTCCGATTGGGCGCGCCGCTTTGCAGGTCTTGACGCAAGCCGAAAAAGAAGCCCGAAACATGCGCGATGAATACATCAGCACCGAACATCTGCTTTTGGCTTTGTCCGGGGAGCGCGATATGGGCGCTGTTCTGCGGCGTCATGCGGTCAATTATGATGACATCCTGCAAGCGCTTCAGGCGATTCGCGGGCGGCAGCGCATCACCAGCCAAGACCCCGAATCCACCTATGAAAGTCTGACCCGATTCGGGCGCGACCTGACCGGCGATGCCCGCCAGGGGACGCTCGACCCGGTTATTGGGCGCGATGAAGAAATCCGCCGCTTGATTCATGTCATCAGTCGGCGAACAAAAAACAATCCGGTGCTGATTGGTGAGGCCGGGGTCGGCAAGACCGCTATTGCCGAAGGGCTGGCGCAGCGCATCGTCAACGGCGATGTCCCCGATGGCTTGAAAGACAAGACGATTATCGCGCTGGATATGGCGGCCTTGGTCGCTGGCAGCAAATTTCGGGGCGAATTTGAAGAGCGTCTGCAAGCGGTGCTGAAAGAAATCGCCGACAGCGATGGCGAGATTATCCTGTTTATTGACGAACTGCACAATATCGTCGGCGCTGGACGCGCTGAAGGCTCGATGGATGCCGGCAATATGCTCAAGCCTATGCTGGCGCGCGGCGAGCTAAGGATGATTGGCGCGACCACCCTGGACGAATACCGCCAGCACATCGAAAAAGATGCCGCGCTCGAACGCCGCTTTCAGCCGATTTATGTGGAAGAGCCGACGGTGGAAGATGCGATTAGCATTCTGCGCGGCCTGAAGGAACGTTATGAGGTGCATCACGGGGTGCGGATTCAAGACAGCGCGGTCATCGCTGCCGCCACGCTTAGCCATCGCTATCTGCCCGACCGCCAGCTGCCCGACAAAGCCATTGATTTGATTGACGAAGCCGCCGCGCATCTCAAGATGGAAATCGACAGCAAACCGGCGCAGCTTGACAAAATCGAGCGGCAGATTATGCAGTTGGAAATCGAGCGCGCGGCGCTGCGAAAGGAAAAAGATGCCGCCTCCAAGCGGCGGCTGGGCGAACTGGAAGCTGAGCTTGCGGATGCGCAGGAAGAACTTAGCGGCCTGCTGGCGGTCTGGCAGCACGAGAAAAGCGTGATTCAGGGCATGTCTGCCATGAAGACGAACATTGACGAGGCGCGCATCCAGCTGGAACGCGCCGAGCGTCAGGGCAATCTGGAAGAGGCGGCGCGGCTGCGTTATGGTGTGCTGCCAGAGTTGGAGAAATCCCTGCTGGAAAGTGAAAATGCCATAGCAGCGATGCGCGCTGAGGGGTCGCTGATGCTCAAGGAAGAGGTGGATGCCGATGAAGTCGCCGCCATTGTCAGCCGTTGGACTGGTGTGCCGATAACGCGCATGCTGGAAGGCGAAATCGAAAAGCTGATGCGCATGGAAGACCGCCTGCATGACCGCGTCGTCGGTCAGGATGCCGCCATTCAGGCTGTTTCTGCTGCTGTTCGCCGCAGCCGCGCTGGCTTGCAAGACCCCAATCGTCCAGTGGGGACATTCCTGTTCCTGGGGCCAACTGGCGTCGGCAAAACCGAGATGGCGCGGTCGCTGGCGCAATTTTTATTCGATGACGAGCAGGCCATGGTGCGCATCGATATGAGCGAATATGGCGAAAAGCACAGCATCGCCCGCTTGATTGGCGCGCCGCCCGGATATGTTGGCTATGAAGAAGGCGGGCAGCTGACCGAGGCGGTTCGCCGCCGTCCCTACAGCGTTATCCTGTTTGACGAAATCGAAAAGGCGCACCCCGATGTCTTCAGCGTCTTTTTGCAAGTCTTTGACGATGGGCGGCTGACGGATGGGCAGGGACGCACCGTCAACTTCACCAACAGCGTGATTATTATGACCAGCAATGTCGGCAGCGCACTCATTAAGCAGATGGGCGCGGCGCCAGATGCGGCGGCGCAGCGAAAGACCATGATGCGTGAACTGGACAGGCATTTCCGCCCCGAATTTCTGAATCGGCTGGATGAGGTCATTATCTTCCACAGTTTGACGCAGGAGCATATTATCCGCATTGCCGCCATACAGCTGCGCCGGCTGGAAAGGATGCTGGCAGAACGGCACATCACGATTGAGATGAGCGCGGATGCCAAAATCCTGCTGGCGGAATTGGGCTGGGATCCGGTGTTTGGCGCGCGTCCACTGAAACGCGCCATCCAAAGGCAGGTTCAGGATCCGCTGGCGCTGGCGATTCTTGAGGGGAAGGTCAACGAGGGCGACCACGTCCGCATCGACCTTAGCGAGGATGGCAGCGATTTTGTCTATGAATCCGCGCCGCTTGAACTGGCAGGCGCATAGGCTTATTCTGTCGGGGGCGGGACTGGCAGCGCATCTTCGGGGGTGTCCTTCCACTTCTCGCCCTCATCCACGAGCATGACTGGAATGCCGTCGCGAATGGGATATTTGTAACCACTGTCGTCACACACCAGCCAGCAGTCTTTGACTAGACGCAGCTGCCCAGGGTCATCGCCTTTGTCTTTGTCATGCACCGCCACCGGGCAGCGCAAAATTTTCATCAGTTCATCAGATACGACCGCCATCAGCTTTCCTCTCCCATATCATTTCCCAGTATGTCTTTGAGTATAGCTTTTGCTGAGATTAGCGTCAATTCATGTCTCAATATCGGCAGGGCAATCACACTAAAACAAAGCTCACCACAGAGGACACAGAGATTAATCCTGTAGCATGGCTTTTCTTTGTGCCTTTATGGCAAAAAATTTAGCGTCTCTCGACTTTGATGCGATTACCTTGTATCTGGCGTCCATTGACGCTGTTGATTCTGCGGAGGATGATTATAATAGGCGGATGATTCTGGAGAAAGCATTCCGTTGGCTTTATATGAAAAACGGCTGTGTGATTATTTTAAGCTGGATGATCTCGGGCAGCCTGATGATGCTGAATGCTCAAGTGCCGCCAGTGCCAACATCGCCGCCGGGGGCGCTGCTCGAACCCGACGACCTGATTCGCGCCGACAGGCTTGGGATTACATTCATCAGTTCGATTGACAGCAGCAATCATTCGGAACGATATCGCAATGCGCTGATTCTCGGCGCTGGCTGGAATCGCTGGCCGCTCTATTGGCATCGGGTCGAGCCCGCCCCCAACTCCTGGGATTGGTCAGCATACGACAATCTGGTAGAAAGCGACATTCGCCATCAGCTTGAGATCAACGCCATCCTGCTGGGACGACCGACTTTCTGGCAGGATGGCGACAGCATCCGCAATCTGTTTGAACCCATCTTCGCCGACGGGACTGACAGCGCGGGCCGCGGCGTGCCGATTAATGCCAGCAACCCCTGGGCGCAATATGTTTATCGGGCTGTATCGCGCTACAAACCGGGCGGCATCCTGGCGCAGCAGCGCGGCTTTGCCGATGGTGCGGGCATTCGCGTTTGGGAGATATGGAATGAGCCTGATTTGCCGCTTTTCTGGCAGGGCGGCAGCGAAGCCTATGCCCGCCTGCTCAAGACTGCCGCCATCATCATCAAAACGCTTGACCCCGAAGCAACTGTGATGTTTGGCGGCCTGCTGTATGCCACCGATGACAACTTTTTATCCCATATTCTGCAACACTTCAAGGCGGACGTACTGCGGGGTCAATACAACTGGTTTTTCGATGCGGTCGCCATCCACGGCTACGATGACCCCTGGCGCAGCGGCTGGCTGGCGAAATTCGTCCGCGACACCTTGACAGGCTATGAACTCGAACGACCGATTTGGGTAAATGAAACCGGCGTGTCCGTCTGGAATGATTATCCCGGTCCCGTTTGGGCAGCGAACTCCCAAGAGCGCATCCGTCTGGCAACCACCAAACAGCAGGCTTCATATCTCATTATGAGCGCGGTTTATGCTTGGTCGAAAGATGTGGATAAGGTCTTTTTTCATCAGTTATATGATGACTGCGGCAATCAGCCCGCCGGCACCGATTTTCCGCCTCATCAGGGCGAGCTTTGCGCACAGGGCGCTTGTTTTGGGGATGCCTTTGGCTTGTATCGCAATCCTGAAGACGCCATCTGCTTCAGCCAGCACCCCCTCGCCAATACACCGCGCCCGGTGGCGACGGCATACCGCCTCCTGGCGGAGGTCTTCGGACGCCAGCCCTTCACCAGCCTACGGCATCTGGGTCTGAATGAACCCGTCACGGAGATTTCTTTTCAGCGCCATAACAAGGACCGCATTGTGGTTATGTGGAACAACACCTTCGAGCCACTGACCTATGTCCTCTCGGCAGAGGGAACAGCGGCAGCCGTCCACTCGCTGAATGGCGTGCAAACCATTATCCCGGCAACCGATGGCAAGTACACTTTCAACCTCAAGCCAGCGACAGATTTCAGCTATCCCGATCTCGAGCCTGGCCGCACAACTGCCATCGGCGGCGAGCCTATCATTCTGGTTGAATCGTCCCTCGCCGACGGGTCCAGCCCGACAAACGCTGCCCGACCAGATGTTGACGAAAGCGCTGACTTGCGCCCGACAGTAGCGCCGACAATCGGCACTGTCATTATTCCGACCGCGACCACCAACACCTAGGTTCAAGCCCGTATGACCAAAAAACACTTGGCAGCCATCGCCGCCAGCATCCTTGTCAGCGCGGTCTCATTATTTTTGATACTGCGCGGCGTACCGATCACGGATGTGATTGACAGCATTCAAAAAGCGGACACGGGGCAGCTGCTGCTTGCCTTTTTGTTTGTAACGCTGTCCCTGTTCACCAGGGGCATCCGCTGGTGGGGACTGCTGGGCTATCGTCTGCCACTCATTCAGTCATGCCATCTTGTCAATGTGATGTTTCTGGGCAATCAACTCCCCTTGCGGATAGGCGAAGTCGCCCGCGGCCTGCTTGCCACCCGAAGCGGCGTGCCGATTGCGACTTCGGCAGCCAGCATCGTCATCGAACGTTTGATTGATATGCTCTTTGTGGTCTTGATGATTGCGGTTACAGCCAGCCAACTGCCCGATATGCCGCCAGAAGGCACACAGAACGCCCTCCTCTTTGGCATCCTCGCGATGACGGGTTTCGTGGTCTTGCTCGTCCTCGCCCAGTTTCCCGAATTCGCTCATCGCGCTCTCGACAGGCTGCTGGACATGATGCCATCCCTGCGGCGCCTGCCACTCAAGAAAATGCTGGGCAATATCCTGGAGGGCTTGCAAGCGCTGACCCAGATCCGCCTGCTGGTCTTTGCCGGCCTATGGACGGTGATAGCGTGGTCAACCAGTCTGATCTCCTTTTATCTTTTGCATCAGGCGCTGGGGATTCAGGTCAATTTTGCCCACAGCGTACCCCTGGGCGTTGGCTTGGCAGCGCTCAGCATTATACTGCCGGTGAGCGTCGCGGCCTTGGGTCCCTTCGAAGCGGCGATTATCGTCATGGGACAGCTGGTTGGCATGGATCACGTGGCAGCGACATCGCTCGGCTTTCTTTATCATGGCATGATTGTGCTTGGATGCGCCATCTGGGGCGTGCTGGGGCTGCTCGCTTTGGGGATTGCCCCGGTCGCCGCTTTGAAAGTCAAGCCGAGCCAAGCCGCGGATGGCCGCTAATTTTGCGTCAAAAATTCATGCACCAATGACTGAAAATGATGCACGCCGTTTTCGCGGCGCACCGAAAAGCGCCCGCGGTCATAGGCATTGGATTTCAAGCCGCGCTGAACCCACTCGCAAAGCTCAATGTCTTCCATTTGAATTTCGTCGCTGAAGGCAATAATCTGCTGCATGCTCTCCCAGCCTTCGCCAGTCCCCGGCGATTCGAAATACCACTCGAAAATCGTCAGCGTTTTGTCAGCCCCCAGCGGGATGATGATGTTGATGGAGGTATTATCCAAATAGACATTCAACATCACATTGGGGAAAATCCAATAGTACAGGGCATCGGCCTCCGCCGCGCCGCTGCGGACATAACGGCGGTCGCGAACTTCGCCAGCATCCACCTCGCGGATGGGAGCATGCTGCTTGGAATAATGACGATAGGTATCGACGCGGTACTGGTCATAATCAAGCTCTCGAAACAGGCCAGGGTGGGCAATCGGCAAGTGATACCCTTCCAGATAGTTATCGACATAAACCTTCCAGTTGCAGTCAATCAGATAATCGCGGCGCTCGACCAGGCGCATCTCGTCCAGATTAAAGCCCGCCGCCTGGATTTCACCCTGAATCGCGCCATAGGTGCTTGACATCGGCGCGGCCGAGGGATCCAGGTTGACAAATATCCAGGGGCCCCAAGCCTCCACTTGAATCGGCTGCAAACCAACCGCTTCCTTATCCCAGTTTTTGACGCCTTCAAACTCTGGCGCACGCATCAGCCTGCCCTCAAGGTCATACGTCCAGCCGTGATATTTGCACTGCAAGCTCTTGCGATTGCCGCGTCCCTGCGCCACCACCGCCGCTCGATGCGGACAAACATTGTAAAACGCCCGCAATTTATCATCGGCGCTGCGAACAACCACCAAGGGCTGGTCAAGCACCTCACAGGCAAAAAAATCGCCAATTCGCATCACATCTTCCAGCCGCCCGACCGGCTGCCAAGTCTTGTAGAAGATTTTTTCGGCTTCCAGTTCCAAAAATGTCGGCTCGATATACCAACGCGCCGGCATCGTCGCCGCCATCGCCAAATCCTGCGACGGATGATAATCGCTCAAATCCAGTGGTCCCATGTCTTTTTCCTGTTCGCTCGCCAATTAACACAGTATAAGTTCATCGTTGGGCCGGTTGCAAATTACAAATTAAATGTAAAATAACTGTAACCTTAATCATTTTCCTGTATAATAGATACGAAAAGTGGATTGAAGTTTCTGGGGGCTGTCATCTTGGAAAAGAAGCTGCGCATCTTCTGGGGGATTTTGTTACTGCTTAGCGTTGGCTGGATGATTTTTGGTTTTGTCAGCACATCGGAAATTGCGGACAGCGCCAACGGATTCCCCGATATAGACATCACCCAGCTTGAGTCGCTGGCTTCCGATTTGGACATGGAAACGGGTACGTTTTTCCTGGTTACTGGCCTGCCTCTGTTCATCATCTGCGCTTTTTTCATCTGGCGCAACAGCATCAAAAACAAGAAACCCAACATTCGCCGCCAGACCTTGATGATTACCCTGCTGACATTTATAGCTGTCTTTGCCCTGTGGAACATCCGCGAACTGGAAATGCTGGTTTATCCCCTGCGCTTGTTTGTTACCTACATTCACGAAGCCAGCCATGCTCTCGCTGCCCTGCTCACCGGCGGACAAGTCCAAAGTTTTGAGGTGTTTGCCAATGGCTCTGGGGTAGCCAAAACCATTGGCGGATCCAGGGATTTGATTTTACCCGCCGGTTATCTCGGCGCGGCGCTGTTTGGCTCGCTTTTATTCTTCCTGAGCAACTCGATACCGCGGCGGGCGCGTGAACTGGCCATCGCGGTGGGTGTTTTCCTGGTTCTGTTCACAGCGCTTTATGCCCGCCCCGACCAAACAGGCTCGCTGACAGCATTCTCTATCGGCATTGGCTTTGGGCTCATTATGGTCGTGATGGGCTGGAAGGCGCCGCAGTTCATCAACCAGTTTGTCTTGAGCACCCTGGCGATGACGACCGCGCTGCATGCCGTGCTGGATATATGGCGGCTTGTCGGCAATGCCGATGCCGGGCGTGGCGGCCTGCTTAACGATGCCGCCGCTTTTAAGACCCAGTTCACGCCGGGCTTGCCAGCGGAAGCCGTTGCCGCCATGTGGGCGCTGGCCGCCGTCGCTATGCTGGGAGCCGCCATCTATCTGGGCGCCATCAAGCCATTGACGCAGGAAATCACCGAGGTGGTCAAGAGCAAGCCTGAATAATCCGCCTGCCCTTGCGGCTGGTCATTCAAAGGGGCTATCATTTATCAAGAAAGTTATCGTTTTAGGAGGGTAAGATATGTTAAGGGTATTTGTAGAACGCAAGGTTCGCCGCCAAATTTTGCGGAACTCGATGATTATTTCGGTCCTGGCTTTCATTGCCATTTTGTTTCTTTGGAATGCCGAGGGGGTGGTAAGTCTGGTGGCGCATCCTCTGCGTATGTTTGTCAACAACGTTCACGGCGGGATCACCGCGCTTGCCATGCAGCTTTCGGGTGGTGCGGTTGACAGTTTCACCCTGTCGTCAGTCGGCTCATACCGCATCGAATTTCAAGGCGGAGCAGATGCCCTGACATTCTCGGCCGGCTATCTTGGCTCGGCGCTGCTGGGCGCAGTTATGTTCTTTCTGGTCAATCGGGCGCCGCATCTGGTGCGCGGACTGGCGGTCATTACCGGGCTGTTCACATCTGCATTTACCTTGCTGTTTATCCGCCCCAACGAAACGGGTGATGTGATACCGATTTTTATCTGCATTGTTTTCGGCTTGGCGCTGATTCTTATGGGCTGGAAAGCGCACGGAGACACCAATCAGTTGAAATCAAGCCGAACAGCCCTTCACATTGTTATGAATATCGCGTCCATGATGATTGCCTTGCATGTCCTGCTCGACCTGAATTATCTTCTCACGGCGCCCGCTCGCATAGGCGACACCATCACCAACCCGGTCGCAGCTTTCTCCGAGAGCGTCACGCCCGGCCTGTCGGTCACTGTCATTGCCATCACCTGGGCGGCCGTCGCCATCGTTTTGCTGGGCATTGCCATTAATTACAGCCTCATCAAACCACTGAAGCAAATACCCAAGAATGATGACATCGTTTGATTAAACCCGAAACCCGTTCGGATTTCACCACCATTCAAGGGGCATGCTGTCATAACATGCCTCTTTTGCGTCCCCCCTCCCCCCGTATTTACATCACAAAAAACACTTCTATGTGCAGGTTGTGAATTAAATTAACTTGTGTTAAAATAAGTTCAGCACATTGGTAAATCCTGATTATCGGAAAGTTGCACATGGCCGCGCTCACACCATCAGCAGCAGTCGAGTTCTCGTGGCGGCGGGAAGACTGGCTGGCGCCAAGGCTGGTGCTTATCACGCTGGCGGCGATTGCATTGAGTTGGCTGGGCGAGCGGGCTGGCATGTCGGCTGCTGCGCTGCTGGCGCTGAATATCACATCGTACATCAGCGGCGGTTTCTATGGCGCCAAATCCGCCATCGAAAGCCTGCGTCAGGGCGAAATTGATGTGGATATGCTGATGGTGCTGGCGGCATTGGGCGCCGCTTTCGTGGGCGAGTGGCGCGAGGGCGCCATGCTTCTGTTTCTGTTCTCCCTCAGCAACGTCTTGCAGGATTATGCCATCGGGCGCAGTCGGCAGGCGATACAAAGCCTGTTCACCCTTTATCCCGAAGAGGCAAAAGTAAGGCGCGGCGGCCAGGTGCTGGCGCTCAAGATCAGCGACATCAACATAGGCGATACTGTCCTGATTGAACCCGGCGAACGGATCCCCGTGGATGGCAGCGTCATCGCTGG
>DAOUKA010000381.1:0-1817 GCA_034421915.1 Anaerolineae bacterium
GTTCTAAATTTTATTGCATCAACCTTGATTTTATGGTATGTTAGCTATGATGGTATTCGCGCAGGCCTTGAATGGATGCCGACTGGTGCAACATTTGACCAAAGCAGCCTGAAGGAAACGAGGGTGATATGAGAAGTGAAATGAAGCCCTTTGGGGTCGGGGAAAGAGTGAATCACGATTCTGATGCCTTTTATAGCAGAAAGTTTTTTGCTGAGTCTAAAAATGAAGAGGTCAGAGCGACAGGTTCTGTGGAAAATAAACTGGCGCAAAATGAATGCAACAGAATATATGTACATTCCAGTGAAAATATGCACGAACTGCCTGATAACAGTGTTCATTTGATGGTTACATCACCCCCTTACAACGTCGGCAAGGAATACGATGATGATTTGACGGCGGATGAATACAGAGCCTTGCTTCGCAATGTGTGGCAGGAAACCTTTCGTGTCTTGGTGAACGGCGGCAGAGCCTGCATCAATGTCGCCAATATCGGTCGCAAACCGTATATCCCCTTAAACGCGTTGATTACGGCAGATATGCTTGATATTGGATTTTTAATGCGCGGCGAGATTATCTGGAACAAGGCGGCAAGTGCGGGAACGTCTTGTGCCTGGGGAAGTTGGATGTCGGCATCCAATCCTGTTTTACGCGATGTTCACGAATACATATTGGTTTATAGCAAGGGCAGTTTCTCGCGTAAAAAAGCGCCGGGCAGCAAATCAACCATTGAACGGGATGATTTTCTTGAGTGGACAAAAAGTGTATGGAGTTTTCCGGCGGAGTCCGCAAAGCGGGTTGGGCATCCCGCACCATTCCCAGTTGAACTTCCGCGAAGGGTCATGGATTTATATACCTTCGAGAATGACCTGATATTAGACCCTTTCATGGGTAGCGGTACAACAGCAGTCGCGGCTGGACGCGCGAACAGGCTATGGATTGGCTACGAAACGAGCCGAGAATATGCAAATCTGGCGCGTCAACGCATCGAGTCAGAAGGTGTATTTCAACCGGAGCTATTGTGAATAAATGTATAGTGGAGCTTTTAACAGATGATGCTAAAGTTGCTCGTTTTGTAGAAGGGCTTCCTGTCGCGTTTGAGATGGCCGCTAATGAAATACCAAAAGGAAATGCTGCGATTGGAATGTTGCGGGAGCATATTCTACTTGGCTATTTTATAAGCGAGTTTGGAAACAATCAGGTTGAGATTCCTGAACGAGGGAATAGGAGAGGATTTGATGCAATCATATGCGGAGACGAATTGTCTATAAAGACATTAACAGGCTTGGGTCATGTCAAAATTCTTTGGACTGTTGATCAAGAGCGTGTAAGGCATGAAGTATATGGGGGTGGGTATTATCCACACGTTGATATTTTCTTTGTGTCGGTAAATTGGGAGAAAATATGTAAAAGCGTGTTTTATATTCCTGTATCGGTTCAGTCAGAAATTTACGAGGGTATAGGAACTGACAGATATTTTTATGTGCCTACAGGAACAAATCATAGAGGTATAGCCATAAGAGGATCAACTATGAAAAAACTGATAGAACATTCCGACACAATAAAATGTTCAGTTGATTGGGTAAGGCAAGGGTTGAATTATACGCCGTATGAGAGATGGGAGGAGTTTTGGAAAAACAGATGAATTCAGCTTCTCTTTTGAGTAACAGTTAAAACTGCATCCTCCCAATACAACCGACTGCAAGTTTATTGATGAGAGAATCAGAGGTCGCATCATGACATATCGCGGCGATGATGAGCCTGAATATATTGACGATGATGAATACGATGACCCTGATGAATACGGTGATGACAGAAAG
>DAOUKA010000382.1:0-8248 GCA_034421915.1 Anaerolineae bacterium
CCTCACGCGCTTAGGGCTGCCAGGCAGGTTGCCAAACAACATGAGCAGGAATGTCTTGCAATCATCGGGGCAGTCAAAACACAGCAAGGACAACCGCGACATCTTGAGCCACTGGGTTTGGGCTGTGCCGATTTTGCTGGTCGCCGCCGCGCTGGCCATTCGCCAGATTGACCTGTATCCGCCAAACAATGACGAATTCAGATCGATGTACAATTCCGGTTGGCTGGTAGGCGGCCCCTTTTCACCCATTGACATCGTCCAATCGCTTCAACGGCATAGCCCAGACCACACCGCCGGATACTTTATGTTGTTGAGCTTGTGGGGCAACCTTACAACATACGATATTGCACTGGCACGGGTGTTCACCATTTTCACAGGTTTGTTGTCCCTGGCAATAGTCTATCGGCTGGCACGCGATCTTGTTGCTCCGCTAGCCGGTCTACTTGCGCTTATCGTTGTCAGCAGCAGTGCCTTCTACAATTTCTATATCCCGTATGCCCGCATGTATCCCCTGCTCGTTTTTCTGTCTGGCATCGTGCTGTGGCTATATTTACGCATCACCTATCAGCTAAGACATGTCAAGAGAAGAGACTATGTGACACTGAGTATTGTTGTCTTTGCGTTAGTGAATACTCATGTCTTCGGTGCGACGTTTCTGCTGATGCTGGGCGGCTATCATCTGCTCGTCGCACCCAAGAATCAAAGATGGTTTTGGGTATCGGTAGCTGTCGTCGTCGCCTTGTTGCTTTTCTCTCCATATCTGTTGGTCTTGAGATCAGGAATTGAACGAATCTTTGAAACCAGGGCAAGACAGTCCAATATAGGTAGTTGGGTAGCAATCCATACCTGGTTGACCCTTGTTCTTAATAATCAAGCAGGCTTGCTGTTGCTATCCATCATCGGCTTGGCACTAGGGATCTGGAAAAAGAAATTTATCTTAAAACCCTATCTCATTATGGTCGTCTTATACCTGCTGGCGTTGGCATTGCTTGCTGAATTCACAATATTCGTCCGAATGCCAGATATGCGTTATCACTTGGTTAGCTGGTTGCCTTTTGTGCTGTTCATTGTTGCCGGATTATATGCCTTGTATTGTTTCCGCAGGTGGTTGGGCTTGCTTGTTCTGTTATGGGTGATAGCAGGTCTTGTCTTCCAAGGCACTGCTAATTGGAGTCATTATATCGGCAGCATTCGAGTACATTTTTTCCCATTGCCACCAGCGCAATTAATTTCGCGCCTGGCTTCACAAACCACACAGAAACCGAGCGTCATCGGCTATCTCTATCCTTCATTCGCACTGAACATGATCGATAATATCAACTACTTGAAACGAGATTACTACTCTAAGCAATATAACATCACCTTTAAGAACCCGGATCATCTCGAAAAGTTTGAAGAGGATGCACGCCAGAGTACCCCTACCAGTCCTTCACTGTGGGTATTCTATCAAACATCCAAGACCGAGCCTGACGAGATAACCGAGATTGACGCCATAATGGATGACCTGCATTATCAGCTATGCGACACCCTCGAAGTGGGCATGGATACGGTGATCCTGCAATATGCCTGGAACACCCTGGATTGTTCCCCGCCGCAGCTAAGGGCGAGTCATCAGACCGACATTATCAACTACCAATTCTATGGCGCAGAGTTAGATACAGCCAACTCGACAATAATGTTCAACGACCAATGGACACCGCGAGTCGATGATGCTCTGGAAAACTACAAAATGTCCTATCAACTCATCACGCCTGATTGGAACAACGTCGCCCAACTCGATTTGCCCCTGGTGCATCCGGGGCAGCTGCGCTTGTTCTCCATTGATACAGCCGATGTCCCCGCCGGCACCTATCGCTTGATGGCAATCCTGTACAATAAGCAATCTGGCGAACGACAGGATTGGTTGAACAACGCGCAGGATGTATCGAATATGTTGACGCTGACTGAAATGGTCATCCCTTAAAACAAGTCATCAGACTGTTCAGGTCAGGCTTGACAGATGCAAATTTCTGGCTGCATAATAGGCGCTACAATTAAATCAGCACACAAAGGCAGTGACGAAGACAGTCTGCAAGTGCATGGAAGCATGCCTGTATCTACAGGGAGTGGGCGTCATAGACTGAGAGCGCTCACCGACACAGTTGCAGAATTCCCTTCCGAGCCGACAGGTGAAATGGTCATCGCAAGCCAGAGTAGTCTGCTCCGCCCGTCCAGCGTCAAAGGACAAACAGAGTGCAGTGTTGGGCATCAGCACTGAAACAGGGTGGTACCGCGGGAACTTCATCGCTCTCGTCCCTACAGGGATTGAGAGCGTTTTTATTGCGTTCAGACACAATCCAAGAAAAGGAGTTTGTATGTCACAGTCCATTGAGGAGATTCGCCAAGAAGCACGCAGCGCATTGGAAAGCATTCGGGATGCGACGGCGCTGAGCACATGGAAAAGCCAATATCTCGGCAGAAAAGGCGCGGTTGGCAAGCTCTTCAGGCTCATCGGCAGCCTGCCAAAAGAAGCGCGCGCCGCTTTTGGCCAAGATGTCAATGCCTTGCAAAATGAACTCAACGCTGCCTTCGAGGAACGCGAGACGCTGATACGGGAGCAGCACCTGGCGCGTGACCTGGAAGAAGGCGAAATCGACATTACCTTGCCGGCTTATTCGCGCCCAACAGGCGGATTGCATCCCTCAACTCGCACCCATCGGGAATTCCAAAGCATTTGGGGGGATATGGGCTTTCAGGTGTATCAGAGCCCCGATGTGGAAGAGGACGACATCAACTTCACCCTGCTTAACCTGCCGCCCCATCATCCAGCGCGGGACATGCAGGACACATTCTATACCGCCAATCCCAAGATACTGCTGCGCACCCATACCTCGCCCGGGCAAATCCGCGCCATGCGAGAGTTGGGAAACGGAGGCAGCAAGCCCATCCGCGTTATTTTGCCGGGCATGTGTTATCGTCAAGAGCAAGTCACCGCCCGCAGTGAATATCAATTCACCCAGGTCGAAGGTCTGGCAATCGGACGCAATATCCGCATGAGCGACCTCAAGGGGACCATCACCGAGTTTGCCAAGCGCATGTTTAATCCAAATGCCAAAGTCCGTTATCGCGCCTCTTACTTCCCCTTCACCGAACCGAGCATGGAGGTTGATGTCGAATGTTTTTTGTGTGGGGGTGAGGGCTGTCGGGTCTGCAAGTACACCGGCTGGCTGGAAATCGCCGGCAGCGGCATGGTTCATCCGGCCGTTTTGCGCCATGGCGGTTATGACCCCAGCGAATGGAGCGGCTTCGCTTTTGGCATGGGACCAGAACGCATCACCATGCTGAAACATGGCATCCAGGATATTCGTTATTTCTGGGGCAATGACCTGCGCTTTTTGCAGCAGTTCTAAATCAGAGCGAACATGAGCTTCTTACGGACATCGCAGGCGATAGCAAACAAGAATGCCCGCGACATCATGAGCCACTGGGCTTGTGCCGTGCCGATCTTGTTGATTGTCGCCGCGCTGACCATTAGGCAGATCGACCTGTATCCGCCAACCGCGGATGAATTCTACTCGATGTACAACTCAGGCTGGCTGGTCAATAGCCCCTATTCACCAATCGATATCATCCAATCTCTTCAGCGCAATAGCCCGAATCATACACCGGGATATTTCATGCTGTTGAGCCTGTGGGGCAATCTCATCGGATACGACCTTGCGCTGGGACGGGTTTTGACGATTTTTACTGGCTTGCTCTCTCTGGCGATTGCTTACCGGCTGGCGCGAGATTTCGTGGCTCCCGTAGCCGGCCTGTTTGCGGTCATCATTGTCGCCAGTAACGCCTTCTACAATTTCTATATCCCGCATGTTCGGATGTATCCCTTGCTTGTTCTCACTTCAGGCATCGTGCTGTGGCTCTATTTGCGCATCACTTATCAGCAGAAAACAGCCAAACGAAGAGACTGCCTTGCGCTGGGTGCTGCCGTCTTTGCGCTGGTCAATGCACATGCCTTTAGCGCCATCTTTCTGGTCATGCTGGGCATCTATCACCTGCTTATCGCTCCCAAGAACCGAAGCTGGTTATGGGTTTCGGCAGCTGTTGTGGTGGCTGTACTGCTTTTCTCGCCTTGGGCAACGTTCTTGATGACAACCGGGCTTGCTCGAGCTGTTGCAGGTCGTCGATCCAGTCTCCCTATAGGCAGCTGGACAGCAATCGCAGCCTGGTTGACCCTTGTGCTAAACAATCAACCCTTTCTGCTGCTGCTGTCTATCGTCGGCTTGGCGCTGAGTGTCCGCAAGAGGAAAATCACCCCAAAACCTTATCTCATTATGTTCGTCTTCTCCTTGCTTGGGCTGGCGCTCTTTGCCCAGTTCACGACATTGATTAGAGTGGACAATATGCGCTATCAGTTGGCCGTCTGGCTGCCCTTTATATTGTTTATTGTGGCTGGATTGTATGCCTTGTATTGTTTCCGCAAGTGGCTGGGCTTGCTGGTTCTGTTTTGGGTGATAGCAGGCTTTAGCTTTCAGACAACTGCGAACTGGGGAGAATATCTGGCAGGACGGAGCGCGTCTTTTCCGCTATCACCTGTGCAAGTCATTTCACGGCTGGCGCTGCAAGCGGAACAGAAACCAACTATCGTCGGTTATCGATATTTTTCTCCGTTATTTAATTGGCGTGGTACTTATATCAACTATTCGCAACGAGAATACTACTTTGAACAGCAAAACATCACCCTTGAAGTGAGTGCCGACCCAGAAAAATTCGAGGTCTATGCCCGCCAGAACACCATCACCTCGCCCGCACTATGGATATTTTATCAAACTTCGACCATCGACAGGGAACAAGCCGCCGAAATCCAAGCTATCATGGACAACCTGCATTATCAGCTATGCAAAACTGTCGCAGTCGGCATGGATACGGTGATCCTGCAATATACCTGGAACACCCTGGATTGTTCTCCGCCGCAGCTTTTGGCGAGCTATCAGACCGACGCCATCGCCTATCAATTTTATGGCACAGAGTTAGATACAGCCAACTCCAAATTGCATTTCAACGATTTATGGACTGCGCGAACAGACGGCGCCCTTGACCATTACAAAATGTTGTATCAACTCATCACACCCGATTGGAACAACGTCGCCCAACTTGATTTGCCCCTCGTGCATCCAGGACAGCTGCGCTTGCTCTCCATTGATATGGCCGATGTCCCCGCCGGAACCTATCGCTTGATGGTGATTCTGCACGATAAGAATTCCGGTGAACGGCAGGGCTGGCTGAACAACACCGGGGATTTGCCTGATATGTTAATGTTAAGCGAAATTGTCATCCCTCGAACCAAATGACAGGAAAGGACAAGATCATTCATGCTAGTACCGATTTCGTGGATTAAGGATTATGTGGACATCGACATCCCAGTCGAACTGCTGGCGGAGCGGCTGACAGTCGCCGGGCTCGAAGTCGCGCACCTCCATTATATTGGCCTGCCGCAAACGCAGATCCCTGGCGTCCAGATGCCGATTTCTGACCATCTGGTTTGGGACCGCGAGAAGCTGCTGCTGGGGCGCATTGTCGAAGTCAGGGCACATCCCAAGGCCGACAAACTGGTTTTGGCCATGGTCGATTATGGCGGGGACGAATTGGAACAGTGCGTCACTGGCGCTCCCAATCTCTTCGATTACACCGGACAAGGCGAAATCAACCCGCCAATCTGGGGCGCGTTTGCGATGGAAGGGGCGACCGTCTGGGATGGTCACAGCGACAAACCCCGACAGATGACCCTCAAAGGCAAGACCTTGCGCGGCATATACAACAAGAGTATGGTCTGCTCGGAAAAAGAACTGGGCATCTCCGACGAACATGAAGGCGTCATCCTGATAGACCATGAAGACCACTTTGTCGCTGGGACGCCTCTGGCGGATGTCCTGGGGGATGTCGTGCTGGATATTGAACTCACGCCGAATCTGGCGCGCTGCTTCAGTATGATTGGGGTCGCCCGCGAAGTCGCCGCTATCCTGGGCAAGGAGATGACCAGCCCGTCTTATGATTTTCTGGCAGAAGGCGAGGCCATTGAGGGACAGATCAGGCTCGATATCCGCGAGCCGGAATTGAACCCGCGCTTTACGCTGACGCTCTTGAGGGATACCGAAATCAAGCCTTCGCCCTTCTGGATGCGGCATCGTCTGCGGCTCATCGGTCAGCGTCCGCGCAACAATATCGTTGATGTCACCAATTATGTCACCTTTGAATTGGGTCAGCCGCTCCATGCCTTCGATTATGACAAATTGGTCGAACGCGCCGGCGGCATACCGACCATCATCACCCGCCTGCCGACCGCGGGGGAACAGCTGGAAACCCTGGATGGCATCCAGCGAGACCTCGGCGCAGAAACGATTCTGGTCGCCGATACCGCCGGCGCCCTGAGTCTGGGTGGCATCATCGGCGGCGGTGAGACCGAAATCAGCGCCAGCACCCGCAATGTCCTGCTGGAATCGGCAGCCTGGGACAACATCAGCATCCGCAAGACCCTCAAAGAGCAGAAGGTCTATACCGAAGCCTCCGCCCGTTTCAGTCGGGGGGTGCATCCCTCGCAGGCGATACTGGGCTGTCAGCGCGGGATTGAACTGATGCGGCGGCATGGCGGCGGCACTGTGGCGCAGGGCGTCCTGGATGCCTATCCCAACCCGCCGCCGACCATCAGGGTCGATTTGCCCATCGCCAGGGTGAACCGTCTGCTGGGCATGGACATCGCCATCGAAAACGCCGCCGACATATTGAGACGCCTCGAATTTGAGCTTGACATCGAGGGCGATGTCATCCGCGCCGCCGTCCCCGACCACCGTCTCGATATCAGCCATGATGCGGTCATCGCTCAGGCTGACCTGGCTGAAGAAATCGCCCGCATTTATGGTTATGACAACATTCCGAATACGATGATGGCTGACGAAATGCCACCCCAGCGTGAAAATATCGCGGTCATGCTCGAAGAGCGCATTCGGGATATTCTGGTCGGCTTGGGATTGTACGAGGTCATCAACTATCGCTTCACCCATCGCGACATCGAAGCCAGGCTCGTACCCGAAGGCGAAAGATCCTCCCTGCCAGCGGCGGATTATGTTGAAATTGTCAATCCATCCGCCAGCGACCGCAATGTCTTGCGGCATACCTTGATGGTGAACATGCTCGAAAATGCCCTCAACAACGCCCGTTACAGCAAGCGCCAGCAGATTTTCGAGATTGGCAAGGTGTATCTGCAAAACAGCGAATCGCTGCCGGATGAGCCGCTGCACCTTGGCATTCTGATGACCGGCCGGCGCAATCAAACCTCATGGCGGGGTGATGAGCCGACCCTATCCTTTGATTTCTTCAACTTGAAGGGGGTGGTAGAGGCGCTGCTTCAGGCGCTGCACATCGATGATTTCAGCTATGAACGCGGCACGCACAGCAGTTTCCATCCGGGACGTTCCGCGAATTTGCTGATTCGGGGCAAGGCAATCGGCAGCTTTGGCGAGATTCATCCCCAAGTCGCCCGCGGCTTCAAACTGACGGAGACGCCGATTATCTATGCCGAGCTCGAGGTTGCCCCACTGGTGCGTTATCATCAACGCTTGCATCAAGTTCAGCCCTTGCCGACGACGCCCGCGATACTGGAAGATATTGCGCTGATTGTGAATGCCCATACCCCAGCGAGCGAGGTTGAGGCTGTGATTCGGCAAGCAGGCGGCCGCCTGCTCAAAGATGTGATGCTCTTTGATGTCTACACTGGCGCACCTGTTCCGGCTGGCAAGAAAAGCCTTGCCTATGCCCTCACCTACCAAGATGACGAGAGGACGCTCACCGACAAGAAGGCCGCCAGGGTGCGCAGGAAAATTATCGGCGCGGCGCGGCATCGCCTCAAGGCAGAATTGCGCTCCTGAAGCCAGCAGCTAATATCCCCTGGAGCGGTCGAGTTGATTCAGCAGGGGGCGGTTATCGAGGTAGCGGCGCAGATTTTCCTTGAAAACCCGGGCGACTTTTTGATGATAATGCCGCGTAAAACCGGATATATGCGGCGTGATAATCACATTATCGAGCTTCCACAAGGGGCTGTCGGCGGGCAGCGGCTCGCGTTCAAACACATCCAGCGCCGCGCCGGCGATTTGGCCAGTGGACAAGGCAGCGATGAGCGCGGTCTCGTCCACCACGCCCCCGCGTGAGATATTCACCAGAACAGCCGTATCTTTCATGGCATCGAAGACAGCCGCGTTGATCAGATGTTTCGTCGCCG
>DAOUKA010000383.1:0-1875 GCA_034421915.1 Anaerolineae bacterium
ATGGTCGGGCAGCCCTTTCCCAGTGTGCTGGATGGCAGCGAACAGCTGCGCCGCCGCCCGATGAAGCGGATTACGGCGCCCTTGCAAAAGATGGGGGCTGACATTCAGGCGACGGACGGGAGGTCGCCCATGTATGTCCGACCTGCGCAGCTATCGGGCATCACATACGATATGCCCGTCGCCAGCGGGCAGGTGAAGAGCGCCATTTTGCTGGCGGGCTTATATGCCGACAGTCCAACAACCGTCATCCAGCCAGGTCCGGCGCGGGATCACACCGAACGCATTTTGCAGGCTATGGGGGCGAATATCACCACCGAGGGCAATCGAGTGACCCTTGTCCCGCCAGAGAGCCTGTCGCCACTTGACATCACAGTTCCGGGTGATTTTTCGTCAGCAGCGTTTTTGCTGGTGTCTGGGCTGCTTGTTCCCGACAGCGACTTAATCATTGGCGGTGTCAATCTTAATCCGACCCGCAGTGGGCTGCTTGATGTTTTAGTTGAAATGGGGGGCGATATTAAGGTTGCGGTGACCGGCACTGAAGCTGGCGAACCGATTGGTGACATTCAGGTGAAGACGAGCGAACTGCGGGGCATCGAAATCGGGGGGGAGACGGTCGTGCGGATGATTGATGAATTCCCTGTCTTGATGGTGGCGGCCTTGCAGGCTACTGGCACCACTATGGTGCGGGATGCAAGAGAGTTGCGGGTGAAGGAGACCGACCGCATCGCTGTGATGGCGCAGGAATTGCGCCGGATGGGCGCTGAAATCGAGGAGCGCGAGGACGGCTTTCGGATTGTGGGGGCGCAAAGGCTTGCGGGGGCGCAGGTTGAGGGGCATGATGATCATCGCATTGCCATGAGCCTGACCGTTGCCGGTTTGATGGCAAACAATGAAACGTTGGTGAGGGATGCTGCCTGTGCTGGCGATTCGTTCCCGAAATTTGCCGAGACGCTCCGCGCGGTTGGGGCAAGCATGACAGCCGAGTAAAGGCTGCGGCAGAGTGAGGATGCGATGCGGATGAAATGGATGTTAGAATAGCCGCAAATTAAAGGATCAGTTATGAGGGAAAATCGGGTTGGCGTCATCGGCTTTCCGGTGGAGCACAGCTTGAGCCCGAAGATGCACAATGCAGCCTTCGCGGCGCTGGGCATGATGGACTGGCATTATGATGCCATGGCGATACCGCCGGACATCCTGCGCTATGGGATTCGTGAGCCAAAGCATCACGGGTATATTGGCATCAATGTGACTGTGCCGCATAAAGAGGCGGTTATGGAATTTGTCCGACCGGATGAGAGGGCGAGAGCCATCGGAGCCGTGAATACGATTGATTTTCGCAGCAACTTAGGCACCAACACCGATGCCGACGGCTTCATCCATGACCTGTATGCCAACGATATACCGGTCGCGGGTCAGCGCGTGCTGGTCCTGGGCGCGGGCGGCGCGGCGCGGGCAGCTGTCTATGGGCTGGTGCGCGCGGGCGCTGTCGTCGGGATAGTGAATCGCACCCAATCACGCGCCCAAAATTTGGTGAGGCATTTGAGAAAGACAGCCGGGATTGGCGGTGTCCTGGTGATGACGCTAGATGAAGCTGCGGATTGGGGCATGTCCCTCGTTGTGAACTGCACTTCGGTGGGCTTGCATCCCCATATCAGCCGTTCGCCCTGGATACATGGCGTACCTTTTCCGTCGGGTGTGACGGTCTATGATATGGTGTATCGGCCGGCGAATACGGCGCTGATGCAGCAATGCGCGACACATGGCGGGCGGGCGGTTGGCGGATTGGGCATGCTGGCTCGGCAGGGGGCGATTGCCTTTGAACTGTGGACGGGTGTTCAAGCGCCGATTGAGGTGATGCTGGCTGCCTTGCGCGAT
>DAOUKA010000384.1:0-12308 GCA_034421915.1 Anaerolineae bacterium
CAATTTCCTGATTATGAACAACATCGCATCACGGCTGAGTGTCGGCTCGGTGAGCGCTCTGGATTGGGGCTGGCGCTTAATGCAGATTCCGCAAACGCTCATCGGCACGGCAATGGGCATTGTGATTTTCCCCACACTGGCGGCATTAAGCGAGGTCAATGACCTCCATGGCAAACGCGAAGCCACGTCGGGCGCTTTGCGCTTTATCCTCATCAGCAGCATACCGGCAGCGGTTGGCTTGATTGTGCTGGGTCAGCCTTTGGTTAGCCTGCTGGAACGCGGCGCTTTTGATTCATCGGCTTCCGCGCTGGTGTACAGCACACTGAGCATGTTCACCCTGGGCCTGGTTGTGCATTCCGCGCTGGAAGTGATTGCCCGCAGCTTCTACGCTGACAAAGACACCTTGACGCCCCTCTTCGCAGCGCTCGGCGGCGCGCTTATCAACTTCGCGCTGGCATTCATTTTGAGCGACGTGCGAGCGGTTGATGCCAGCATATTCCACAATTCAGTCGCCAGCGCTTTTCCGACACTTGGCTATCAGCCTGAAATCGGCAATGTAAGCGGGCTGGCGCTTGCCAATTCATTGGGGATCATGTTTGAAGTTCTCGCGCTGCTGTACATACTGCGCCGCCGCTGGCATGGCATCCAGGAAAATGCCTTGGCGCAAACTCTGCTCAAAACCTTGATGGCCTCACTCATCATGGCAGCAGGCATCATCATGGCTGATACATTATGGCATATCTTAGGACTGGGCGGCGGCTTGCTGTCAACCCTGGTACGCTTGATAGTGGAGGGTATTATCGGGCTGGCTGTCTTCATAAGCGCCGCCCTGGCGCTCAACATGCAAGAATTATCCGAACTGCGGTTCATCCTGCGCCGAAGACCCGCAGTATAGAGAAAGGAACAATATGCCGATAAAAATCAGGTCGCTTACGCTGGGCGCTTTTGCGACCAACGCTTATCTGGTAGGCGATACGGAAACCAGCAACGCTATATTGATTGACCCCGTTGACAATGCCTCGCGTCTGTTAAACGCCGCCGCTGAACAAGGCTGGGCAATTCGACTGATGCTGGCGACTCATGCGCATCTGGATCATGTCTTGGCAAGCAAAGCCATCAAGAACCGCTTGGGCATCCCATTCTATATTCATCAGGATTGCCTGACATGGCTGGACGAGATTCAGGCGCAGGGTCAATTATTTGGGCTGGGGCAGCTGCCGCCAGCGGCAAAACCAGACCGTCTGCTGACGACAGTTTCGGAGATGATTGAGTTGGACGGGATTCGCCTGAAGACGCTGTACACACCAGGACACGCGCCAGGGCATCTCAGTTTCTATCTGGAGGAGCAGAAAATTCTATTCAGTGGGGATACCCTGTTTGCTGGCAGCATCGGACGCACCGACCTGCCCGGTGGGGATTTTAACCTGCTGATGAAATCTATCCACGAAAAGCTGATGGCATTGGACGATGATGTGCGGGTGCTTCCTGGTCACATGCAAGCCACGACAATCGGCTATGAGCGTGCAACCAATCCCTTTCTTATTTAATCCAGCAAGACCGAGCAGCGCAAATTGTTACTGTTTAATTTGGACACGGGGCTTTTTCGCTCCCGTCGGGCGAGCTCTCATTGGATGACAAAGCGATACAATCATGCACATCCTTGCACTCTTTCTGGACGGCATTGGGCTGGGCGAAAACAACCCTGAAAAAAACCCCTTCGCAGTTGCCCACATGCCAACCATCATGGAACTCACCAACGGAAAACGATGGCTGGCCGAAACCGACATTCAGCACACCGCGCGAGCCAGCTTTATTCCGACTGACCCGCGACTGGGTGTTGATGGGCTGCCACAAAGCGGGAGCGGGCAAGCAAGCCTGCTAACAGGTTTGAATGTGCCGCAAATCATTGGACGGCATTATGGACCCAAGCCAGACAGGCAAACTCGACAGCTTATAGCCGAGCACAGTTACTTCAAGAGGCTGGTTGCGCGTGGCAAAAAAGCGCAGTTGCTGACCGCCTACCCGCCGCGTCTCTTGCATGACTTCGCACGGGGCAAAACATTGCGCTCCAGCATTCAGCAGGCGGCATACGAAGCGAGTCAGACGCATTTCAGTGCTGATGATGTCCGTAGCAAACACGCGCTCACAGCCGAATGGACAACGGACAGCTGGCGCAAACATTTGCAAATCCGCAATGTACCCGCTTACTCGGCGCGGGAAGCGGGTCGGCTGCTGGCGCGACTCTCGCGGGCTTATGATTTTGCCTTCCATTCCCATTGGCTGACAGACCGCATCGGGCATCGCGGACCTCTGGAACGCGGTGTTGAACTGCTGGAAATGTTTGATGAAGTCTTGGGCGGGGTGCTTGATGAATGGGATGAGGATGAAGGCTTGGTGCTGGTCATCAGCGACCACGGCAATATGGAAGATATCAGCATTCGCCGTCATACCCTCAACGATGTCCCCACACTCATCATCGGAAACCGCTCTACCGAATTTGCCGCAGATTATCGGTGCCTGGCTGATTTTGTTCCCGCCTGTGATAGAATGCTGTTCAACACAAATGAAACCATGTTCACAGAAACGAGCCCTTCTTGAGCAATAAGACCATAGGCTCTATCCTGGCGATTGTATTTGCCCGTCTCGTTATCAACATCGCAAAGCGGTTTCCCTACCCATTCGTATCAGCGATTGGCGCGTCATTTCATGTTCCCGCCAGCAGTGTTCAGAATGTTATCGCGCTGACCAACGGAAGCGGTTTGCTCAGCCCGATATTAGGCACGATTTCGGAACATTATGGGCGCAAAGCTGTCATGGTTGGTGTCCTTGTGATGATGTCGCTGATGAGCCTGCTGGGGGCATTATTTGCGGATTACGGCATCTTTGCCGTTGTGATGTTTGCTTTTGGCATTGGCAAAATCATCTATGACCCAACCTTTCAGGCATACCTGGGCGATGTCATTCATTTTACGCGGCGGGCGCGGGTGATGGGCATTGTCGAACTCAGCTGGGCGCTTTCGCTGATCATCGCAGCGCCAGTGGCCGGTTTTCTGCTGGATGTGAGCAGCCTGCAAGCCGTGTTTATGTTTTTGGCAATCGCGCTTGCCGCTGGCGCAGCCGCCCTGCATCTATTCGTAGAACCCGTTGCAGCGCCCAAGCAAACTCACCGAAAAATGCGGCTTGTCAACCCGCTTGCAGCCATGCGAATCGTCAGCCAGCATCCTTCGGCTGTCTACGCTTTGCTGTTCTCCCTTTGCCTGGCGCTGTCACATGAGATGTTTTTCATTAACTATGGTCTTTGGATGGAAAAATCATTTGACTTGGCTCTGACAGCGCTGGGAACAGTCACCATTGTGATTGCCATTGCCGAAATCATTGGCGAGTTTATCGTCATTACGATTGCTGACCGGCTCGGCACAAAGACCACCTCAACCTTCGGCATGATTATCGCCGCCATCAGCTTCGTCATCATCCCGTCCCTTTCCTTCAGCCTGCCCTTGGCAATGTTTGGCATTTTTATCATGTTCATCAGCATTGAAACCGCTGTTGTCGCCTCGCTGCCCCTGTTCACCGAGATTCTGCCACAATCCAGAGCCGTGATGATGAGCGCAAATATGGGCGCACATTCACTGGGACGCGTCATTGGGGCCGCTTTGGGTGGCTTTGTCTATGCAACATCCAGCGGCAATTTCCTGCTTGTCGGGCTTATCGCTGGCGGTCTGGCTTTCTTGGCATTTATCACCATGTGGCGGTTCATCATAGTGGAAAAATAAAAAGCCGCTGTTCTGCGCTGCCACGCCGGGTCTTGCCTTGACGAACGACAGTCTCTGCTCTACAATGTCTTATTGTGATTTTTAGCAGGATAAGAATATGTTCCAATCCCTGACACAGCGACTGGATACCGCATTTGAGGGCTTGCGCAAAGGCGGTCGAGTCAAAGAAGCCGATGTGAAAGCTGTCATGCGCGAAGTTCGCATGGCATTGCTCGAAGCCGATGTTGCCTTGCCGATTGTAAAGGACTTCGTTAAAGATGTGCGTCAGCGCACTCTTGGCGAAGAGGTGCACAAGGCGCTTCGACCGAGCGAGCAGGTTATCAAAATTATCCATGAAGAATTGGTGGATATGCTAGGTGAGGCGGGCCGCCTGAGCTACAGTGGCAGCACCAAACCTCATGTGATGATGCTGGTTGGGCTGCAAGGTTCGGGCAAGACCACCAACGCCGCCAAACTGGCGCTGCATCTGCGCCGTGAAGGTCGCCGCCCTTTCCTGATAGCTGCTGATACCTACCGTCCGGCTGCGGTTGACCAAATCGTAACCCTGGCCAAGCAAATCAGGGTGCCGTATTACGAGGAAGGCACCTCGGATACCCCGCCAGCGATTGTAAGTCGGGGTCTCAAAAAAGCCAAGGAAGCTGGCATCGATGTTGTTCTGGTGGATACAGCCGGGCGGCTTCAGATCGATGACAGGCTGATGCGAGAGTTGGAAGAAATCAAGAAGATAAGCTCCCCTGCCGAAATCCTGCTGGTTGCGGATGCCATGACCGGGCAGGAAGCCGTCAACATTGCCCGCGGGTTTAACGAGCGTCTTGGCATTACCGGTTTAGTCCTGACCAAGGTGGATGGTGATGCGCGGGGTGGCGCGGCGCTATCCATGCGTGCCGTTACGGGCGTACCTATCAAGTTCATGGGAACGGGCGAGAAAATCAGCGCCGACACGCTGGAGCTTTTTCATCCTGACCGCATTGCGCAGCGCATTCTGGGCATGGGCGACATCATGTCCTTTATTGAAAAGACCGAGTCGCTCTATGAAGAAGAGGAAAGCGTCCGTCTGCAGCGCAAAATTATGAAAAACGAGTTCACCTTGCAGGACTTCCTGGATCAACTGCAAAAGATTCGCAGAATGGGTCCGCTGGGCAAGGTGATGGGGATGATCCCCGGCATGTCCAAACTTCAGATGCAGGCCGAGATTGATGACCAGGACATTGAAAAGCGCATCCGCAAAGTCGAGGCAATCATCAATTCCATGACACCCGCAGAACGCGAACGACCGCGAATGCTGAAAGCCAGTCACAAGCGTCGGATTGCGGCTGGAAGCGGTGTTGAAGTACGCGATGTCAACGACCTGCTCAAGCAGTTCCGACAAATGAGCAGGCTGATGAATCAAATCAGCCGAGGCAAATTACCCAACATACCCGGCTTAAATGGATAAGCCAGCATTTAGGAGAAACAGATCATGGTACGTATTCGCCTGCGCCGTCAAGGCTTAAAGAGGCAACCGACTTATCGGATTATCGTGACCGACAAACGCAAGGCCCGCAATGGCAGCTATCTGGAGAATATCGGTTACTATAATCCGCGCACCCGTCCGGCGACCGAGGTTATCGTTGAAGACCGCGCCCTGTATTGGCTTAGTGTGGGCGCACAGCCCAGCGATGCGGTGCGCCGCCTGCTTGAGCACACTGGCACATGGGATCGTTTCCAGCGTTTGCGTGCCGGTGAAAGCCTGGAGGACTTGGTCAAAGAGGCCGAAGCCAACCAACCCGAGTTGCCCAGCCCCAAGACCAATTATCCAGCCCCAGGAGATGGCGAAAGCAAAATCAAGGCACGCGAAGCCGCCCGCCTCGCTGCCGAAACATCTGCTGGCGACAGCAGTTCATAAAAGGGGATCGAATATCAGATGGTCGAAGAAGAGCTTGTTCGGTATATTGCGGAGAATCTTGTCAACAATCCCGATGAAATCAGCATCACGCGCCGGGAAACCCACCGCATTGTTGTTCTTGAATTGTCAGTCGCTTCAGATGATATGGGCCGCGTCATTGGCCGCAACGGTCGCGTAGCCAATTCCATCCGTGCATTATTGCGCGCATTGCCATCATCATTTGATGAAGCATCAGAACGCAGCCGCCGCAGACGTGTCATCCTGGAAATCGAATAAGATGCCTGGCAGCATTGAGCGCAAGCAGCCCAAATACCTTGTATTGGGCGAAATTTTGCGTCCTCACGGGGTAAAAGGCGAAGTTCGGACGCGGGTTATCACGAACTATCCTGAACGTCTGACTGAACTCGACGCCATTTATATTGGAAAATCCGCCACTGACAAACATATCACCCGGCTCGGCTTGAAGCACGTGCGTTTTAACAAAAGTTACGCCTTGCTGACGCTTGAGGGATACCGCAATCGCAATGAGGCGGAGAGGCTGCGCAGCAAAGTCGTGATGGTCGATATCGAAAACGCTGTTCCGCTTGAAGAGGGGGAGTATTATCTCTTCCAACTGATTGGCTTGACAGTCATTGCCGACAATCGGGATATTGGCAGGGTCAGAGAAGTCCTGCAAACTGGCGCCAATGATGTTTATATCGTTGACAGCAGCGAATACGGCGAAATCCTTATCCCAGCACATGAAGAGACCATCATCAAGATTGATTTTAATGCTGAAATCATCACGATGTCACTGCCAGAGGGCTTGCTGCCGTCTGACTAATCCCGATTTCTTAGCTTGACAGCGAAAATCGCCAACAAAACAGTTGTGGTCGTTTATGCAGCGAAACCAAGAACAGCAGTATTGGCTGGGTTTGCATTTAATCCCCCAATTTGGCATGGCAAAAATAGCTCAACTCCTGGCGCGGTTCGACTCAGTAGAAGCCTTGTGGAAAGAGCGAGACGAGAGCCTGCTACGCCTGGATTTGCCACGGCGAGTGCTGGAACAGTTTGTCGCCGGAAGGCGAGCGATTGACCTGCCAGGAGAAATGGACAAAGTGCTGCGGGCTGGCGCGGACCTGGTTACGCTCGAAGATGAGCGCTATCCTCCCCTGCTACGCACCATCACGGGTCAGCCGCCGCTATTGTATGTCCGCGGCAGGCTCGCTGGCATTACTGATAAGAGCCTCGCCATTGTAGGAACGCGCAAACCAAGCCCATACGGACGGGACGTCGCGCATCAACTTGCGCTTTACCTCTCACAGCAGCAGATAACCATCGTTTCGGGACTGGCACAGGGCATTGACGCGGCGGCGCATCGGGGTGCGCTAAAAGCAGGTGGACATACGATTGCTGTCATGGCGACCGGAATCGACCAGGTTTATCCTCGGGAAAATGCTGACTTGTCGCAGGAAATTATGGAACAGGGAGCGCTTATAACCGAGATGCCCATTGGCACAGCGCCCCGTGGCAGGAATTTCCCCCGCCGCAATCGCATCATCAGTGGGATGTCGCTCGGTGTTTTGGTTGCCGAAGCTCCCGAAAAGAGTGGTTCGATGATTACTGTTTCGGCTGCCAACGAACAGGGGCGCGATGTATTTGCTGTGCCGCATAATATCTTCAGCAAGACCGGCCGCGGCAGCAATCGGCTGATTCAAGACGGTGCCAAGCTGGTGATGCGCGTCAGTGACGTGCTTGATGAGCTCAACATTACGCACCGTAACACCCAAACCCGCATTACAACCGAACAGGTTCAGCCAGAAAATGATACCGAAAGGATAATTCTGGAACAGCTTGGCGCGGATCCGGTTCATGTCGATATGATTATCCGCAGGACGCAATTATCGGCGGCAACAGTCACAAGCACTTTAACGCTTCTTGAATTAAAAGGGCTTGCAGAAATTGCAGGTCCTATGCAATACTGTCGCCCGCGTTAGCCATGAGAATGAAAGTGGATTTCAATGAAACACTACTATGCTTTAATCGCCGCTGGCGGTCAGGGCACGCGGTTGTGGCCCATGAGCCGCGCCAAAGTGCCCAAACAAATGCTGCCGCTCATTGACAACGACACCATTTTTCAGACGAGCATAAAACGCATACAGGCGCTTTTTAGGCCAGAGAACATTTTTGTCGTGACAGCTAGGGATTATGCCGCCGAATTGCAGCAAGAGGCGCCGCATATTCCCAGCGGCAATTTCATCATGGAACCTTACGGCAAAAATACAGCGCCCGCTCTGGCTTTGGCGCTGGCTTACATTCAGGAACGCGACCCGAATGCCACCGTCGCCATATTGACCGCCGACCATTATATTTCCAACCCAGAGAAGTTTTGCCGTGTGCTGGAAGCTGCCTTTCATGTTGCCCAGGACGACAAAATCGTCACGCTGGGCATCTCTCCATCACATCCGGCGACGGGCTTCGGATACATCCAGCAAGGGGATGCCATTGCCGAGGTCAATCACTTCAAGGTCTATCATTCAAAGCGATTCACAGAAAAGCCCAACAGCGTCAGGGCGACGCAATTTCTGGCGTCGGGCGAATACAGTTGGAATTCGGGCATGTTTATCTGGAAGGTCAGACATGCCATGCGTGACCTTGAACGTTATCAGCCGGCGATGTATGCCCTCTTTTCGTATTTGCAAACGGTCTTCGGCTCATCGGATTATGAGCAGATACTGGACGACATCTGGGAAAAGCTGCCGAAGCTATCGATTGACTTTGCCATTATGGAAAAAGCGGATAATATCGCGGTGATACCTGTGGACATCGGCTGGAGCGATATAGGCAGTTGGTCTTCGCTGTATGATATACTTCCACAAGACAACTTTGGCAACTGCATAAAAGGCGAAGCCACCGATAACCGGGTCATCCTCGACACGCGCGATATGCTTGTCTATAGTAACCGCCTTACTGTTGCCATCGGGGTAGAAAGCATCGTGGTGGTTGATACAGACGATGTGCTCCTGATTTGTCACAAAGACCGCACGCAAGATGTGAAACAGGTTGTCAATTACCTGAAAGAAAATGGCAGCGAAGAATATCTCTAAAACAAAGCAAACCGACAGCATTCCTATCAAGGAAGGGATATGAGCGACGGACAATTGCAAGCATATTGTGTCAAGTGCAAAACCAAGCGCGATATGCAAAACCCACAGGCAACCTACACCAAGACAGGTACTCCAGCAAGCAAAGGCACTTGTTCGGAGTGTGGCGGCAATCTCTTTCGTATGGGGAAAACCGCGGCGCATGCAAATCTGCCCAAGCCAGACAACATTGAAAAGCCTGCCCGAAAAAAGAAACCAGTCAAAAAAACACGCCCCGCCAAAAAGAAGAAAGCCAGCCGTAAAGACATCGGCAAGCTCGTCATTGTCGAATCACCTGCCAAAGCGCGGAGCATCGGCAGGTTTTTGGGTCAGGGCTACACCGTGATGTCTTCCAAGGGGCATGTGCGTGACCTGCTGAAATCCACCCTGTCGGTCGATGTGGACAAAGAATTCGAACCCACCTATCGCGTCCCCAGGGACAAGCGGCAGGTTGTCAAGGAATTGAAGGCGGCGGCGCAGAATGCGGATGAAATTTTTTTGGCAACAGACCCCGACCGCGAAGGGGAAGCCATTGCCTGGCATCTGATTGCCGCCGCAGAAATGCCAACGACCAGCGTCAAGCGCGTGGTTTTTCACGAGATTACTGAGCGGGCGGTGGCGGAAGCCTTTGCCCACCCGCGCCACATCAATATGGATCTGGTGAACGCCCAGCAAGCGCGGCGAATCCTTGACCGCCTGGTAGGCTACAAAGTTTCGCAGCTCCTCTGGTCGAAAGTCCGCAGTCGGCTCTCGGCTGGACGGGTGCAAAGCGTTGCGCTGCGTTTGGTGGTCGAACGTCAGAAAGAGATTGATGCCTTTGTCCCGGTCGAATACTGGACGATTGATTGTCTGTTGGGCAAGCAGAATCAGAATGGCAGCAAAAGCGAGTTCAGCGTCCGCCTGACAAAAATCAATGATGTCAATGTGATTTACAAGGCGGACAGTGACGAGGCGCCGATTCTCAACAGCGCCGCGGCCGTGCTGGAGCATCTGCGACTTCTGGAAAGTATTTTCATGGTAGATAAGGTCAAGCGCGGCAGCCGCCAGCGCAGGCCCGCAGCGCCCTTCACCACCAGCACGTTGCAGCAGGAAGCATCGACTCGGATTGGCTACAGCACCCGCCGAACCATGCAAATCGCACAGCAGCTGTATGAAGGCATCGACATCGAGGGTGGCAAATCGGTTGGCCTCATTACTTATATGCGCACTGACAGCGTGCAAGTCTCGGCGCAGGCACAGGCGCAGGCGCGGGATTATATCCACAAAAACTTCGGCAAAAATTATACGCCCAAGAAACCATTTCAATACAAAACGAAGGCGAAAGGCGCTCAGGAGGCACATGAAGCCATTCGTCCAACCAGCGCCATGCGTTCGCCCGCAAGGATGAAAGACTACCTCAATCGCGACCAGCTGCGGCTGTACACTTTGATATGGAAACGTTTTGTCGCCAGCCAGATGTCCAACGCAGTCTATGATACCATTCGCGTCGAGATTCTAGCTGGCTTGACGGCTGATAGCATGCCCTACCTCTTGCGTGCTGCTGGAAGTCGGTTGAAGTTCCCTGGCTTTCTGGCAGTTTATGAAGATACGCGCGATGGCGACCGAGATAAAGGTCAAAGCCTCTGGCAGCTTAGGGAGGGCGAGCGGCTTGACCTGCGGCGTCTGATGAACGAAAAGCACTTCACGCAGCCGCCACCCCGTTACACCGAGGCAACCTTGGTTCGTGCATTGGAAGAGCACGGCATTGGGCGTCCCAGCACTTATGCGCCGACGGTTACGATTATACAAACGCGGGATTATGTCCTCAAAGAAGACAGACGGCTCGTGCCAACCGAGACCGGCCGCATCGTCAGCGACTTGCTGTCCGAATACTTCACGGAAGAAATGGATTACACCTTTACCGCCAAGATGGAAGACCGGCTTGACGACATTTCCGAAGGCAAAACCGCCTGGCGTCCGATGCTGGGGGATTTCTATCAGCCTTTTGAGCGGAGACTGGTGGATGCACAGGAGAATATGCCCAGGCAAGCCGTTGAAGAAAAGGTGGGACGACATTGTCCCAGCTGCGCTGAGGGCGAACTTATCATCAAATATGGACGCTGGGGCAAATTTATCGGCTGCACGAATTATCCCGAATGCCGCCATACTGAACCATATCTGGATAGAAAAGGCTTTCTTTGCCCGGATTGCGGTGCAAGACAAGGCGGCGAAATTATCGGGCGGCGCTCACGCAAGGGACGGCTTTTCTATGGATGCAGCCGCTATCCGGATTGTGACTTCCGCGCTTGGCAGCTGCCGAAAAATCTCATGAAAACAGATGCCAAAACAACACGCGAGGAAAGCAAAGAACGCTCGCTGGGTTGAAAATAAATGCCCTGTGCCTTTGCGTAAAAACACAAGTATCGGTATACTATTGGTATATTAAAATCGGATGCGGGACGACTTGTCTGTTGTGCCTCATCTGAACATAAAACAGAATTGTGCAACTCATCGGCTTGAAAGGTCGTTATTTATGCGTTTTCTAGGTCGCAACAGCAATCAATCCGAAGCCGACGCGCCAACAGCCGCCAAAGCATCCCCTCCCTCTGATGAAGGTGGCGGACGATTCGGATTCATTGGCAGGATGACAAACAATCTACTTGACGCGAACGATGGTCGCTACCGCGCCAGGCTGGCATCATCCATGCCCGAAAGAACGACAATCGCCCAAATCATGCTGGGTATGATTATCGGCATGATAACGGCATACCTGATTATTCCGACAGAATTCGCTGGCGCATCCCCGCGCCACTTGAACAGCAATGCCGTCGCTCAATGGGTGCGCATGGTCGCTGTCGGACATTCTGAAGCCATTCGCTACGATGATGCCAATACGCTTCTGGTTTTGCAGCAGATTCCAAATCCGCAGCAGGTCGTTGACCAGTTGATAGATAATACACAAATCCCTGAAAGTGAGCGCGAGGCGCTAAGCAATCTCAAGGATATTGAAGGCTTTGATGAATTAGACGGCGCCGTTGCCCCCGTCGACCCCGGGCTGATCGTTAGCAGCCTGCAAATCGGGCTGGCGCTTCTGATTGTAGCGATTGGCATTTCTGTCTTTCCGTTCATCTTGACGCTCATCTGGAAGGAATTCATCGTTTTCGATACTCCCGAGGACCGCGATCAGCGAGCATCTGACCCCGAACCAGCCGCCACACAGGGTCAAGTCGCAAAAGCTCAAGAAACATCGCCGCAGCAGCAGTGGCTGGAAGAAGAAACCGAGCGAAGCGGTCATATTGATACACAATTTGGACTGCCCATTCTCCATACCCTGTCCACCTACACCAAGGGCCGCAACTATGACGATTCCTTCGCTATTGAGCTCGGGCCGGAACATGGCAGCGAATTCCTGGGTGAATGCGGTGTCTCGGTTGCGACCCAAATCGGCAATGAATTGCAGTCTGTCGAATTATGGTGCTTTGATATGACATCCCAAGAGACTCTTGCCAAAGTGTTTGCGGCGCCCGCAGCAGTCAACGACCCCGCCTT
>DAOUKA010000385.1:0-2207 GCA_034421915.1 Anaerolineae bacterium
AGGAAGGGACCTTCGTGATAACGCAGCCCGATGGTGTGTCCGCTGTGATGCTTCCAGTAGGGCATAAGCGCATGTTGGTCGAAATAGGCGCGGACTTCCCGGTCAACTTCGCTACAGGGTTTGCCGGGTTCGAGCGCCTCCATGGCGATGGTTTGCAGGTTGAGCATGTGGTCGAACATACGCTTATGCTCATCGGATGGGCTGCCGAGAATCATCGTGCGTTCCAATTCGCTGACATAACCCCAAACGGGTGCGCTGGCACCAGTTACCAGCACATCTCCCGCCTGGAATTTGATGTTGCTGGCGAGGGCGTGAGGGATGGCGGCGTTGCGTCCGATTTGACCGCGATAACCCGCGATAGCGCCTTCATAATAACTGCTGTTGTTGCGACAGATGGGCCCGATGGTTTCCAGCATGATGAGGGTGGCTTCATTGCTGGCACGCTGGGAGACTTCGACTTCGCCAAGACCGACTTGGGTATATTTTTGCAGCAGCGCATGCGCCAGATGTCCCCATTTGCAGCTTTCTTTCAGCAAGGCAATCTCGGCAGGTGATTTGACCGCCATCTGGTCTTCAATCGGGGCGCGGCAGTTGATGACCTGCTGACCGGTAAGCGCCGACAGTGTTTCGCCCCGATAGCCGAATATCCAGGGATAACCGTCACTGTCAGCGCCAATGCGACCCGTCATGCCCAGTTCCTTGATGGTATCGACCAGCAGGTTCATCGGGTGATTGATGTCGGGATATTCCAGATAAAAAGCGACATGGTCGATGTCTGCCATGGACTGGGCATGTTCAACTTCCATACGCGGGACAAAGAGGGCGCGTTCGCCGCTACGGTTCATCAGATAGGCCATCGGGCGCTCGGTCGGGATGAAGGCGAATCCGGTATAATACTTGATATAGTCGGCATCGAAGAGAACGACGCCGCTCACCCCAAGCTCATCAATAATCGCTGCCAGGACTTGATTGCGCTGGGCATATTCGGCGTCGCTGATTTTGAGTTGTGTCATCGAAAGCGGCATGATTTGTTTCCCCATTCTGTTGAATGTCATTATCAGAATTATAACGCAGGCAGCAGGGACGCAAAACAGGCTGCGAGCGACGGATGTTCACAACCTGTTTCCTTCTGTTGTTTCTATTGGTCAAAGCTAGATTTTGGTTATCTTTAGCGACCAGGCGCGGTTGCTTCTCTTGACCTCGAAAGCGATGTTGCCGCCCGGCGAATGCGTTAGTAAAGACTATCCAACTTTAGTGAGTTCAAGAACCCAATGGTCGCTATTATTGCTAATCTCAAGGCTGACGGTACAGTTACGATAGACTCTGTTTATCGTAACTTCAAATGGAGTACCCCCCCATTTGTTATTGAAGTGCCCATACGAATCTAAATAGCGATAAAAGCATCTTTGACCTACAGGCGGATGAGCATGAACGATTCCAAAGTCGTTAGTTGTCAATCTGCTTTCCCATCTACCTGCTTCAAGATAGACTCCATGAGTTGTCCAACTACCATGCCCCTCAAATCGGTAATATCTGCCGTGGACGTTAGGAGAAACTACTGGCTGTGCAACAGCACTGCTAGTGGCTTCGTTGTTCTGGTAAGCATGATAACCGCGTACCCAATCTTCCTCCGTCGTGCAAGTCCAGATGGTGAAACAATAGTTATCAACCTCACTCTGCGGTTGTGTCGCTGGGGATTGCACTGGTTGGGCTGCTGGCGCGGCTGGCGCACTATTACCCTGGATGCGCGTATAATTCACCCAATCCGCCATCCAAACTTCGTTTCCATTCCGATTGATCTTCAGCCATCGGTTGAAGCTGCCTACAACCTGCAATACAGTGCCGGCGGGCACTGTCTCGACAGTACGACAGTTAGTTCCTGCACAACTTCTCAAGTTGATGTTGGTATCTGCCCGGATATTGTATTGCTGTGCAAGAACAACCTGACAAAGTGCCAACAAGACGACGATTATGACAAATTTGACTTTCACGATAGTATTCTCCTTTATTACTCGAACCTATAACACAGGCGCATTCGGCTGACGGGCGATAAACTGCCCTGCGCCGTTGCTGCCCAGCCATTGCTCGCCATCCACCAGCTTGCTGCCCCGTTGGAAGACCTGCACTGGCTTGCCGACAACCCTCATGCCCTCATAGCAGTTGTAATCCACGCGCATGTGGTGCGTGGCGGCGCTAATCGTATGTTC
>DAOUKA010000386.1:0-3747 GCA_034421915.1 Anaerolineae bacterium
CGATTTTCTTTTTGACAGCTGGGATTTCGCTTTTTTCATCCCGCCAGAAATAATCCAGCAGTTCAACGCCGGTGACTGGCTGGCTGGCTGCATAGTCGATAAACTGCATCAAGTTCATCTTCCCGGCGCTTACGGGTTCGAGCAGGCTCCACATACTCAGGCTTAGCTTCATACTGACTTCCTCACAGATTGATAGGCTCTCTCAATAACGTTCATCACGGCAAGACCATCATTGCCGCTGACGAGCGGCTGCTTGCCCTTTTCGACGCAATCCAAAAAATGTTCCGCCTGCTGCACGAAACGATCCGCTTCGTCAAAGGGCAGTCGTGTCCATTGCGCCTCATTCGCCAGCTTAAAGCGCAGCCCATCCTGCCGACTGTAATCAATCACCGCCTGCCCTTCGGTGCCATAAATGCGAACTTCAGCTTCGGATACCGGTGTAACCCAGCTGCAGTTGAGCGTCCCCAGCACACCGTCGACACTCTGCACCAGCATGGCAGCGCTGTCTTCGACCTGTATGGGAAGCGCCGTCGATAGATATGCCTGTACACCCCGAATCTCCTGCCCCGTCAGCACCCGAAAAATATCGACGCTATGCACTAGCGTGTCAATTAAAATGCCACCGCCAGCAATATCTTGCTCGGTGAACCAGGACTGCCCCGCCCGTGAGAAGCGAAAGCCAAAACGATTGTCAATCTGCACCAGTTTTCCCAGTCGGCCGCTCTGAATCAGCGCTTGTGCCTGACGAAGTGGTTGATGGAAACGATGGCAAAAAGCGAATTGCAAGATGTTGCCGCGCATGGCATCCACGATAGCTTGTGTTTCGGCAAAGGTGCGTGCTGGCGGCTTCTCGCACAGTACAGCTATCTGGCGAGCCGCCGCTGCTTGTACTGCTGGCAGGTGGTATTTGGGCGGCGTGCAAATGCTTAGGGCATCGGGCTGAACCTTGTCCAGCATGGTTATCGTATCGGAAAAAGCCATGCCGCCATAAACAGCGGCTTTTTCCAGCGCCGCCTGCTCGATGATGTCAGCAATGCCAACAATCTCGCAGCGCTCGGCATGGGCGGCATAAGCGCGGAGGTGCGCGGCGGCAATGCCCCCGGCGCCAACTACTGCAACCCGAATTTTCCCCATCAGCTAACCTTTCAACCCTGTTAAGGCGATGCCGCGCACAAAGGTTTTTTGGGTGAAGAAAAACAGGACAATGGTGGGCAGCATCGCCAGCGTGGAAGCCGCCATCATTAACTGCCACTGCGCCCCGTACATATTTTGAAACAGCTTGAGACCCAGCGAAATTGTCCAATCCTCCTGATTGGTCAGATAAATCAAGGGGCCCAGGAAATCGCGGTAGGTCTGGACAAAGGTGAACAGCGCCACGACAGCCAGGGCCGGGCGCATCAAGGGGATCATAATATGCCACAGAATGCCGAGTTCACTGGCGCCGTCGATGCGGGCGGCATCGCTTAGCTCTTGCGGGATGGTCAGCAGAAATTGGCGCAGCAGGAATACATACAAGGCACTGCCAAAAAAGTGTGGCACCACCAGGGGCAAAAAGGTCCCCACCCAGCCGAGTTGGCGGAAAATCAGATACAAGGGGATTAAGGTAACTTGCGACGGCAGCATAATCGTGCTGAGATAAACCAGAAACACGATATTGCGTCCGGGCCACTGCACACGGGCAAAGCCGTAAGCGATAAAGGTACAGGACAAGACCGTTCCCAAGACGGTCAAGCCCGAGATGGCAATCGTATTCCACATATAACGCCAGAAAGGAATATAGGTGGTCGAGGCGTGGAAGTTGTGCCATTGCGGGTCGGGCGGGAAAATAGGTGGCGGCTGCTGAAAAATCTCGACATCGGTCTTCAAGGCGGTGACGACCAGCCAATACAGAGGAAAGATATAGGCGATTGCCATGATGATAACGATGCTGTAGGCGATTGCTTTCTGAAGACGCTCGCGCACGATGCGATTTTCCTGCCACCTTATCGCCGCTGCCATCAGCTAATTCTCTGCATGATAATAAACCCACCGCGATGTCTTAAACAAAACGAGTGTTGCGAACAGCACAATCATAAACAATATCCACGCCTGGGCGCTGGCGTAACCCATCTTGAACTGTTGAAAAGCGGTTTGATAGAGATACATCGAATAAAACATTGCCGAGTTGGCAACACCGCCAGCGCCGCCGTCACGGGTTGCTGTCATGACCCAGGCTTCGGTGAAGTATTGAAAATAGCCGATGACATTGATGATAATCGTGTAAAAAATCACCGGGCTAATCATCGGCAGCGTGATTTTGAAGGTCTTCTGCACCGCATTGGCGCCATCCAACTCGGCAGATTCCAGCAAATCGTAGGGGACATCTTGCAAGCTCGCCAAGTATATGAGAATCGTATTGCCGCCAAACCAGGCGCCCATAAAAATGAGCGATGGTTTCACCCAAGCAGGATCGGTTAGCCAGCCAATCGGAGGCAAGCCCAACACTTTCAGAAATTCGTTCAAAATACCGAACTGACCATTGAAAATCCAGAGCCAAACAATCGTCGAAGCGACCACTGGCGTAATCGAGGGGATGTAAAAAATGCTGCGATACAAGGACAAGCCCCTGATTCGTGTGTTCAGCAGCAGCGCCATTAGCAGATTGAAGACCAGATGAATCGGCAGACCAATCGCCACCATATAAAGGGTGTTGCTCAAGCCGATTTTGAAAACGCGGTCATCGAGCAGGTTGATGTAATTGTTCATGCCTACCCAGCGCGGTGGCTGCAAGATGTTGTAACGGGTAAAGCTGTACTGAAGGGATTGCACGATAGGCCCGATGTTGAAAAGGATAAAACCAATAATCGCCGGCGAGATGAACAGCAAGCCAATCAGCAGCGAACGAGTCTGCCGTTTCGTCAGTCGAATTTTGCGATAAGCGTTTTTCTTTTTCATGGGCATATCCATACTTCAAGGAGAAAAAAGGGCGGCAAACCCGCCCTTTTACTGCGTGTATGGCTACATCATTGCCTGCTCGAGTTCCCGCTGGACTTCTTCCGTAACGCGATCCAGCGCTTCCTGTGCCGAAAGCTGCCCAGCTTTGACGGCCGTCTCTGCCTCACTCAAGCGCGAGTTATAAAAGTCATTGACCGGAATCTTTGGCGGACCAAAGGCGTTGGGACCGTTGAGCAAGTCCAGCGCCAGTTGGAAGCGTTCATCACTGACAAAGCGCTCGGCGGTCGCGGGCGCCACTTTGGGCGGGATATTCTGAATGTTGAAGCAGAATTCACCCATGTGCTCGTCCTCACTCAACCAGCGAATAAATTCCCACGAAGCTGCCGGGTCTTGAACACCGGTTGGAATAGTGAACACGCTGCCGCCAAATGTGGTTGCGCCTTCACGCCCGCCATCCGGATAGGGCGCTGAAATCATTGCCATTTCAAGATCGGGCGCAAACTGCTTCTGGAATTGGATGAACCATTCCCCAACCTGCTTGAAGCCCTCTTTGCCGACAAAGAAAGGATTCTGCGTACTGATGTAATCGCCGAAACCACTGGTAAAGGCAGCCACCCGTTCAGGTCCTAGACGTTCCCAATAGCTTGCCATCCATTCCAGCGCGGCGACGATCTTGGGATCGTTTGCCGTGATTTGCTGATTCTCTTCGTCGTAGAAGGTGCCGCCGAAGACTATCCCCCACCAGGCCAGGTTATCGGGCAGGAGACCGACGCGCTCGATATTGCCAGCGTCATCCACAATTTCAAGCGCCTG
>DAOUKA010000387.1:0-9982 GCA_034421915.1 Anaerolineae bacterium
GGGATGGATGAACTGCGAGCGGCGCTTCGGGAGGGCATTTCGGTGTTCACGGGGCCCTCTGGCGTCGGGAAAACCAGCCTCTTGAATCGGATGCAGCCCGGACTGGCGCGGTCGGTCAAGTCGGTGGGACGTTCCTCAGAGGAAGGGGTGCACACCACCCGCGACAGCGCCCTGATTCGATTGGACAGCGGCGGCTATCTGGCGGATACGCCCGGAATCCGCTCCATCGCTGTCTGGGATATTGAGCCCGATGAACTGGATGCTTATTATATCGATATGGCGCCCTATGTGCTGGGCTGCAAATTCAGCAACTGCACCCATACCACCGAACCCGACTGCGCCGTGCGGCAGGCCGTCAAGGCGGGCCAGATTGCCGCACAGCGCTATCGGAATTATCTCGCTTTGCGCGAAGAACTGCGTGGGACCTACATCGTCTATAATCGCTAGTGGCGGGTTCTATTCCTCAAACAGATTTTCCCCATGTGACAGGCGGCGGGCGATGGTAAAGGTCTGCAGCTGTGAGCGCATGGTCGGGGCGTGTGCCGCCAGATAACGGGCGGCGGCAATCAGGACTTGACGGGCGATCTGCGGTGAATGGCGGCTGATGAGGCTGTATTGGTTGAAACAGGCTTCGACGCATTGGATGGTGTGGAAATTGCGATCCTCGCGCAAGAGCAGCGCGCCCATTTTCGCCATCAGTTTTTCTGGCGAGCCGCCACTGACCAGATACTGCGCCACCAATGTACCCGCCTGATTGACCTGCTGCTGTAGGTTGAGCATGGATTCCAATTTATCCAGCAGCCTATCGGGATTCTCGACGGGGGCGGGCTGCGGCAGTTTGACGGCTGGCACATTCAGGAAGCGGTCGAGATAGACGCTCATGGCGGCGTCGAAAATGCCGCGCATCAAATCCAGCGATTCGACGCGCTGCAATCCCTGATGCACCGCATTGGCGAAGGTGAGGGTGTGCAGCGCCGTATCCCAATCGCCAAACTCGTTGCTGGTATGAAAATGCGCGATGCGGCGGGCGGCGGCGAAGACAACCGCGCCAGCCAGATCGACTGGCGGCAAGCCCTCGCGCAGGCATCCCAGCAGCGCATCGGCAATAACCTGCGGGTCATCCCCCAGCAGGGGCGTCAGCAGCGCCTCCATATCGGCTGCCTTATGCTTGTTTTTGCCGTCGGCGACGGCCTGCGGCAGCTGCGCGAAAGCCTCTTCCAGTATCAGGATTAAATCAATCGGCTTGCGCCAGGCATTGGATTCTTCCATACGGCGGGCATCCGTCAGATTCGGCACCACGCTGGTAAATGCCAGTTCGGCATAATCCCAGCCGGCCTTGTCAACCGATTCCAGCGCCTTGTTGATGAAATCCAGGGTATGTCCCGCGTCTAAATAGCGATGGTCGGTGGCCGCTGCAAAGAGCATATCAGCGATTTGCCGGTCATCAGCGCCAGCCCGCAAGGCCGACACGACTGCCCGCTCGCCAGCCTGGGCATCCCGCACCTCCACAAATTGACGAAACCACTGTTTCAGGGTTGGGATGTCGGTTTCGCTGTTGGGGAGCGGGCGCGGGTTAAAGCGGGGCGACATGCCGGCGGTATCGCTGGCGACATCCGCCAAGCCGTGGAACAGCGCCAGTGGATGGTCAAGCGGGTGCAGATAGGGAATGAGGTTCATCGTACAGGCCTGGGTGGTTAATCCGCGTCCCCAATCCATGCCGCGATACTGCGTGCCAAATTCGAGACCGATGCGGAAAGGCTCATCAGCTGTCACGCCTTGCGCCAGCTGACTGATCACGGCTTTGGCGACAACCAGACTCAGGTTGTGCTGCAGGCCATCGCGCAGGCGATTGCGCTGGTGTTCGACTGTTTTGCCGTTCGCTTCTGTATCGACATAGATGTCGCCATGGCGGATTTCGACCGGGAAGGCATCGATATCGTCCGCCCACAGGTCAAATGCGCCGCCGCTGGCAAGGTCGAAACGGGCATGATGCCAATGGCAGGTCAGGATGCCTTCCTCGACCGAGCCTCTGTCAAGCGGAAACCCCATGTGCGGGCAGCGATTGTCAACCGCATAGACGCGCTCGCCATAAAGGAAGAGCACCACGGGTTTGCCCTTGGGATGCACGGTGATGCTGCCTCTGCCGCGCAGTTCTTCAAGACCGGCGACCCGAACAAACGCATTATCTTTTTCCAAGACCATAATTATCTCCCATGCTGATTTCATTATCATTATGCTTCATTATCATCATAACCGATTTTTCACCGCCGGCAGGACAGGAAGAAAAGCCATGCCCCAAGATGATGCTCCGCGCCCTCTGTGGTGAGTCTTGTTTGGATGCGATGGCCCGCAAGGGCAGTGCTTGACAGCGTTGGCGGCAGTTGGTTAAAGTACGGACGGTTTATCTTGCATTTGTCCATATCAAGACGACAAAGGTTATATCATGTCCGACAACCGACGGCTGATTCTGATGCTGCCTGGCTGTCATTCGGATCGACTACGAGCCGCTTTGGCTTGACGAAGTTATGACTTGGTTTCGGGCGCGTCTGCCTCTCCGTGAACTGGTGGGGGACAGTTTGCGAAATGGACATAACCCCTTCTACTTTTTGGTGATGAAGGCTTGGCTCAGGTTCGAGGACAGCGAGTTTTGGCTGCGGTTCTTCTCGGCGCTGTGCTTTGCGTTCACGATGCCGGTCGTCTATGTCATCGGGCGGACTGTGGGCGGCCGGCGGGCCGGGTACTATGCGGTCGGGCTGGCGGCGACCGCGCCTTTTCTGATCCGTTACGCGCAGGAAGCGCGGATGTATGCCATGCTGACCTTCTTTTGCAGTCTGGCGCTGATGAGCGCCGCGCTGATTATCTCCAGACAGTCCGCCCAGCCGCCGCCCGTCATCGGGACGGGTTTGCGCGGTTTGTGGCGTCAGTGGAGGGGAAGCGCTGCACGGCTGCCGAAAGTTAGAACAATTGTTCGGGGGGGCGGCGACGACCTTCTGTGGCTCACGTATATTGCCGCCGTCCTGGGCGGGATGTTCAGCCACAATACAGCCATCCTGCTGCCGGTGGTGACGACGCTCATTTTTCTGGTGGCGATTGCCGCCGAACCACAGTTCAGATGGCTGCGGCTGCGGAATCTCATCCTTGCCAACCTGGTCGTGCTTGCGCTGTACGGGTTCTGCGTTCCCCTGCTGTTGAAAGGCGTCGAGGGCTTCGCGCAACAGCGCACGCCAGCACCGGTAGCCTTCCTGGAGATTCAAAAGACCTTTGTCAAAGTCTACGCGAATGCCTATCTTCCTGTCCAGGCTGTCGCGCTGGCGGCGCTCTGCGCCCTTGCTCTGTGGGGCTGGCGGCGGCGGAAAGACTGGAGATGGCTCGCTTTCACACTGGTTGGTTCGCTGGGACTGCCGCTGATGATGCTCGTCATATCGGCGGTCTTTCTGCCGGTGTTTGTCTTCCGCACCATCATCTGGACGGCGATCCCGTTTTATGTCGCCTGTGCGGCAGGTCTGGCGCGGCTGCCGAGCCTGGGTCTGCGGCGCATCGTTTTGGCGGTGCTTTTGCTGTGCAATCTGTACGGGGTGCTGAACGAATACGAACACGAAAAAATCCACGAACCATGGGATCGGATAACGCAGGCTGTGGCGCAAGCGGCTTCAAGCGATGGCGCGGTGGTGATCTGCCCGGATTGGGTGGTCTATCCGTTCAACTACTACTGGCGCCGTTATGAGCGCGAGCTGGCGGTATTCGGCGGCCGCGATTTTGCGGTCGCCCCCTTCCTGGAGTCTGCCGGCGGCAAGGTCTCGAAGTGGCAGTGGAAGGGTGAGCCGCGTGATTTCTTGTCCCTGCTCGACGATTATTCGGAGCTGTGGATCATTGAACGTCCCTACACCACCAGCGACGCCGGCTGCGACTCACCCGCGCTGCGAGATGCGCTTTCCGAGCGCGGACGGCTCGCGGTGCACAGGTTTGGCATCCTCAAGCTGCTTGTTTATATGCCGGCTGAAGCCGCCAAAGCGCCTCTTGCCGACGAATCTCGCCCGCCTCCATAATATCCGCCACTTTGCCCGCAGGCGCGGCTTATTATTTTGTATGCGCGCGGCTGCGTTTGTCCTTCAGCGCATCTTCGCCGACGGGATTCGGCACTTGTGAGGCCAGCCCCTAAGTGCTAGACTGGCAGAACCCGCGGCGGAGATGTGGAGGACAATCGTTGCCCGAACAAGCCCTGTACCTCAAATGGAGACCCCTTTCTTTTGATGATGTTGTGGGGCAGGAGCATATCACGCGCACCCTCCGCAACTCGCTGATTCGCGGGCGCATCCGCCATGCCTATCTCTTTAGCGGCCCGCGCGGAACTGGCAAGACGACCAATGCCCGCCTGCTGGCGAAAGCGGTTAATTGCAGCCATGAGGATGCCGCCCGGCGCCCCTGCAATGACTGTCCCAACTGTGTGGCGATTAACGAGGGGCGCTTTCTTGATTTGATTGAGATTGACGCCGCCTCGCATACCGGCGTGGATGATGTCCGCGACCTGCGCGACAAGATCGCCTTTACGCCCGGCGAGGGCCAATACAAGGTCTATATCATTGATGAGGTTCATCGCTTTAGCGGCAATGCCTTCGACGCCCTGCTGAAAACGCTCGAAGAACCCCCGGCCCATGCGATTTTTGTGCTGGCAACCACCGAAATTGACAAAGTGCCGGCGACCATCAAGAGCCGCTGTCTGCAATTCGAGTTCAGGCGGGTTGCCATGAAAGAGGTCAGCCAGCGGCTGGCTTTTATCGCCGCCAGCGAGAAGCTGTCGATTGAGCCGGCGGCGCTGGAATTGATTGCCCGTCAGGGGACGGGCAGCGTCCGCGACAGCATCAGCCTGCTTGACCAGATTGTGACCGACCCGCAGGAAGCGGTGAGCCTGGAACTGGCGCAGAAGATGCTTGGCACAGCGAATAGCATCTATGTCAGGGATCTGGTGAATGCGCTGGTTGATGAAGAGGTGGCGCTGGGCATTCACATCATCAATAAGGCGATTGATGCCGGCAGCGACCCGCGGCAATTTGGTCAGCAGATTGTTGAATGCCTGCGTAATGTGATGCTGGCGCAGACAGCAAGCGCCGATTTGGTCGAGGCATCGCAGGAAGACCAAGCCATGTACGGCCAGCTTGCTGGCCGCATCGGTCGGTCGCGCCTGCTCAAGGCGATCCGCGCCTTTAACGAGGCGGTCAACCATTATACCGGCGGCTGGCAGCCGCAGCTGGCATTGGAATTGGCTTTGATTGACATTTTGCAGTCGCCTGAAGCTCAAGCGGTCAAGCAGCAGCCGCCGCCGAGCCGTCCCGTATCCCGCTCGGAACAGGCGAAAGTTGCCGCTGAAGGCGCGGATGCGGAAGAAGCGGGCGGCGATTTTGAACGGGCTGCAACAACCGCCCCCGGCGAGGCGCCCATTTATTCGGTCGGCAAAATCCATCAGGGCTGGATGCAGATTTTAAGGCGGGTCAACCAGTATAATCGCAATATCCCCCCGCTTTTGGAGCATGCTCATGTCCGCAGGATAGAGGGGAATCGGCTGATATTGGGCGTGCCAACCGAGTTTTTTCAGCAGAAAATTGCCGACCCGCAGCGAGCGCGGTACATCGAACAGGCGATTTATGACCTGCACCATGTCAAGCTGCGGATAGAAGTTCAGGTTGTGGATGGCGCCGCGGTGCCGAATGCGGCGCTTGATGAGAATGGGGACGAGGATGACCCCCTGCTCGCCAAAGGGAAAGAACTGGGCGGGGTGATTGATGAGCAAGGCTAAGCTGGGAATGAGCTTGCGGTTTGTTTCGCTATGGATGACTGATGTTCTGAACCCGCTTTTTGTGATGTCGCTGGCGCTGTTTGTGAGCGTCGGGTATATCCTCACCCTGCTGCTGCCGATGCGCATTGACCACTGGGCAGCGGTGCTTGGGGTCTGCACCTTGATTCCCTTGGTCTGGCTTGCGGCCGGGGCTTATGCCAAGTGGAGGCGAGGCGTGTATGTCAAAAGTCAGGCTGCCTGGCGGATGCTGCTGCCTTTGCTGCCGATGCTCATTTTGGCGCCGCCGATTTGGGCGGAATTCGCGCATCCGACCATGCAGATTTTGCACCATGGCAATATCCACGTCGGCTACATCCATCAATTGCTCTATGGCGCCGCGCCGCCTGAGAATGTGTTTGTCGCCGGGTATCCTGCCAATTATTACTGGCTGTACCACGCTTATTTAGCCGCCCTCGTCAAAATAACCTCTTTCAGTCCGCCGACGGTCGCTTCCATGGTGAATGTGATTGCCATATTCAGCAGCTTTGTCTGGATTGGTCAGACTTTGAAAATCCTCAAGCTGGGCAAGCCCGGCACCATTCGCTGGGGCTTGATGATTTTGCTGGTGTACTTTTCGATTAATATCACAAGCGTTATATCTGTATTGGGACATGTGCTGAACGGGACTTATTCGCCCTATGGCTTTGATATGATACTGCTTGACGGGGCGGACGAACGCCTGCACAGTGTGCTCGGCAAAGTCCTGAACTTTACCAGCGTAACCTTGGGGATTACACTGTTCAACGCAGCCCTTTACGCCGGCGTCAAGCTGGTGAAACTCGAAATCGAACTTGCCACGCTCATTTTGCTATCCGCTTGCGGCATAGCAGCCCTGGCGGTGCGCGAGATCGCTGCCCTGCATATTGTTATCGCGTTGTTGGGTGGCATGGCTCTGATGGCTGCGCTGCATTGCCTGCGGCGTCGCAGCGTGGCCGGACAGGCGCGGATATTTTGGCGAAACTTGACTGGCCAGGTTTCGCCGGCCATGCTGCTGCTTTGGCTGGCTGTCAGCCTCGCGCTGTCCCTTCCATTGGTGAAGTACAACCTCGATATTGTCAGCAGTTTTCAATCCGGCCGCCCCTTTGGTTTTCCCAATATGGTCAATATCAACAAGATCGTCACGGCGGTTCTCTTGTTCATACCGCTTTATATGCTTCAATGTATATTCGTCTGGCAGAACCGAAATCGCGACGGGCTGTTCCTTGTGCTGGGCGCGTTCATCATCGCTTCAGTGACCTCGGTGCTGTATCTGCCTGACGGGAATCAATATAAAGGCATTTATTTTCTGGCGGCGATGATGGCAATATCCAGCCTGCTTGCTTTGCAAAAATTGCAAAACAGCGGCGGCGGTCGGCGGCGGCTGGGCGGGCTGGTGTCTGCGGCCTATTTTGTGCTGGTGCTGTCGCAAGTGCTTTACGTTTCCAGCAGTTTTGTCAACAGAGTCCGAACCTTTGGCGACGAGGGGCATCGCTTTGATGGCATTCATATTCAAACCGCGGATGATGCCGAGCAGAGAATATCCGCGTATTATTGGATTCGCGATCATACGCCGCCGAATGCGGTTGTTGTCCTGCCGCTGATTCCATCCATACATGCCAACCTGTACCATGAAAGGCTGATGTATGTACGGATGCTGCAGCTGCATTTTGCCGCCAGCGCGCTCGCGTATCACGAACGGGTGCGCCATCTGAAGATATTCTACAGCGAAAGCACGGGCGGGGATGATTATGAAATGCTGATTGGGCGCATGACAGGCAGCCTGCCTGGACGCCCCATTTATGCTGTTGTGAAAGATGAGGAAATCAGCCCCGAAATTATGCGGCGGCGCGGCAGCAGGTTAGTCTATGAACACGCGGGTGATGGCGCGAATGTCTATTGGCTGAACCCGGAAGCGGGTCGATAACTTGATGATGTTTGAGCATATTCAATAGAACGAAAGAACAAGTAACAGGAGATGAGACATGACAAAACGACGGAGCGGCAGACGGGGTTCTTCGGCTGGCTTGCCCGGCGGCGGCAACCCGATGGCAATGCTGCAGAAAATGCAGCAGGATATGGCCGAGGCGCAGGAAAGCCTCGAAAAAGAAACCCTGGAGGTATCGGTCGGGGGCGGCGCCATTAAAGTTGTGATTACCGGACATCAACGGGTGCAGGCGGTCGAGGTCAATCCTGACATCATTGACATGGATGATGAGGAATGGCTCAGTGACCTGCAGGATTTGCTGGTGGCGGCTGTCAACCAGGCGATTGAACAAAGTCAGGCGATGGCGGCAGAACGGATGGAAAAAATCACGGGGGGGCTTGGCAGTATCCCGGGTTTGGGCGGTTAGGCTGTGTTTTCGCTGATTTGACGAGACAAGTGTGGTTTGCGGCTTTCCCCAGATGTTGATAGTGATGGAGTGCGTTTATGAACAGTGCCATTCCGCAACCTGTAACCAAGTTGGTCGAAGCCTTTTCGCAGCTGCCGGGAGTAGGTCCCAAGACGGCTTCCCGATTGACGTATTATCTGCTGCGCGCTTCTGACGATGTTTCGCTAAGTTTGGCGGCGGCGCTGACGAACCTCAAAGCACAGACGCGATTTTGCAGTGTTTGCTTCAATATCACGGTAGACGACCCCTGTCCTATCTGTAGTTCGCGGCAGCGTGAAACCGAGTCGATTGCGGTGGTCGAAGAGCCGCTGGATTTGATGGCGATTGAGCGGACTGGCATCTATAAAGGGCGGTATCATGTGCTGCATGGCGCGATTTCGCCGGTGAACGGCATTGGACCCGATGACCTCAAAATACGCGAGCTGGTCAAGCGGGTGGAAGATGATAAGGTGCTTGAGGTGATTGTGGCGACCAATCCCGGTATGGAAGGCGATGCAACGGCAATGTATCTGCAGCGGGAACTGGCGGGCGCGGGCGTCAAAATCACACGATTGGCGCGCGGACTGCCAACTGGCGGCGATTTGGAATATGTCGATGCCGTGACGTTGATGCGGGCTTTAGAGGGACGGCATGAGTTATGACCGTTCGTTGAGGAAATGCGAGACAAGATGAAGATTTGGCAGTCCCCGCTTGCTTCTGCTGGCATAGTCGGGTTGTTGGGCTTTGGGAGTTTTCTGGTAGACGCTCCTTATATTCTGCTCTGGATGCGAGTTGCCTTCGCATGTGTCCTATTTGTTTTGCCCGGCGGGTTTATTTTCTCGCTGATACCGGTACGCGATTCCTGGAACATCATTGATTTTGTCGGATATGGATTTGCCATCTCGATTGTTTTAATGGGCATATTGGGGTTGCTGGCGAGAACGCTGCATTGGACTTTCGACTTCATCGAGATTTTCTGGTATGGGCTGATGATACTGGGCTTGATGGCATTCCTCGTTAGAATAAAAAACCACCCTGCGAGACTTGCAAAATTTGGTGCGTCCTCCGAGGCATTATTGGCGATCATCTTGGTTCAGGCGCTGCTCTTTGCTTATGGCGGCGTTTATAGTGGTATTTCTATACATCCTGATCAGCCTACCTATAATGCAGAAGTGACCAACTTCTTGCGTGAAGAGCCGCTGGATTGGTTAGAGATTTATTATGATACGGGCAATTTGACTTCAGATCGTTTTTATTTGTCCTATTGGACACTTGCACAATCGTTCATAGTGAATGCAAGCGGTGTTCATATTTTGCAAGCGCAATTTATGATTAATAGCTTGATGATTCTGTTGACGGCGGCTGCTATCTACATCTTTTCAAGAAATTTGGGGCATAAGCCTAAGACAGCTTTCATCATTGTTGTACTTAGTTTGCTGTGTTATAGCGTTCTGGCTGAAAATACCCTTCAGGCGGGATCGCAGTTTTTCCTGCGTCCAATACAGGATAAGCTGGTTGCCGGTTTTATTTTGGCGCCGATTGCAATATCCACAGCTTATGTCTGTGCTGTATCACGGCGTCGTTTTGCGTACCTCGGTTTTGCGCTGTCGTTTCTTTCGATGATGCTGACACATGTCATGATGGCAGGATTTGCCCTGGTTGCCATCGGGATTTGGTGTCTGGTTCGGCTGGTATGGGACAAACAAGGCCGGTTAAATGCCATTGTTATTGGGCTGATTGCCGCTGTCATCTTTTCTCCTGCGGTTTTCCTTCGCTTGAATACAGATACGAGTATTTATAATTA
>DAOUKA010000388.1:0-3195 GCA_034421915.1 Anaerolineae bacterium
CCGATTCCATTCCCGATGTATGGGATGCTGAAAGCCAAGCTGTTCATTGGCGGCTGCGGTGATTTTTGCGCCCATTTGCGCCAGTTGGCCTGCTTCGTCGGGAACAATCTCGAAGCCCAGCGAATGGGCATCCACCAAGACAAAGCTGTCGCCGCCATAAGCGACATCGACTGTCAGCGCGCCGCTGCCCTCAAGCTCCAGCCGGGCATCCAGTTTATCAGCAAAAGATGGCACATTTCGCACTTCGATGCTTTGCGCTTTGCCCTGCGTACAATAGGCTCGCACCTGCACCAAGCCTGCTGGCGCTTCAAGGAAAAATGCTGTTTCTGGCTCCTGCATCTCAATCATCCCCGTATCCAACAGCACCGTGGCGACACAGATGGAATTAGAGCCGGACATCGGCGGCGTATGCTCTGGCTCCATGACGATAAAACCATAAGCCGCTTGGGGATGCTTGGCTGGAACCAGTAAATTGATATGCTTGAAAACGCCGCCGCGCGGTTCATTCAAGACAAAGCGGCGCAGACGCTGGTCTTGGGCAATCCAGCGCGCCTGCTCCCAAATGGAATCGCCCGGCGGCGCTGGCGCGCCCCCAACAATCACATTCCCAACCTCCCCCTCGGCATGGCAGGAGACGATATGAATCACTTTGGCTGTTCGCATCACTTTTCCAACATGGTTGATGTGAATAATCTTAAATGCAACCTTCATCAATGTATAATACAGTTTGATGCTGTGAGCAATATCTGGTGGGAAGAGAGCCAGCCGAGACAGGCGCAGCGACCTATAAGGAGATCGATATGAACCCAGCCGTGATAGAAAAACTGCGGGGTTGTGACACCGCGACCATTTGCAATGTCATCGAGTTATTTGAGCTTCGCCCGCGCAATCGCGGCTTTATGAATCGGCGTATTCAAGCCGCGTTTCCCAACTTGCCGCCGATGGTCGGGTTCGCCTCCACCGCGACCTGCCGCACTTTCGCAGCGCCAATGACTGACACTGCCACCTCAGCCGTACCCGAACAGATAGAACGTTTTCAGGAGTTGTCGGGCGAGGCGATTAGCGTCCTGCAAAATCTGGATGGCGGCGGCGCGGCGGCGGTCTTTGGCGATGTGATGTGCAATTCCTATCAGGCATTCGGCGCTGTCGGTCTGGTCACCAATGGACCCGCTCGTGATTTGGAACAGATTGAACGGATTGCCTTCCCCGTATTCCATGATGGCATGGTTTGCGCACACGGCTACAATCACCTGCTGGATATTCATGTCCCCGTTCAAGTTGGCGGAATCAGCATTTATCCCGACGATTTGTTACACGGCGATGGCAGCGGTGTTGCCAATATCCCCAAAGAGATTGCCGCCGATGTCGCCGATGCCTGCGCGGAATTCACCGCCGCCGAGAAGGTTGTCATCGACCTAGCACAGAGCAAAACACCCACGATAGCCGAACTGCGGGACGCTTACAGCGAAAAAGCGCGGCTTATCGCCCGACTCGGCAAGCGTCTGCGCCAGGCATAATCCCTGACTGAACCACATCAATGTCATTTCGCCTGGCTCGCCAGCAAGGGCTGGAAATCATCGCCTCTCAAGCGGCAGCAGAGGCCTGCAAGCCTTTAAGCGCGAATGGGACGAATTTTGGAGCTAGCACCTCCGAATTCGTGTATAGTATATTAGCATCGAATAGTTTTATTAGGAGTGGATTGGCAATGAATAAATTAATCCTGTTTCTTTTTCTTGTTCTGCCCTTGATAATAGTTAATCCCGTTTTTGCTCAAAATGAAAACCTCGGTCAAGGCACTTTCAAAAGACCCTACGCTTTCAATCGCTTTGCCGACGGCGGAAGCGGCATTTTTGTCCGTGTAACCGGTCTTGAGCGCCCGGCTGACCCCGCCGCGCTGGATGCGAACAGCAGCATGGCTCTCCCCGAAGAAGGGGAAGAATATGTCATCGTATCGGTCGATGTGCAATGTGCATCATCCCATCCAGTGAACTGCGATGTTATCTGGTGGGATTTTGAGTTAGCTGGTGACCAGGGACTCATCTATGCAAATGCTGGGGAAGATTTTGCTAATGCTCTGACTTTTGATTTAGCGCCGGGCAGCGAAGCAAGTGGCAGCATGGTCGCCATCGTCAATCGTGACGACACCAATCTGGTGCTGCTGTTTTACCATTTTCCCGATATATCCTATACTTTCCCGCTCGTCTTTGCGACTGAACCCTTGCCTGAACCCGTTGACGGGATTCCAATCAGCGCGGCAGTCGGTATGATTGCCCGCGTGGGACCGAGTGCAAGTCTGGATTTCACGGGTGTATTTAATCGAGGAGAACAACTGATTGCGCACGGTCGTAACGCAGATGGTTCTTGGCTGGAAATTCAATTTGGCTGGGTCACTGCCGAGTTTGTCGAAGCCGAAGGCGACATACTGAGTTTGCCAGTTACATCTCAATAGCACTAGGGCAAAACTTCGTATCTCTGTGGTAAAAAATGAGAGGGACGCCATGCCAAAACCCAATATCGTCTTTCTGTTGACCGACCAATGGCGTTTGCAGGCGCTGGGATACAGCGGCAATGCCCAGGTGCAGACCCCGCATATCGACCGACTGTCGCGGGAAAGCGTCAACTTCAGACATGCCATATCCGGCTATTCGGTCTGCTGCTCATGGCGAGCCAGTTTTCTGACCGGGCAATATCCACTGACACACGGCGTCTTTGTCAACGATGTGCCGATTGGCGGCAATCCAGTCGGGCTGGGCGATGCCTTTCTGGATGGCAGGTCTTACATCAAGCAATGGGGTTATCCGCAGGATGAAAGCGGCACCGTCCCCTTTAGCTGGTGAATCAGCCGCTATAGCGGACATACTCCTTGCTGCGATGATAAATCAGGGGCGACTGAGCATCGTCATCCAGCGGGTCGCCCACTTGATAACCGGCCACCTGCTCGCTGGTGAGGATATTCTGCTGACCGTTAAAGGTGCTGCCATCTGGCATATAAGCGCAGGTCATCGCGCGACGATATTTGGAAGTCATATTCGCGCCAGCGCCGTGTGCCAGCAGCCCATTATGGAAGGAACAGGCGCCAGCTTGCATTTCAGCAGCGACAGCGACTCGGTCATGCCACTGCGGATAGGCGGCGAAAAGGTCGCCTATATTGCTGCCGATGTCCACGTTGTCATAGGTCGCCATTTTATGCGTTCC
>DAOUKA010000389.1:0-1903 GCA_034421915.1 Anaerolineae bacterium
AGTTTCTCACCAAAGACAAGCGCCGGGAAAACAAACAGAATGTTCTTCGTCCATTGCTGCGGACGCATCGTCTGAATCAAGCCAAGCAAAACTTGCAATATCATCTCCGTTTTGATAGGTGTAGACAAAGCCTATAGTCTAGTGATATTGTCCAGCAATACCAGATTGAATTCTTGAGATGGGAAGCCCTTGAGGATGCACAACATGAGTGAGCCAAAAGCGGCGACTGCACGGGCGCATTCCAATATCGCCTTCGTGAAATACTGGGGCAACAGCAATCATCAACTCCGGCTGCCGGCAAACTCCTCATTGAGTATGAATCTGGATGGGCTGCATACCACAGCAGCCGTCCAATGGTCATCCGATGATGCCTCTGATTCCGTGACCATCAACGGCAGGCCCGCAGATGATGCCGCTTTACAGCGCGTAAGAAAACATCTGTCATTATTGCGCTCTCGATTTAAGACAAACATGTTTGCGCGGGTTCAGTCGAGCAACAATTTCCCAATGGGAGCAGGCATCGCTTCCTCTGCCTCGGCCTTTGCTGCGCTCACGCTGGCGGGTGTGGCGGCGCTGGGCGAACAGCTGTCGGAACGAGAATTGTCCACCATCGCCAGGCGTGGCTCCGGCTCTGCGGCGCGTTCCATTCCATCGGGTTATGTGGAATGGTTGGCCGCTGGCTCGCACGATATGTCTTATGCAGCAACCTTTGTGGATGATGATTACTGGGAACTGGTGGATGTCATCGCCATTGTCAGCCGCCGGCACAAGCGCGTGGGTTCGACGGCAGGCCATGCTGCGGCGGATACCAGTATTTTGCAAACAGCGCGGGTCGAGAACGCGCCGCAGCGTCTGAACGCGGTCAAGAACGCCATTCTCAAGCGTGATTTTGAGCAGTTTGCACAGGTGGTGGAAGCAGACAGCAATCTGATGCACGCGGTGATGATGACCAGCAAGCCGCCGCTTTTTTACTGGCAGCCGACATCGCTGGCGATTATGAATAACGTTCGACAATGGCGCGAAGAGGACGGCATTCAAGTATGCTATACCTTGGATGCCGGCCCCAATGTGCATTGCATTTGTGTGAAAGACGCCGCCGAAACAGTCAAAACAAGGCTAGAGCAAATGTCGGACACGATAGAAGTATTGACCGCATCAGTCGGGCGGGGCGCATTTGTTTTGGAACGGGATGCGCGGTGATGCTTTGGGGGTGTCTGATTTTGCGGATATGTGAAACCGCAATGCCTTGCCATCACCGCGTTTTTCGCCACTGCCAGAAAACTTGTCATCCGAAGGATGCTACGTTAGTATGTTTCTGTATCCACTGACCATTTAAGAGGCTCACTATGAAAAAATTGATTGCTGCGGACTGATGTCCATCCTGTTCGGTCTGCTGCTGCCGTCGGTCTACGCGGCAGAAATCACCTTGAATCCGCGCTGTGGCCTGGCAGATGCCATCCTGGCCGCCAACAGCGACCGCGCCCAAGGTGGCTGTCGGGCGGGCAACGGCGCGGACACGATTATCCTGAGCGATGACATCAGGCTTGATGGCGAGCTTCCCAAAATCACCTCGGAGATTACCATCCAGGGCGAGAGCTATACCATCAGCGGTGACAATCGCTATCGGATTTTTTTCAACGATGGCGGCACGTTGACCATCAATGATTTGACACTGACCAAGGGGGCAGCTGAAAATGAAGGTGGCATCATCACCAATGAGGATGGAACGCTCAAAGCGGATATGGCCAATCCCGTTGGCGGCGCGATCCTCAACTTGGGAGAGCTGAGCATCAGCGACAGCAATTTTAGCAACAACTCGGCTGAATACGGTGGCGCGATCGCCAACTTGGAGGACGGAGAGCTGAACATCAGCGAGAGCACTTTCAGTAGCAACTCGGCTGAT
>DAOUKA010000390.1:0-8457 GCA_034421915.1 Anaerolineae bacterium
CGGCAAAACTCTACCATCTCTTGGTTTTCCTGTGATTTCGCCAGTTCATACAGCCTAATTAACAACCTTTTGCCTGTTTCAGTGGCATTAAGGTTCTTTTTGATGAAATTATGCTGAGCGCACAAAGTTTGTCCGTTCTCGATTGTGGCTTTACCGCCTTGGTCTTTTGGTTTGATGTGGTCAACATGTAGCTCTACTCCCTCAGCACGACCGCGGCCACAGACAACACAACGATATTCATCTCGTTCGAGAATTTCACGTTTTTGCTGTTCTGTAAAATCTTCAAGTTCCGGGTTGCGGACGTAATCTGGGTCATATCTGTAAATCCCTTTTTTGACTTTAATGAAGTATCCCCCCTGATGAAGTTTCCTTGCTGCTCGCCACGGATCACGGGGCATACGACCTGTTAGCCCCTTATATTGCTTACTAACCTCATCAACCCAATCGTCATGAGCCAAATCTTGCTTGGGATGTTTTTTGAAGTGCGTCAATATCAAGTCAGACAATGAAGGACGTCCGCTCATTTGATTATCTCCTTAAAACATCGCCATTTGTGTGCGTTCCACCAGAGCCTTTTCAATGCGTTTTTTAGCTAATTCACAATAACTCTCATCAACATCTATCCCCACACCCAAGCGATTATTCATAATGGCAGCAACCAGAGTTGTACCGCTGCCCAAGAAAGGGTCTAAAACTGTATCCCCTACAAAACTGAACAGCTTTATAGCCCGTGTAGGCAATTCAATCGGGAAAGGGGCTGGATGACCGATGCGCTTTTTGCTCTCGCCATTAAATGTCCACAAGCCATTCGTCCATGCCATAAACTCATCTCGTGTAATGTCGTTCACACGCGACCCGGATCTTTTTTTCCAACTATCTTTATAGAGAATGATGATAAGCTCCACTGGTGCAATCACATAAGGCGCGGACGCACTCATCCATGAACCCCAAGCGGTACGACGTGATATATTGCCCTCATTCCAGACGATGGTGGAGTGATACTGATAGCCAATCTCTTTTGCTATGGTAGTTAAATCAGCCCCTACGCTTTGTTGACCGCCCTTATTTTTGTCCAAAGGAATGTTCAGGCAAAATCGCCCATCATTTCTTAACCAGTCATAACAACGTGCCATCCACTCATGGGAGAATTGCAGATATTCCTCATAGGTTAAATTATCTTTGTTGCTCTTGTATTGAATATCGACATTGTAAGGCGGGGACGTTACAATGAGGTCAATAGACTCCGATTTAACCGCCTCTGTTTGGAATAAATCCTCGTTGTGTATGATTATCTCTTCATTTTGAAAATAAATTAAGTCGTCCACATTAACTCCTGATGACTCTGTGAAGCAGTGATTATTAGGATAGTGGATTAGGGATGCAAAACAAAGTATTAAAACTAATGTTCTTATATCTTAGGCAGCCCTCCTCAACCACCCCGCGCCGCCTGCACCGCATTGACTAGGATTCGCGCCCGACTGCGCAGCTTCGACCGCGACCAAGTGCCGTCGCCGACCAGCCAGCCGCCCATGCCACAAGCCACCGCCCCCGCAGACAGAAACTCACGGGCGTTTTGGTCAGTCATGGCGCCGTTGCACATAAAATTCATGTGCGATAGCGGGGCAAACATCGCCTTGAAATAATCCAGGCCGAGCGCACCTATCGGGAACAGTTTTAACAATGGCGCGCCCATATCCCAGGCGGCAACTGCCTCGGACGGAGTAGCGACGCCAGGGCCCATCAGTACATCCTGCGCCAAAACTGCCGCGACCACATCCACCTGAAATGCCGGCGACACCACAAAATCCGCCCCAGCAGCCAGCACAGCCTGCGCGGTGGCGGCATCCAGCACCGTGCCCATGCCCACGCAGGCTTCGTCGCCATATTCGGCTTTGACAGCTTGCATTGCCGCTATCGGCTCTTCCGAATTCATCATCAATTCAAAGATATGAATGCCCTCGGTCATCAGGATCTCGGTGACATTGAGCGCAGCATCCGGCGGGAAAGCGCCGCGCATCCCCGCCACAATCCCACTGGCTTTTATGGTTTGAAAGGCTGTTTGACTGTTCATTGGCAGTTCTCTCGCAAAATGATGTCGTCCCCCCAGCCGAAGCCACTGGAAGGGAAATATCGCAGTATAATAGTAGTTCAAGCTCATTTTGCCAATGAAAGAACATCGCATGAAAATTCTCATCGCAGCCAACGCCTTCAAACACAGCCTGACCGCCACCGAAGCCAGCGCGGCAATCCATGAAGGCTTGCTGCAATCGGGTCTGCCAGCCAGCTATCAGCTATTGCCAATCGCCGATGGCGGCAACGGAACTCTGGATGCTTTTTTGGCGACTGGCGGCGAACGAATCAGCCTGGAAGTATTTGACCCGCTCCTGCGCCCGATTCAAGCCGACTACGGCTTGCTGCCAGATGGCAAGACCGCCGTCATCGAAATGGCGCAGGCATCGGGGCTGGAATTGCTGGCGTCGCATGAACTCAACCCGCTCATCGCCAGCACTTACGGCAGCGGCCAACTGATGGCGGATGCGCTGAATCGAGGCGTCAAAAGCATCATTATCGGCTTGGGCGGCAGCGCGACAGTGGACGGCGGGATGGGCTGTTTGCAGGCATTGGGCGTGAAGCTGCTGGATGCCAGCGGGAACGAGGTTCGCTCTGGCGGGGGTGGCTTGGGCGATATTGTGCGGGTGGATGCCGCGGGCATGGATGCGCGCTGGCAGGATGTTGAAATCATCATCGCCTCGGATGTTGAAAATCCAACCTTGGGTGAAAAAGGCGCTGCGCGTGTGTTTGGCCCGCAAAAAGGGGCTGACCCCGCCACCGTAGAGATTCTTGAGCAAAACCTCCGCCACTGTTTTACGATTCTGCTGGAGCAAAGGGGCATCGACCTGCGGCATGTCCCCGGCGGTGGCGCGGCGGGCGCCTTTGCGGCTGGGCTGATGGCATTTTTCTCTTGCAGGATGGTCTCTGGCATTGAGCTTGTGCTGGAACACAACCGCTTTGTCGAACATCTGGCGGACAGCGACCTGGTGATTACCGGCGAAGGCCAGATAGACGCTCAAACGATTGACGGCAAGGGACCTGTCGGCGTGGCGCGGCTGGCTGGAAAACATGGCCTGCCAACCATTGCCCTGGCTGGCGGCATCAACATTGACGAGAGACTGCTGCACGAGGCTGGCATCCAGGCGGTTTTGCCGATTGTCGATCAACCCATGAGCCTGGAGCAGGCGCTCGCCGATGCCGAAGATTTGGTCAGACGCGCCGCATTGAGATTGGGGTATATCTTGCAGATTCATGCAAACCGAACGCGGCTCAATCCGCCAAGCTGACAAATCACATCCTCTGCCCCACTCTGTCTACCATCTGCCGCCAAGCTCCCATACAATGCAGTGCGAAAAGAAGAGCAAGACGGGAACAGGCAAATGCAGCGAATTGTTGTCAAGCTGGGGACAAGTGTGCTGACCAAGGGGACGGCACGGCTCAATCGGCAGCGTATGCTGGAGATTGTGCAGCAAATCGCCGCCTTGCACGAGCAGGGCTATGAGGTGATTCTGGTCTCGTCAGGCGCACAAACCGCCGGGCGCGAGGGGCTTGCCTTTCCTGATTTGGGCAAATCCGTTCCTGCCAAGCAAATGCTGAGCGCAGTTGGGCAGAGCCATCTGATGCGCGTCTATCAAGACCTGTTCGACATCTTTGAAATCACTGTCGCCCAAATCCTGCTGACGCGCAATGACCTCAGCCACCGCGTCCGCTATTTGAATGCGCGTGATACCCTGCGCACGCTGATTGAGCATCAAATCATCCCGATTGTGAACGAAAACGACACCATTGCCACCGATGAGATTCGCGTGGGCGACAACGACAACCTTTCGGCATTTGTCGCCAGCGTTGTCGATGCCGACCTGCTTATTATCCTCACTGACCAGCCGGGCATCTTTACCGATGACCCGCGCAAAAATCCGCAGGCCGCGCTGATACAGAGCATTGAACATATCTCGGATGATCTGTTTAAGCTGGCAGGTGATGCCGGCACGCAGATGGGCACTGGCGGTATGTTCACCAAAATTCAGGCGGCGCAGATTGCCAGCCGCAGCGGCATCAAGACGATTATCGCCAGTGGCAGCGAGAGCGATGTCATCAGGCGATTGGTCGCTGGCGAAGATATTGGCACACATATCGCATCAGCCAATGACCTGTCGGAAAGCCGCAAACGCTGGCTGCTGACTGACCGAACGCAGGGCGCTCTGATGGTCGATGCTGGCGCTGTCAAGGTGCTGATGCAAGGGGGCGCCAGCCTGCTGCCAGTCGGAGTACGCTCGGTTGAAGGCGACTTTGAGCGCGGGGCAACACTCGCTGTTCTGTCGCCAGAAAGGCGCGAAATCGCACATGGTCTGACCAATTACAAAAGTGATGACCTGCGAAAGCTGTGTGGCAGGAAATCCCGTGAGATTGTGGATATTCTCGGTTACAGCTATGGAGATGCCGTCCTGCATCGCAACAATATGGTCGTTCTGAAATAAATCTGATGCGGATGAGCATGGAAACATGATGATAGCAGCCAACGACAAAATTGTGATAAACTATAGTTGAGGAAACGGGACAGCCAGAGACGAATATGGTCATTCAACAGCAGTTATACACCGCCGATGATGTCTGGGAGATGGTGCATCAAGCGGAAAATGAAAATACACATTTTGAACTGATCGACGGAGAGTTATTTGAGATGTCACCACCTGGCGGCTTGCACGGATCACTGGCTAGCGAGATTTCGCATTATATATGGGCCTTCGTCAAGGAACACGGCCTGGGTACGGTTACTGTGGAAACTGGCTATCATCCGCCCGATAACCGCCTCACCCTGCTTTCGCCCGATGTCGCTTTTTTGAGCAGCGCCAAAATGCCGCGTCCGCTCCCGGATAAATACATCCCCTTCATGCCCGATTTGGCAGTCGAGATCCTTTCGCCCACCGACACGCTCAAGCAGGTGCGCCGAAAAGCCGCCGTTTATTTGCATTATGGCACGCAGCTGGTTTGGATTGTGCTGCCGACTGAAAAGGGCGTGGATGTCTGTCGCTCGGTGGATGGCTCGCGTTTGGACATCGAATTTGTCGGCAGCGAGGGCAGCCTGTCCGGCGAGCAGATCCTGCCCGGCTTTGAGTTAGACCTCGCAGACCTGTTTCCAGCCGCGAAAAGCTAATAAATGGAGTAACTTGAGACAAATGGTCATTCAACAGCAGTTATACACCGCCGATGATGTCTGGGAGATAGCGCATCAGGCGGAAAATGAAAATACGCATTTTGAACTGATCGACGGAAAGTTATTTGAGATGTCACCACCTGGTTATATTCACGGGCGGCTTGCCGTCAAAATTGCGCGATACATGGATATTTACGTCGAGGAGCATGATTTGGGTACAGTTACTGTGGAAACCGGTTATCACCCGCCCGATAACCGCCTCACCCTGCTTTCGCCCGATGTCGCTTTTTTGAGCAGCGCCAAAATGCCGCGTCCGCTCCCGGATAAATACATCCCCCTCATGCCCGATTTGGCAGTCGAAATCCTTTCGCCCACCGACACGCTCAAGCAGGTGCGCCGAAAAGCCGCCGTTTATTTGCACTATGGCACGCAGCTGGTTTGGATTGTGCTGCCGACTGAAAAGGGCGTGGATGTCTGCCGCGCTGTCGACGGGTCGCGTTTGGACATCGAATTTGTCGGCAGCGAGGGCAGCCTGTCCGGCGAGCAGATCCTGCCCGGCTTTGAGTTAGACCTCGCAGACCTGTTTCCAGCCACAGAAAGCTAACTTCCTTCGCTGAGCTTAGCCTCCGCGGTTGTCAAGGGCTGAAATCGGCTGCTAATCCGCGCTCCCAGCAGATAAATCCAATACATAATGAACAGCACCAGATACTCGATAAGTGGAATGCGGATCACTTCATTGATTTGATAAGGCTCACGCAGGACAAAATAGACATAAAGCATCACCAGCAGGAAAGATCCATAGAAGAGCCGCCTGACCCAGGGTTTGAGCCGCAAGCCGTGCATCTGCGTGACCAGAAAAATTGCCGCAAAACCGAAGAAGAACATGGGCCAAAGGTCTTGACCCTGATTAAGCGCGACCTGAAAGGCATGAGGCAAAACAAGAATTTCCAGCAGCAACATCCATCTCTTGTTCAGGTGAACCCGCATAAACATCAAAGAGCCTTGCGTCATCACCAAAATCACATGAATAAAGCCAATCAAATGCCCCCAGGTCGGAATCATAGGATGAAACCAGAAGGTATAGATCACCGCGAAGCTGAAGAAATAACCGTGATATTTGCGCAGCCCATCCGTAAATGCTCGGCGGAGTTTGACCTTCTTGCCGAAGAATAAGCCGCGGCGCTGATTTTCGATGCCCAAGATGACGATGAGCATCAAAGCGACGGCAAATTGCGCTGTCCAACTGGGAAGATCCTGCGCGATGGCGTCATAGAAAAACATCGTCTGTAAATAATGCAGAATAATAAATATCAGGTTAATGCCTACTGCCCACAGGTTGACTGGGCGGAGTGTATGGCTATAGTCACGCTTGTTATAGTGTTTTTGCGCGTAGTAGATTGTGCCCCAAATCAGCAGTTGGTGCAGTGCAAATCCCAGCCAAGCCGTTGCCTGTGCCCATGAAGACGGTTCCGCCAACTGCCATTCATAGACCAGCCCGTCCTCCGGCAAGGGGATCACCTCAAATTGAGCCAGTACACCTCCCATAGCGACAATCGCAGCGCAGAGCAGCACCGAAAAGATGATGCCCCCATTGACAATATGCTTGGCATCCAATCGAGAAAACAACATTCAAGTCCCCTTGTAAAATTGCTGACCGACACTGGAGAGTATAACATAAAAACCTGTAAGATTGATAAGGTATGGGTATAATATCTTCCGAGACAGTGGACAGTCTGGCATTTTGGGGCTGAATATGAGATAGTTTATCCTCGAAGTCATTTGCCATCGGATAAGGAAGCATTATGGTTGAATCATTTATCGAAGCCGTTGATTTAGTCCAGATGGGGAAGCAGGCGAAAGCTGCCGCCGCCATCCTGGCCCAGAAATCAACCCAAGAAAAAAATGCGGTGCTGGTCGCTATGGCCGATGCGTTGGAAGCCAACACGCCCGCTATCCTGCAAGCCAACCAAAGGGACCTTGACCTTGCCGCCAGCAATGGAGTAGATCCAATATGGATTCGTGACCGCATCGCGCTCGAAAGGCGGATGGCGGGGATTGTTGCCGATGTGCGCAAAGTGGCTGAATTGCCGGATCCGGTTGGCGGGGTCATGCTGGAATCGACCTTGGACAATGGCTTGCACTTGACAAAACGGCGCACGCCACTCGGTGTATTGGGCGCTATTTATGAATCGCGCCCTAATGTCACCGTCGATATTTCAACACTGGCGCTCAAGACCAGCAATGCCGTTATCCTGCGCGGCGGCTCGGATGTGCTCAACAGCAATATCGAACTGACCCGTCTTTTGCAGGATGTCCTGGCGCATCATAATTTTCCGGCGGATGCCATCCAATACATCAACAGCAAAGACCGCAAATATGTCAGCGATATGCTGCGCCTGTACGAGTATATTGACATGATTATCCCGCGCGGCGGCAACGGTCTGCATACCTTCTGCCGTGAAAACAGCAGCATTCCTGTGATTACCGGCGGCATTGGCGTCTGTCATATTTATGTTGACGACAGCGCTCGGCTTGACAAGGCGATTCCGGTCTTGGACAACGCCAAAACGCAGCGTCCGGCGGTTTGCAATTCGATGGAAACCCTGCTTGTCCACGAAACTGTTGCGGATGAGCTTCTGCCGCAGGTCGTGGATGTCCTCGGTGCGGCGGATGTCAAGTTCCATGCCGAAGCCCGCGCTTATGCCATTGTTGGCGAGGATGAACGGGTTCGGGTGGCGAGTGACGAGGACTTCGACACGGAATGGTATAACCTGACGCTCAACCTGAAAGTTGTCGCTAATGTGGACGAAGCCATAGCGCATATCGCCCAGCACGGCACGCAGCATTCGGACAGCATCTTGACCGAAACCCCTGAACATGCCGAGAAATTTCTGAACGAGGTCGATTCGGCGGCGGTGTACTGGAATGCCAGCACCCGCTTCACAGACGGGAGTGCCATGGGCATGGGGGCGGAAGTCGCCATCAGCACCCAAAAACTGCACGCCCGCGGTCCGATGGCGCTGGAGGAATTGACCACCTACAAGTGGATTGTCAGGGGCGATTATACCTCACGCGCTTAGGGCTGCCAGGCAGGTTGCCAAACAACATGAGCAGGAATGTCTTGCAATCATCGGGGCAGTCAAAACACAGCAAGGACAACCGCGACATCTTGAGCCACTGGGTTTGGGCTGTGCCGATTTTGCTGGTCGCCGCCGCGCTGGCCATTCGCCAGATTGACCTGTATCCGCCAA
>DAOUKA010000391.1:0-2370 GCA_034421915.1 Anaerolineae bacterium
CGAAAGGTATGCTGTTTGAGGACGCGGGCGCGGGCCGCCCTGCCAATGGATTGACGTTCATTATCATGGGCGAGCAAAAATTGATAGCGCTCGATGGCTTCATCAGCCGACCCCACGATGACAATCTCTCGTTCGGGTTTGAACCATTCTTCCAGGCCCTTGTATGGATTGGCGACGATGCAGGCGGCCATCGCGCTCAACTCGAAGGGGCGCGATGAAGAAGAGCCATACACACTGGCATGCGCTCCCCGTGTGATGCACAGGTTGATTCGACTGCGGCAGGCATATTCCCGCAGTTTGCTGAAACTCAAATAGGGCAGCAGACTGGCATTCCCAATATCCCCCAGATTCGTGCCGCGAACAGCGAATTGGTGCGCCGACATACGGCGCGATGGCAGCGCAATCATGCTGTCAATCCAATCGGAGCGATATTCGCGCCCGTGACCATAAAACAGCACATCAATATCCTGCGCTGGCACAGATACCGGGCGGAACACCTCCGGGTCAGCGCCATACCAGACCGTATGAACATTCTCGACGCCAAGCTGCCGCAGCAGCGCCTCGCCTCCCTTGCTGTTGCTGATGAATGCGGTATATTCGGATACATCCGCCCCCTGATAGATGCGAAAACCCGATGCGAAACCCTTCATATTCGGCAAACTGGCAGGCACATCGCCATCAAAATAGAAGACGGGTTTGCCATATTTCTCCGAGATGTATGCTGGCACGCCTTTAAGATGATTCAGGGGAACGGTCAGGAACAGGACGGCATCTATATCGGGGTCATGCAGCACGATGCCTTCAAGATGCCGCCGCCAAAGGGGCGCAATCAGGGTTTGCGCCATCGTTCGCAGCGCCCTGTCCGACCATGACTCGCCTTCCTCGCCGGCTTTCGCAGGCATCTGCGACGCTTTTGCCGGCATAATGACCCGTGCGATGTCGCGCAGGGACTTGAAGGCATCGCCCTGCCAACGGGCGGGATTGCGCTCGCAGCGCCACCAGAGGCTTTCTATCGCCGGGCCCTGATAAGGCGCGGCGATGATTTCGACGCCGATTTCATACAGGCCCTTGAGCAGCTGCCACCAGGCGGGCGTTGCGCTAAAGGGCTGGGTCAAGTCAAGTGAAGATACCACAACAAGCAGCTTCATAGCTGTTCTTCCCGGCGAACCAACACACGGAAATCCGCTCTGGCTTCAATATGGGCGCATTGTACAATAAAGTCAGCCAATTCAAATAGCTTGGCGCCATGTTTAGCCTAACCTTAATACACTATGCCCAAGCTATTGTTCCAAAAAGTCCGCGCATATCATTAAAATCAGTTCAGACAAGCGGCGCGGTGATGTTAATGGAGTAAGCAGGAGCAGCTGACAGGATGAAACGACCCTTGTTGATATTAGCCATATTGAGCTTGCTTGCCGTGTCCAGCGTTCCTGCGCTTGGCGCCGGCCACTGCATGGACGAACTGGGCTGCGTCGAAGTGGGGCCGGATGACCCCATTGTCGTTGGCGCGATGCTTACCGTTTCCGGCGCCGTCTCTCTGTATGGCGAAGATACCCGCGGTGGGATTGAGCTAGCGCTTCTGGCTCGTGATGAGATGCTGCTGGGGCGTGAGATTAAGCTGGTTATTGAGGATGACCTTTGCACGGCTGAAGGCGGCCAATCGGCTGCGCAGCGCATTACGGCTGACGAAACGATTGTCGGCATCATCGGTCCCACCTGTTCCAGCGCGGCGCAGGGCGCGATGTCGATTGTCAGCGATGCCGGCATGCTGACCATTTCGCCAACCAACACATCGCCTATCCTGACCAATGATGATGTCGAAAGCGGCGGCATTCATCGGCCTGGTTATTTCCGCACCATTCCCAACGATATTTTCCAGGGAACCATGGTCGGGCAATTTGTGGCGCAGGTTTTGCAAGCCGATACCCTGGCAACCGTCCATGACGGCGGCACCTATGCCGAAGAACTAAGCGGCATCGTGGCGGATACTTTTGCCCAAATGGGCGGGCAAATTGTCTTTGAAGGCGCGGTCAGCGTTGGCGACACCGATATGAGCGCCATCCTGACCGAAATCGCGGCTGCCAGCCCTGATGTCGTTTTCTTCCCGCTGTTCCCGCCCGAATCCGAGTTTTTCGCCGCGCAGTTGAAGAGAACGCCCGGGTTGCAAGATACCACCATGGTATCTGCCGACAGCAGTTTCGTAGCCTCATTCCCGAAAAACACCGGCGATGCAGCTGTCGGCATCTTTATATCGGGACCCTCGGTCACGGGCGAGGCCTATGAAGCGTTTCTGGTCGCCTGGGATGAAGAATATGGCGGCGAGCCGCCAAGCGGCTTCCATGCCCATGCCTATGATGCGGCCAATCTGCT
>DAOUKA010000392.1:0-2295 GCA_034421915.1 Anaerolineae bacterium
GTGGCAAAGCGGTCGTTTTGCGCCAAGCCAGACAGCGCTTCCCACCAGGCTCGGTTTAATGGCTCAACATAAACTTCAATGCTGCCGCCGCAGGTCAATCCGACCTCCCAGGCGGTGTCATCTGCCACACCAAATTTGAGCAGACGCGGCATCCCATCCTTCAAGCCAGCAAGCGCTTCTTCAACGACTGCTCCTTCAACACAGCCGCCGCTCACCGAGCCGCTCATCACCATCTCCGCAGTGATTCCCATCTTCGAGCCAGCGCGGCGCGGCGCCGAACCCCAAGTCTTCACCACTGTTGCCAGCGCAACTTGACGTCCTTCTGCAACCCAGCGATTCATCATATCCAAAATGTCTAACATAGGCTTTTCTCACTTTTGCTCAATCTCGGCTTCGGCTTGATGGCTTGTCAACAGCAAGGTCTTCTTTATGACCCGTTCACCAAATATCTTTTGCGGTAGCTGTCGGCGCTCGGACGCGACTTCAAATCTTGCAATGCCTTAACAATCGCTTCCAGATTTGCCAGATTGGTAATCGGTAAAAAATCATGCACATAAGGCAGCATCGCCTGCGCCCCCCGTGTCAAAGGTTCGTATTCAGGCACATCCAGCAATGGATTCAGCCAGATGAGCCGTTGACAGGAGCGCTGCAAACGCCCCATTTCCGTATGCAGCAGCGGAATGTCACCCCGATCCCAGCCATCCGTAATCATCAGGACAACCGCGCCCCGTCCCAAAACCCGCCGCGACCAGACCCAGTTAAAGCGATGCAGACACTCGCCGGTCAAGGTGCCGCCGCCCCACTGCAATACCATCTGACCGACATCTTCCAGCGCATCATCCACATTTTTCTGCCGAATCTGACGGGTGATGCGCGTAATGTCGGTGCTATAGACAAAAGACTCCACCTGAAACAGTGAGCCAGCCAGCGTGTGCATGAAGTGCAGCAGCACCCGTGTATAGCGTTCCATGCTGCCGCTAATGTCACAGAGCAAGACCACCGGACGCGGCTTCTCCTTGCGCCGATGGGTCGGCAAGTAAGTAATATCGCCCTGCCTGCGAATGATGTCCTTCATCAGGCGGCGCATATTAATCTGGCGTCCTTTTCCCGCCTCAAAGCGGCGAGTCAGACGCATGCCCAGCGAATTCGGCATTTTGGCGATGACCCGCTTTGCCATTTCCAGTTCCTCGGCAGTCATCTCGGCAAAGTCTTTATGGCGCAGCCGTTCCTGCTGGCTGTAGGTAGGCACGAGTGCAATCATGCTCGCGTCCAATTCGTCCAGCCCCTTGCCGTCTTCATTAGGCGATGACTCCAGCGGCGGCAGGAACTGCGTTTTCTTTCTGCGCCGTTCCTCGCCCAGCGATTGCAGATTCAGAGTCGTGAATCCTTCGCTGGGACGGCGCCAGAATAAATCGAAAGCCTCATCAAAATAAGCCAAATCCTTGGGATGCGATACCAGATGCGTCCGCAGGGTGTAATAAAAATCCTGTTTGCGTCCCAGCTGCACATAATCCAGCGCACGCGCCACATCCATCATACGATTCGGTGTCACATTCATACCCAGCGCCCGACACACCCGACCGAACAAAATCAGGTTGTGGGTGAGCTTGCCACCCTGATACGCATAGGGTTCATCGGCAGGCCCTAAGTACAGGCCTCGAATCGGTTTATCATCAGACATCAGGCACGCTGCGCTTCCACTTTGGCGCGTTCAATCATATTCCGAATCGTCTCACTGTCCAGCATTTCCACATCATCCTGATACTTGAGAATCACCCCCAGGGTATCCTGCACCGTCCCCAGCGCCAGTTCATTTTGGTCAAGTGCAATCAGCGCAGCCGTCCAATCCAGGGTTTCGGCAACGCCGGGACGCTTGAACAACTCCATCGAACGCATATCCTGGATGAATGCCGTAATCTGCCGCGCCAGCATCGGCGGGACATCCGGCGCCTTGCGCTCGACAATCTGCAATTCCTTATGAAAATGTGGATAATCAATCCAGTAATACAGACAGCGGCGCTTCAGCGCATCGTGGATTTCACGGGTTCGGTTGGAGGTCACGATGACAATCGGCGGCACCTCTGCCTTCACCGTCCCCAACTCCGGAATCGAAATCTGAAAATCCGATAGCAATTCCAGCAAAAATGCCTCAAACTCTTCATCCGAGCGGTCCAGTTCATCAATCAGCAGCACTGGCGCTTTGCCATTCTTGCTAAGCTCGATAGCCCGCAGCAGCGGCCGCTTGAGCAAAAAGCGCTCCGAGAAAAGTTCCTTTTCCATATCCACCCGCCCCAA
>DAOUKA010000393.1:0-1774 GCA_034421915.1 Anaerolineae bacterium
GGAATATCATATTGACGGGCAAGCTCCGTCTGCGATTGCATCAAGAGCGGGGCGAAAGTGGTGACGATGGGGATGTTTTTGTCAAGCAAAAGCTGAATGGTTTTGTCCGTCATGGATCCGCCGTGTTCAATGACATCCACGCCAAAGGCCGCCATGCGCTGAATGCAAGCGTCAAAGGTAGCATGGGCGGTGATGGGCAAGCCGTTGCGATGGGATTCATCAATGAGGGCATGCAATTCCGCATCCGTGAACTCCAGCAAATCGTGAGACCCCATAATCTTAATCAAGTCAGCGCCATTTTTGACCTGGTCACGGACAGCGCGGCGCATCTCATCGGCGCCGCTGGCTTCACGACAGCACCAATAAGTATGGCCACCAGTTTGAGTGATTGCCTGTCCCGCAATCAGCAGACGGGGTCCAGGGAAAATGCCTTGCTCGACGGCTTGCTTGGCGAAGAAATTGGATTGATTCATGCCAAGGTCGCGCACAAGCGTCATCCCGGCACGCAGGCTCTTGAGCATATTGCCAGCACACTTGTAAGCGCTGATTTCGGGCGCATCGTCCAAAGATTGACGCGCCAAATCATGCACGCCGTCCCAAGCCAGATGAGCGTGGGAATTCATCATGCCGGGCATAATGGTTTTGCCGTGACAGTCGATAAGCTCGGCAGTGCTTGACCCAAGCTCACCAAGAGTGCCGACTGCCTTGATGCCCCCCTTTTCAATTTCGACGAAGCCCTCTTCAATCACTTCGTCGGCTTTGCCATCAGCGCAGGTCAGGACTCGCCCGCCTTTGAGAATCCGATGCGGTGCGGACATATCGAACATCGGCTTGATAATTTTCTGGAAGCGCCATGCGGGTGATTCTGGCATAGAAATCTGCCCTTTTGTGAGGCCTCTGCTCTAAAATGCCTGACTGACCTGGGCGGGATTGGGTCGTACAAATTGACCATCGCCAGCTTGACCGACAATTTCGCCATCTTTGAAGACCGTCTTGCCATTGACGATAGTCTGGTTGACTTTGCCCTTGAAGGTCATGCCTTCATACAGCTTGTCGCAGTCTCTCGCTTGACTGAACAGCATTTCCCTGCTGATAGTAGTTTCATCATTGGGGTCAAATATCACCAGGTCGGCGCTGGCTTTAATGCCGATATGCCCGCGCTGCGGATAAATGCCAAAGCGTTTTGCCCCGTTGGTGCAGATCCACTCCACCGCTTGATTGAGGCTGATGCGTCCTGTCAGCGCTTCGTTCATCACACCCAGAAGCAGCTCTTCGACACCAGGGGCGCCGGGCGGCGTCGCCCAAATGTCCTGGCGGGCGCGTTCTTTTTCTTCGACGGTAAAGGGAGAATGGTCGGTCGTGATGGCCAGCAATATGCCGTCCACCAAACCTTCCCAGAGTGCTGTCTGGTCGTCGGCTGTGCGCAGGGGCGGGTTGATTTTGGCATAAGGGCCGACCCGCTCCAGGTCAGCTTCGGTGAACAGCAAATAATGCGGGCAGGTTTCAGCCGTCGCCGTCGAACCGGTTGCCTTGAAGCGCCGAAAGACTTCAAGCGGCTCTTTGGCGCTGAGGTGGGCGATGTGCAGGTTAGCGCCGATGCTTTCGTTGAGTGTGAGCAGAGTAGCGATTGCCAATGCTTCAACATGGGGCGGGCGTGATGCGCCATGTGCGGGGACATCGTTGCGATTGGCATTCAGCAGCAGTTGGGTATGCCATTCCAGCAGGGGATTGTTTTCGGCATGAACCGCGCAGACCAGGCCCGTATCAGCAACCA
>DAOUKA010000394.1:0-1541 GCA_034421915.1 Anaerolineae bacterium
CTCGGTGGCAAAACCAGCCGCCTATTCCGGCAGGGAAAATATGCCACAATTGGTCCTCGGATGGCAAAGTATGTTGGACGATTGGTCCCCCAGGGGTAGTGTGCTACGAGGAGTTTGGGATTAAAAACCAATGGGGAGAGTTTATTTGGAACAAATGTACAAAGTGGTATGAAGTGACGCGAGAGCCTTAGGGAAAATGCGAGACTCGTTCGCGGAAGCATAGTATGGTGACAGAGCAGGGGCGCTTATCACACAAGCGCTCCTGTTTCGCTTTCCCGTTCCAGCGCGATTTTCTTCCAATGAAATGACTGACTTGACATTAGAAACAGTGGGTGTTAAACTGCCAGACAGTGAGACATCACAATCATTATTTAATCAACCTTACTTGTCATAGGAGTAGTGATATGAAGCTATCGCGTTTGTTCGTTACTTTACTTTTGTTCTTAGCCTGTGTGGCGCTGGTTTTGCTGGCGCAAGCGCAAGGCGGGAATGAGCCTAACAAATGTCACACGGACTGGGATTTCTGCAACTCCGGGACTGAAGCCGAGAATGCGTATTACTGGCGGCTGGGCTGGTGCGCCGCGGCGATTGAACGCGGCGCGGTATCGGCATCGCCCAGCGCGTGCATGGGGCAGGAAGAAGGGACGGTGTCTTTCCCGCCCTCATCAAGGAGACGGGCTGCTGCGAGCGGAACAACCCTCTTGGACGAGGACGTCCCGATTGACCCGGATGGCAACGCCTGCCATGACTGGGGGGATTTCTGCAATACGGGCACTCCCGATGAGATCGAATACAAATGGCGGCTGGGCTGGTGTGTCTGGGCTGTTGGGACTGGCACGGTGTTGGGCTCGGTAAGTGGGTGCATGGGTGAACCAGAAGGGACAGTGTCGCACCCGCCCTGGTCACCAGATCCTGAGGGGACACAGGCGCCTTCTCCACCGAAGCCTGATCCGACCTCTCCACCAGATTCTGAGGGGACACAGGAGCCGCTTCCACCACCGCCGCCTTCTCCACCGCCGGATGGCAACGCCTGCCATGACTGGGGTGATTTATGCGACTCAGGGACTGAAGCGGAGAACGAATATCACTGGCGGCTGGGCTGGTGTGTCTGGGCTGTTGGGACTGGCACAGTGTTGGGTTCGGTGAGTGCGTGCATGGGTGAACCAGAGGGGACGGTGTCTCACCCGCCCTGGTCACCGCATCCTGAGGGGACGCCGGAGCCTTCTCCGCCGACTCCTGAGGGTGGGACACCCTCTTCACCGAATCCTGGTGGGGGACCGCCCTCTCAACCAAATCCTGAGGGGACACAGGCGCCTTCTCCACCACAGCCTCCTCCAACGAAGCCTGAGGGCAGGCCTCGGTGGCAAAACCAGCCGCCTATTCCGGCAGGGAAAATATGCCACAATTGGTCCTCGGATGGCAAAGTATGTTGGACGATTGGTCCCCCAGGGGTAGTGTGCTACGAGGAGTTTGGGATTAAAAACCAATGGGGAGAGTTTATTTGGAACAAATGTACAAAGTGGTATGAAGTGACGCGAGAG
>DAOUKA010000395.1:0-10422 GCA_034421915.1 Anaerolineae bacterium
ATGCCATCCCCAAGCACTGGTACAAGAACTTTAACAACAAGGTGCATACCTTCCTTATTGGCAAGCAGACCTTCGCGCTGGATGATTTGTGCGCCCGGTTTGCTGTGCAGGCCGGCCGGGTATTAAATGGATAGAGCTTATTATCTTGAAGTGCCGGGATGCGAGGAACAAGTGATGCTGCTGCGGAAGAAGGGGAGATGGGCGAAGAATTGAGGACATTGCTGTTTTCATAAAATTGAATAATCAAGATTAAGGCGACAGATTATGAAGAAAGCGCTTTTTATCCTTCTGTTTTTCGACACTCCCTGGTAGCTGCAAAAGTTGACAAAGCCAAGTGTTGAGTTTATACTTTACGTTGGCATTCTGAAAAGGTGCTTATTGTTTTCTATACAAGTTTTTTGTTAATTTTGTTAAGGAGATATGATGAAACATTTTTTGAAGTTCCGCACCATTTTTACAGTCGTTCTTCTGGTATTCCTGGTGATGTCAGGGATGCTCCTTCAGGCTCAAGATATGTCCGTTGCCAAAATTGGCATCATGGTTCCCCTGACCGGCGCCTTTGGCGCTGATGCTCAGGATGTGGTTCAGGCAGCACAAATCGCGGTCGATGACCTCAATGCCGCTGGCGGTGTCGCCGGTTATATGCTGGAAATTGTCATCGCCGACACGGTTGACCAACGTGCTGATGCCGTGACCACAGCGGTCAATCAGTTGAGCAATACCGAAGATTTGAACTTTATTATGACGGCATACGCCAGCACCTCCAATTTTGAAATCGACTTGATGGCAGAAATTGATATGCCCTATTTGATTTCGGCAAATGCGGCACAGACCCGCGATATTATCTCCCCGAATCCGGAGAATTATCCAACCGTCTGGTCACGTGTCCCATCTTATGACGCTTACGAAACGGCTCTGCCAGAACTGCTGGAACGCTATAACGACGAAGGGCTGCTGACCCTGCGCGACCGCGAGGCATTCATCATCAGTTCCGATGACCCCTACGGCACGACGATTGCCAACGGGATGCAGGAAAAATTTATGAAACTCGACTGGACAGTCACCGGCTTTGAAACAGTGCCCTTTGCCTCGGTCACAGACTGGCGCGGCATCCTGGCGAAAATCCGCGAGAATGAGCCCGACATCGTGATTGTCACCGACTCCGCACCACCGAACAATGCCGCCTTTATGAACCAGTTTATGGAGAATCCCCCGAACTCAATCCTTTTCCTCCAGTACGGTCCATCGGTGCAAGAATTCCTTGAATTGACTGGCGACAATTCCACCGGGCTGATTTACAACAACCTGGGCGCCGCCATCGACTCCAAGGACGAGGTTATCACCATCCGTGACCGCTATGAGGAAATGTATGGGCATCGCGGCGGTTACTTCACTGTGATTGCTTATGACCAGGTGATGATCTATGCCCGCTGTCTGGAAGAAGTGGGCGACCCGACTGACAGACTGGCAATCGGCGCATGTATCGGGGGGCTGGAAACCGAAACCCTGGCCGGTTATCTGACCTTCGATCAAGTGACTCACCTCGCGCTCCAGGGTGATGAATACTATCCGATGCAGTTCTACCAGATTTGGGAAGGTGAGCGCATCCAGCTGGAGCCAGACCGCTTTGCGACTGGTGAGTTCCAGGTGCCGCCGTGGATGGAGAGCGAATAGCAGGAACTCCAATCAATGCGGAACGCATAAACGGAAGCCGCCTTGCGCATCATTTGCAATGTTCAACAAGGGGCTGACAGGGTGTGCCCCTTGTTGATTGATGTTGCCCCATTTCAATAATCGGGAATCTCTTTATGACAACAATCCTGTCAGTCAAAAATGCAACCAAGAAGTTTGGCGAATTGCTGGCAGTGGACAATGTGAGCTTTGATGTCCATGAGGGGGAGATTTATGGCATTGCCGGCCCGAATGGCGCTGGCAAGACGACGCTCTTCAACCTGATTACCGGCATTCCCTATCATGCCGATGCCGGCAGCATCTATCTCCGCGACCAACTGATTTCGGAAATGTCGCCCCACAAGATATACGAGATGGGCATTGCCCGCACCTTTCAAAAGGAAACCGCCTTCGACACGCTCACCGTGCAGGAAAATGTCCGCATCGGCGCGGTCTTCGGCACGGACTTGCTGCCGGACGAATATGAATCGGCTGTCGAGCAGGCGCTAGCACAGCTTGAACTAGAGGCAGATCGCTACCGCATTGCCGGCGAACTGTCGCTGTATGCAAAGAAGCGGCTGATGATTGCCTCGGCTATCGTCAGCAATCCCAAGCTGCTGATGCTGGATGAACCCGCCGGCGGCTTGAACTTGGCTGAATTGAGCGAACTTGAAGAACTTATCATCCGCCTGCGCCAGCGCAATATGACCATCATCATCATTGAACATGTGCTGCCATTGCTGTTTGGCGTTTCCAATCGGGTGATGGTGATGGATTTTGGCAAACGGCTGGCAGAGGGTTCGCCGGAAGAATTGGCAAAAGACGACCGAGTCATCGAAGCCTATCTCGGTGAACGTGGAAAGGATGCCTTCCATGCTATTTCAGGTTGAGGGACTCGTCTCCGGTTATGGCAAAATTGATGTCGTCCGCTCGCTTTCGCTGCATGTGGACGAAGGCGAGCATGTTGGGCTTTTTGGTCCCAATGGACATGGCAAAACGACCTTGCTGCGCACGATTTCCAGCCTGATTCCGACAAAGTCGGGCAGCATTCGCTTTCGCGGGGAGGACATCACCAAACTCGACACCCGCAAAATCGTTGAACTCGGTTTGATTCACGTCCCCCAGGGCAACCAGCTTTTTCCCAGAATGACTGTCATGGAGAATCTGACCCTGGGGGCATACGTGAAACGAACCGACAGCAGCAAGGCAGGGAACTTCGACAAGGTTTTTTCGCTGTTTCCCCGACTAAAGGAACGCCGCAATCAGCGCGCTCAGACACTCAGCGGCGGCGAGCGGCAGATGCTTTCGATTGCGGTCGGTCTGATGGGCATGCCGCTGCTGCTGATTTTGGATGAACCCAGCGTCGGGCTGGCACCACTTATCAAAGAAGAACTGGCGCGGGCAATCGGTGAGATTGCTGCCAGCGGCGTGACGATGATTGTGGTTGACCAGGATGTTGAACTGCTGCTCGGATTATGTCAGCGACTGTACCTGATTGAAAAGGGCTGCGTTTCCTTAGAAACCGAAGATGTCTCGCAGGTGAACCAAGCGGAAATCCTTGAGATGTATTTCGGGAAGGTGACGCAATGATAACCCCCGAAGCCATTGTTGCCATTATCGCCAGTGGCCTGGTCTCCGGGTCCTTGTACGCGCTGATGGCGAGCGGACTGTCGCTGGTATGGGGGACAGTCCGCATGTTCAATTTCGCCCATGGTGCGCTGGTGATGGTGGGGGCATACGTTGCCTGGTATGTTTCTAATCGCGGGGGGCTGGCGAAGGTGCTGAACCCCATCGGCAAGTCGATTGTGGAAAATCGGGAGGATTGGGGCTTACTGGGCGAAATTCTTAACCCCTTGGGAGAGTGGCTGGTGGCAATGCGCGGCGGCTTTGGCTTGCTGTTGGGTGTGCCGATAGCTATCATCTTCTGCGGACTCGCCGGCTATGTTATCTATGTCTTGCTGGTGAAGCCTTTTATCGGCAAACCCGGCGCTGACCTCGTGGTCATTATTACCACGATTGCCGGGGCGAGTTTTCTGCAAAATGGCGTGCAGGTTGTGTTTGGTCCCCGTTACAAACAGCTTGACCGCATTTTGAAGGGGCCGCCGCTCGAAATTATGGATACCGCCATCGGCAGGCAAGAGGTGCTTATCATCATCCTGACACCGATCGCCCTGCTCCTGCTCAACCTCTTTTTGAAGCGCTCAAAGCTAGGTCTGGCAATTCGGGCAGTGGCACAGAACGATGACTTTGCCCATCTGGTCGGGATTAACGTCAAGCAGATTTACCCGCTCACCTTTGTGGTCAGTTCCATGCTGGCTGGTTTGGCTGGGCTGATGCTGGGTGGCTTGTTCTTTATCTTGCCAACGATGGGATCAGAGCCATTGCTGCGCGCCTTTGTGGTGGTGGTCTTTGGCGGGCTGGGCAGCTTGCCGGGCACTATCATCGGCGCCTATGTCATCGGCTTAATCGAGCAGACCAGCGCTTATGCCCTTTCGCTTTATTGGGCGCCGGTCGTGCTGTTCGCCACACTCATTCTGGTTCTCATTTTCCGACCGCGCGGTCTGATGGGCGGTGAAGACTCATGAGGTATTTAGACTGGCTGAATGAGAATCGCCTCGTTGTTTGGGGGCTGGGCATCGCCCTCTTTCTGGCAGTGCCGCTCCTGGTTGACAACAAATTGCTGATTCACCTGGCGATTCTGGGTATGCTGTACGCTGTTGTCGCCTCCAACTGGGATTTAACGCTGGGTTATGCAGGGGTATTCAACTTCGCCCATATCGCCTTCTTTGGCATCGGCGCGTACACCAGTGGCATCCTTGCCGTCAAGCTGGATATATCGCCCTGGATCGGTCTGCCAGCCGGTGCCTTGGCCGCCGCGATTGCCAGCGTCATCGTTTCCATCCCCGCTATTCGTCTGCGCGGGATTTATGTCGCGCTCTTGACCTTCGCTTTCAGCCAACTGGTGCTGCTGCTCTTGCTTAGTCAACCCGCCATCACAGGCGGGCAGCAGGGACTCACCGGGGTGCCCCAGCTAAGCATTGGAGAGTTTGCTTTTCGTGAAAGCAAAGTTGCCTACTTCTATCTGGTTGGTTTGCTGCTCCTGTGTTCCACTATTTTTCTGCGCCGGCTGGTCACATCGGACTTCGGTTTGAGCCTGGTGGCACTGCGCGATTTTGAAGAATACGCGGTTGCCCGCGGCATCCCCTTGGCGCGACAGCGCTTGCTGGCTTTCCTTCTCAGTTCCATCTTCCCCGGTCTGGCTGGCGCGGTCTATGCTCATTTTCTGATTGTCGCCTCACCGGATATCTTCGGGTTCTCCCTGGCGACGCTGTTTCTAAGCATGGTGCTGGTGGGAGGTGTGGCGACCATCTATGGTCCGGTGGTCATGGGTGTGGTGATGACCTTTGTCAGCGAGTTGATGGCATCCAGCGCATGGATGTCATCCGTGTTTGGCGTGGCGCGGGGGCCGGTTCGCTTTATGATTGTGGCCGTGATCATCGTGATTACCATGCGCTTTTTCCCGCAGGGGGTCTGGGGGCTTATCAATCGGTCTGGCGACAGGAAGCCCATCCCCACCGAACAGGGTTCATAAATTACCGATAAGGCTTGTTGCGAATGACAGATTCCAAACCATACCAATCCAGTCCGGGTTGTGCCTTCATCACGGGAGGCGCCCGCGGTTTGGGGAAGGGCATTGCCCGCCGACTGGCGCAGGATGGCTGGTCGGTGCTGATAACCGATATTAACCCGTCCGTACATGAGACCGCCGCCAAAATCACTGACGAACTCGGCATCCCTGCCGACGGGGTCGTCGCGGCGCAGCACGATGTAAGCAGCGCCGAGCAGACCCAGGCGGCGGTATCGCTGGCAGTCGAACGTTTTGGCGGCATTGATCTGACCGTCGCCAATGCCGGTATCGGAGGCATCGAGCTTGACCTGGTTGACCTCGAAGTCGAAGATTTTGAGGACATCCTAAACATCAATCTGCGCGGTGTTTTCCTGACCTGCAAATTTGCCGGTCGTGTCATGCGCGAAGCTGGCAAGGGGGCAATCATCACTGTTAGTTCCATCTTTGGTCAAGAACCCTATCCGCGAGTCGCCGCCTATTCAGCCACCAAAGCTGGCGTGATTGCCATGACGCTGGCGCTTGCGGTGGAAATGGCGCCTTATAATATCCGTGTCAACACCATTGCGCCGGGGTATATGGCAACTGAGATGCAATGGGGAGGTCTGCGCCAGCGAGCCGAACACGCGGGCATCACCTTTGAAGAAGAACGGCAGCGCATCTGGGATTTGGTGCCATTGGGTCGGCATGGCACACCCGAAGACATGGCCGCTCTGGTTGCTTTTCTGGCATCCGACCAAGCTGCCTACATTACCGGTGTGACGCTGGGCATCGCCGGCGGCGTCGTGCGCCGATAGGAGAATCCATGCGAAACGAGCTTGAACGCAGCTTGAAGCGGTTGATGCTGGGCATCAGGGCAGACTGGGGACTGTATGTAAAGTTTAGCGGCTCCGGTGAAGAAATCGCTTATCATGCCGATGTTCAGATGGACACCATGAGCGTCATCAAAATCCCGCTGCTAGTGACACTCTTTCGCCAGCAGGATGCCGGTCGGCTTGACCTCAATCAGCGGCTCACCCTGGAAACCCGCTGGAAACGTTTTGGCACCGGTGTTTTGCATGCGATGGACGATGGGATGGTGTTCAGCCTGCGGGATGCAGCGACTTTGATGATTATCGAAAGTGACAACACCGCGACCGATTACTGTTTTGAGGCCGTCGGAGGATTCGAGGCGGTCAATGCGACCATGCGCGAATTGTACCTGCGAGACATTGATGCCCTGGGTACAGGCTTCGACTGGTTTTCGGCGCTGGCTGGCTCGATTGACCCGCGATTGGGCGAACTCAATCCAGCCGAGTTGTTCCACAGCGGCTATCCTGACCTGTCCCCTGCGGACTGGCTGGCAGCGCGTGAAAAATTTCATTTTGAAACCGACAAGCCATTCGGACTTGCCACAGCGCGAGCCATCGGTCAACTGCTCGAAATGATTTGGACGGACGACTGTGCTAGCCCGGAATCCTGTGCCGAGATGCGGCGCATCTTGCACTTGCAAACCTCGCGCTCGCGTCTCCCCAAATATCTGGTCGAGGCGAAGGTGGCCCACAAAACAGGCGACTTTAATCCATTCATCGCCAACGATGTGGGTGTGATTGAATCCCATAACGAGGCTTCCATTATCATGTGCGTGTTGGTATCGGGTCATCGTGGCATCTGGGAAAACCTTGAAGATACTATCGCCCGCATGAGCGAAAAAGTTTGGGAATATGGTACTTACTCCAGCCAATAAACGGCTGTATCGCCACTGAAGAAAAGTTTGAATTGGAGTTTGTTATGAGTTATGGACGAAGCAAATCCGACCAAAGCATTGATGTCGAGCGGGCAGCTTGGTTGGCTGAATTTTTGGGGCTTGAGGTGATGCCGGCGGAGCTTGAGGCGCTGACCCTGGCGTTGTCGAATCAGGTATCCGCGATTCAAGGCCTTGAGCGGTTCAATCTGACAGAATGTTCTCCAATCGTAAAAATGGATGCACGCTGGTATGAATAATGCCAATGAACTTGTCAACCTGTCCTTGAGCGCGGCTGCCCAAGCTCTGGCAGAGGGTCGGACAAGCGCCCTTTCATTGACTCGCGCCACGCTTGAGCGCATCAGGCAAACCGAGCCGACTGTTCATGCCTATGCCACAGTCACAGAAGAGCTTGCGCTGGCTGCCGCCGAGCGAGCCGACAGCGAAATGGCAGCCGGGAAGCGCCGCGGCGCCTTGCATGGCATTCCGATAGGCATTAAAGACATCATTTATACTCAAGGCATCCCAACCGAAGCCGGCTCCAGGGTGCTGGCGGGTTTCGTGCCCGATTATGATGCGACTGTCGTCAGCAAACTCGATGAAGCTGGCGCCATCCTGGTCGGCAAAACAGTCTGTCACGAGTTTGCTTATGGTGTGAATGAACCGCCGACCCGCTCTCCCTGGGAGATGAACAGTTATCCCGGCGGCTCCAGCACCGGCTCCGGTGTGGCCGTGAGCGTTCGGTCGGCTTTTGGCGCGATTGGGACGGATACCGGCGGCTCGATTCGCATCCCCGCCTCCATCAATAATATAGTCGGCTTGAAACCCACCTACGGTCGTGTCAGCGCCTATGGGGTGATACCGCTTGCATGGTCGCTTGACCATGTTGGACCCATGACGCGCACTGTCAAGGATGCCGCGTTGATGTTGCAGGTTATGGCTGGCTATGACCCCAAGGATGCAAACTGCGCCAGAGAGCCCGTTCCTGATTTTACTGCCGGACTTGACGGGGACTTGCGCGGGCTGCGGCTGGGCATTGACCGCGATTATTTTTTATATGCCGGTGTGGTTGACGATGTGCATTCGGCAACCGAGGCGGTCATCAGCGAACTGGCGCGGATGGGCGCAGAAATTATTGAAATCCGTTTGCCCGAACTGGAGCTTACGCCGGAGACGCTGTTCACGGTGATGATGGCAGAAGCCAGCACTTATCATCGGGGGCAGTTACGTGAACACGGAGACAAATATGACCCGGCGACCCGCGCTACCCTCCAACTGGGTGAACTGCTTCCCGCGACCCATTATGTTACCGGGTTGCGTGCCAGAGCCTTGTTCCGTGATGCCATCGCCAGCCTGTTCCGGGCGGAAGGTCTTGATGCCATGATCTCGCCGACCATGCCGCTGCCTACGGCACTGCTGACCGAACTGCATCAGCCACGCAAAGATATGGATATTGATGAAACACCGATGATTTCCTACATCCATCATACCTTCTCTGCCAACCTGAGCGGTCAGCCGGCAATCAGTGCGCCCTGTGGCTTCACCAGCCAGGGCTTGCCGATTGGCTATCAGCTATTGGGACGCCCCTTTGATGAAACCACACTCTTCAGGATTGCCCACGCTTATGAACAGGCGCACGATTGGCATACCCGCCAGCCAGAAATCCCGTCTTGAGCTTTGCCGAGCGCGTGATGCCCGACTTTCGATAGGGAGGAGAAGAGAAGATGGTAGATTTCAAATGGCCCAATGAACGGCTGTGCGCGGTGACGCTGACCTTCGATATGGATGGCGAAACTATCCCGTATTTGCTGGACAAACCCAATGCCACCAAGCGATTGGCTTTGATGTCGGAATTCAGTTATGGTCCCAATGTTGCCGTGCCGCATATTCTCGACTTGCTTGACTTGTACGAGATTAAAGCGAGCTTTTTTGCGCCTGCCCGCACCATTGAACTGCATCCCGAACTGGTGCGCGAAATCGTGTCGCGCGGTCATGACATGGGGCATCATGGCTATATGCACGAACGTCCTGATGGCTTGGACGATGAACAGGAAGAAAGAGTGCTGCGGAAAGGTATCAAAGTCATCGAAAACACCATCGGGCGCAAGCCGCTTGCCTATCGTTCACCCGCCTGGGAGCTTAAGCCTACATCGCCGGCTTTGCTAAAACGCCACGGATTCCAGTTTGACAGCAGTTTGATGGGGTACGACATTCCCTATTGGGTGGAAACATCCGAAGGCGATTTGCTGGAACTGCCGGTCAGTTGGCGCAACGACGACTGGGTGCAGTTCGGCTTTGTATCAGTGCCGCCGGTGGGCAATGGCATCAACCCGCCTTCCATCGGTTTGGAAGTGTTCACAGCAGAATTTGAAGGCTTGTTTGCACGGCGGGGCTTGTTTAATATGACCATGCACCCCTTTTTGGCAGGGCGTCCTTCGGGGCTCATCGTCCTCGAAAAGCTGATTCGGCATCTGCGCGGTTTTCCGCGCGTGTGGTGGGCGAAATTAAGCGAAGTTGCCAATTACTGTTATCAGACGGATGTTGCCGCGACTCTGCCGCGAGCCACCACTAAGATTCCAGCCGCGAAATGGATTGATTAGGTTCTGTTGACATTACCTCGTAACCAGACAAGCGCAGCGACAAAGTGTAGAAAGCCGAGATAGGAAATATCCAGTTTCTCAAATCGAGAGAAGGCGCGGCGAAAATGCTTCATCTTATTGATAATTTGCATCGGATGTCCTCTCTTAAACGAAACTCAGGTTAAAGTATTACTTTCCTAATGTGTCCTTTGTGCCTCTGTGGTAAAATCCCCCTGTCTCGACCGAAAAGGACATACGACCTCCATGGACACGCAACCATATCTCTACCTGACCACCACGGGTCACAAAAGCGGTCAGCCGCACGAAATTGAAATTTGGTATGTGCAGCATCAACATTGTTACTATCTCGTATCGGAAAAGCGCGAAGCCGCGCATTGGGTGCAGAATATCCGCGCCAACCCCGCTGTCAGCGTTCGCATTGGCGAAATCGCCTTGGCTGCCCGCGCCTCGATTCCCGATGACGCCGCGCTTATCGCTGCGGTCAAAAGGAAAATGGAAGACAAATACGGTTGGAGCAATGGCTTGGTCGTCGAGCTATGCCGCGGGCATTAACCTTTACCCGAAGCAAGCGGGTCTTCGAGCGGGTCGCGTGCTGGCATCATATTGGTGGCTGCCAGGATTTCCAGCCCCATGCGATCCGCAATATAAACCTTGCGCCCCTCTTTGCGCAGCAGACTGGCGTTGAGCAGCCCGCGCAGCGCCCGCCCAACAACCTCGCGCGTCGTCCCCAGAATCGAGGCGATTTCTTCCTGTGTCAAGCGGGTCGGGGCTTCGGCAATATGGTCGGCATAAGTCGTCTCGTG
>DAOUKA010000396.1:0-2667 GCA_034421915.1 Anaerolineae bacterium
CCGATTGCGGGCGCGGAAGCCAGCGTAATCGGCTTTGATTTCAGCTATCAAGTCAGGATCAGCCGGGCGATTGCGGGCTGGAACAGACCATTGTGCGGAGCGCTGGAAGACAGTGAGATGTTCTGCCTGCTGAGCGATGACCGGTATCGCCTGCACCCCTGACGAGCCAGTGCCGATGATGCCGACACGCAGCCCGCTAAAGTCAACTTCCTCATGCGGCCAACGCGCGGTGTGGTAGATGGGACCGCTGAAAGTCTCCATCCCGTCAACGGACGGCATGTTGGGCGCCGATAGGCAGCCCGTCGCCATAATCAGAAATTGGGCGGACAGCACTGCCCCGTCATCGGTTCGTACCCGCCAGCGCTTGGTCGCCTCATCGAAGACTGCCGCATCGACCCGCATGCTGAAACTTATATCGGGCCGCAGATGAAAGCGCTCGGCGACATGATTGAGATACGCCAGGATCTCGGGCTGGGTTGGGTATCGTTCCGGCCACTCCCACACCTGCTGAAGCTCCTCGTCAAAGCTGTAGGAATACTCCATCGTGTCTGTGTCGCAGCGAGCGCCAGGATAGCGGTTCCAGTACCAGGTGCCGCCGAGGTCACTGCCCATCTCAATGACGCGGGTGGATAAACCAAGCTCACGCATACGATAAAGCATGTACATCCCGGAAATACCGGCGCCGACGATGATGACATCGAATTCGCCTGTTATTTTCATTTCTAAACCCTTACCTCATTTACCGAGCATGAATCGACACCGAATACGGCTTGCACTTCCCCGCGCAGTTCATCGACAGCGCCCCAAAGATCCCGCGTTCCTCGGTAGAGTCCATAAGGGTGTCCGCCCAGCAGCATGATGGGACCGTCAAAGCCGTTATCCTGCGCCATTTTCAGGCAATGCCGCGAATCCTCGACATTGAGCCTGCCCTCATCGTCGATCTCGACCCATTGGTGAATGGCGGTCGCCCGTGGCATCAGCTTGGACAAGGTATCGTACTTGTTGGGACCCTCGGCGTTGCCAAAATCGACAACCAGCCCATAATCTCGTTCGGAAAGCTCGAGGACTTGCAAGAGATCGTCCGCCTCATTGTTGAAGTGTTTATAATTTTCGGTGGCAGGCGCCACCCCGCACTGGACGCCATAATCGAACAACTTGCGGAAAGCCTCCCCGCTCTTGCGAAGGGTCTGCGGTGTGGGTTTAGAGTCGCCGGGGACATACCGAACTCCAGTTGCCCTCAGTTCGGCGGCAATCTCCATCCAGCGTTTGGTCAGCGCAATGCTGGCGCTGCGCTCATCGGGATCGGGACTGGCAATCTCGCCTAAATCAATGAGCAGTTGATACAGTTCCACATTCGCTGATTCAAAAGCGGAACGCAATTCTGCCAAATAACTGGGCTCGATGTTAGGGATATGTTGAATGCAGAGATCGACACAGGTAATCTCGTGCGCCGCAATCTCGGCTGGAAAATCCAGCAGATCGAGAGTAGGCGTCTGGCGGAAAGACCCGGAAACGCTTTTGCCGTCGGCCTCTAATTCATACCATGGGTCCCCCAAGGCATCCGGCAAATGCAAGGAGAAACTCGATAATCCTGCGCGTACCATGAGATTGTTCCTTCTTTCATAATCTGCTATCACTTAATTTCCACACTGCCAAGTGTGCCAGCGGGAGCATCGTCCTCATCCAGTATCACCAATCGTATCTGATGCGTGCCTGCTTCGACCCGCGCCACCACATCGACATTCAGCGCGGCGAATGGCGACATCGGTCCCAGGCCCGTTCGGCGCAGGATGTCTCCGGCTTCGCCGAGGCATTCGAGTACCGCCCGACCCATCAAGAAACACCCAAAACTGCCTTGCAAACGCGCCCAGCCGTCATTGATGTCTGCTCGCAGTGCTTGGTGAACACAGCCAATATCCCTGACACTAACAACTGGCGCTGGACAATATGCCGCTGACCAGGTTATGCGATGACAGGCTGCTTCACCGGGTTGAAGCGTGTACAAGGGGCTCAAAACCTCCGCTTCCAGCAGATAGCCTGGCGAGCGTATCGGTATGGGCGAGGGCGCGCCAGGCGATTCCGTCCAGCATTCCACAGTCGCGCCGTTGTCGGGATATGTCGCATCTGGCTGGTAGGGGAACTGCATGCACAGCACAAAACCCGACTGCCGATTGGCAAAGGCAATCCAACCAGCCGGACTATGCACACCAATCTTGCCGACGATGCCCCGATACTGTACTGCCAGCAACACACTGCCCGAATCCAGTTGATACTGTGGATTATCATCACCGAACATGATTTCGTAAGGTCGCTCACGTTCGGGGTCAGTCGGGATATACAGCCAGCAGTCGTCGTTTAGCCCGCCGTCAATCGTGCTGCAAGCCAACTGCGCGACATCCCATATCGACCAGCGTATCGTGCGCTCCGAGATATTCTCGAAGGACAGAGCGAGATGCAGGCGCGAGCTTGCGCTTTCGAGGCTGACCTCGCGGCGAATGCGAAGCCCGGAACGTTCATCCGAAGGGCTGGTCATTAACACGGAAGCGCAGCTGTCGTCCTGGCTCGTTTCAAATTCGTATCGCCCCGAGTCGAGCACGGGGTCGGGTGGCCCAGGCCACTGCCCCTCGCCGTCCCAGCCTTGCGGCGCGGGCCAGGTCTTGTCCCCGC
>DAOUKA010000397.1:0-2380 GCA_034421915.1 Anaerolineae bacterium
TTATGCCCCTCGACTCGGATCTGCGCCTGCTCGATGGATTTGCTAATCATATTATGCTGAATCGCCTCATCTTCAGGGAAGCCGGCGGTTTTCATCAGACGTTTTACATTGTCGTTGGCAAAACGTCTCATCAGTTCATCATCAAGGCTCAAATAAAAGCGCGATTCGCCAGGATCCCCCTGACGGCCCGAACGGCCGCGCAGCTGATTGTCAATGCGGCGCGCCTCATGACGTTCCGTGCCCAGGACAAACAGCCCGCCTGCCTCCAGCACAAGCTGTCGGTCGCGTTCGACCAGCGCCTGTGCCGCCGTCAATGCCCGCTGCCACTGCGCTTCCGTTGCCCCAGTCAGGTCAGTCCCCTGCCGCCGCAAGGCCTGCCGCGCCAGCCCCTCCGGGTTGCCCCCCAACAGAATATCGACGCCGCGCCCAGCCATATTGGTGGCAATCGTCACCGCGGCCGGCCGGCCCGCCTGTGTGATAATCTCGGCTTCCTTCTCATGCTGCTTCGCATTCAAAACCTCGTGCCGAATTCCCGCCTTGCTGAGATAGCTGCTGAGACGTTCAGAGGTCTCGACCGCCACCGTGCCTACCAGAATCGGCTGCTTGCGTTCGTTTCGCTCGCGGATGGCGGCGACAATCGCATTCCATTTCGCCTTTTCATTGACATAAATCAAATCATTCCCATCCTCGCGAATCACCGGGCGGTGCGTCGGAATCGGAACAACATCCAATTCATAGGTTTTCTCAAATTCCTCCGCCTCGGTCAGCGCCGTGCCAGTCATGCCAGCCAGCTTGTCATACATGCGAAAGAAGTTCTGAAAGGTAATCGTCGCCATCGTGATGTTCTCGCGGCGAATCTGGACGCCCTCCTTGGCTTCAATCGCCTGATGCAGACCTTCTGAAAAGCGCCGACCCGGCATCAAACGACCGGTGAAATCGTCAACGATAATCACCTCGCCATTTTGGACAATGTATTCCTTGTCATTCTGATAGAGGGTCTGCGCCCGCAGGCAGTTATCCAGATAAGGCAGCATCTCGGCATTCTCAGGATGATAAAGCTGCGCCAGCCCCAAGGCCCGCTCAACTTTCTCGACGCCCTGTTCGGTCAGATAGACGATGCGGTCCTGAATATCCAGCACAAAATCGCCATCGGGCTCTTCCGCCTCGACGCTGTCCTCACTGCTCTGCCTGAGCCTTTTGACGATGGCGGCAAAGCGCCGATAATAATCCGAAGGTTCGTCCGAAGGCCCCGAAATAATCAAGGGGGTCCGCGCCTCATCAATCAGGATGTTATCGACCTCATCGACAATCGCATAGCGCAGTTCTCGCTGCGCCAGCTGTTCAGCCGACAAGACCATGTTGTCGCGCAGATAGTCGAAGCCGAATTCGTTGTTGGTGCCATACAAAATATCAGCCTGATATGCCTGGCGGCGGCTGATGGGACGCAGATTTTGATAACGCGCATCGTCAGAGATGAAATTGGGGTCATAAAGAAAAGAGCCGCTGTCGGGCTGCCCGCCGGTGTTTTGGATAACCGCCGCCGACAAACCCAGCAAATGATAAATGGGCCCCATGGTCTGCAAGCCATGCTTGCTCAAATAATCATTGGGCGTAACCAGATGAGCGCCGCGCCCTTCCAGCGCATTCAAATACAGCGGCAGGGTGGCAACCAGGGTTTTCCCCTCGCCGGTCTTCATTTCGGCAATGCGTCCCTCGTGCAGGACAATGCCGCCAATCATCTGCACATCATAGTGGCGCAGGCCAGTCGTCCGCACCGATGCCTCGCGCACAACAGCAAAAGCATCCATCAGAATGTCCTCAAAGCTGGCGCCCTGTGCCAGCCTCGCTTTGAACTCCGCTGTTTTGCCAGCAGCTGCTCATCGCTCAGTTTTTGAAGCGCCGCTTCCCGCGCATTGATTTGATTGACCGTGTCCTGAGAAACCGAAAGAGCGCGTTCCCTCGGGTCACCAAAAATTGTTCTGACTATATTCCGAAACATAGCACCTCGCATCGCTTTGGCTGTATGATTGTGACCGATTATATCATATCATTCCCTCAGCCGCCTGTGTCTGGGCACGATGAATTTTGGCGCCAGCGCCGACGAGGCGACATCGCTGGCGCTGATGAACCGCGCTGCCGAGCGCGGCATCAATTTCTTCGACACCGCCAACATCTACTCGCGCTGGCTTAACGGACACATCGGCGGCGAATCCGAAAGGGTGATTGGCAAGTGGCTGAAATCACAAAATCGGCATGAGATGATTATCGCCAGCAAAGTCCGCGGCCGAATGTGGGCTGGGCCCAATGGCGAAGGGCTTAGTCGGCATCATATCATCCATGCGCTTGAGGACAGCCTGCGCCGCTTGCAGACCGATTATAT
>DAOUKA010000398.1:0-2018 GCA_034421915.1 Anaerolineae bacterium
TCAAGTATGGATGACAGCTGCCATGTCAATACAGCCAGGAGTACGTGGACGCTCGTGAACAGATAGACGGCTGCGCGATAGTCGATATTCCTTATTTGCGGTATGAAAAACAGCAGCGCGAAAAGGCAAGGAAAGGCCATGATGCACCCGGCCATCAGCCAGCCGCGCTGCCGCTTCTGTAAATAAGTGTTGATGCGCCCGCGCTGCCAAAGCATAACCAGAAAACCCAATATCGATATTATATTAAGCGTGATAATCGTCATATAACGAATGCTGAAGCGCCCCAACAGCTGCGGATTATCGCTCGTGTGACTCCACAGCAGCGGAATAAACAGCAGCTGAAAAATCAAGCCAAGCCAAAGCGGGAGGGAGGGAAGGCAGGTTTTGGTTTGGACGCTCGATGGCGGTTGGTATGCGATGAGCATCACCAGCAAACCCACTCCCATAAGCATCATCAATCCGACAAAGACTTCCGCATGGCGAGCAAGACCAAATGTCTGCTCCAAAGTGTCAAACAGCAAGTGCGATGCCGAACGATCCGGTGGCCCGTGACGATTCACAATAACTTCCGCGCGAATCGCGCCCCCGGGCGAACTCAACTGTACCAGCAGGCTCGCCAAGGTCCCCAGCCAGCCCGCTCCAATGAGCGGGGCATAACGCGAGCGAACCGAACTCCCCAGGAACGCCAAACTCATCAGCAGGCAGAACGTGAACAGGGTCAGTTGGAATACCAGATACATCTCGGAAAAACCGGCCACCAGAAAACCAACCGCCCCTACCCCCAATAATGAGGGGATATTCTTTCGCCATCGCGGCGCCATCCAGATTGCCAGCGCCATGTAAATCGTGAGCAGGGCAACCGGCAGGGTGTAAGGGATGCTGGCGGTGTACCAGTAAAACGACTGGGGCGAATAAAAGGCATAGATGGCGGCAGCGACACTCAGAGCGGACATCGAGAGAGCCAGCGGCCGACGCAAGCGGCTTATCCCCAAATAAGCCAGCCCTTGACTAACAAGCCAATAGGTCCCGCCCAGCCACAGCAGGATAATCAGCGCAGGCATGAGCCTGGGTGCCAGGGAATCCAGCGGCGCCAGCGCGCTGGCGAAGAAGGTGCGGGTATAAGTCCCGGTCCAGCTGTTATACCAATGGAGCATCCCCTCCCAGGCGCCCTTCTCCTGGCCAACAAGCATGATTCCATAGTCGTCATCGTGTATCATTCGGCTGAATGACCCCAAATAGGCATAGAGAATCGGCGGTACAAGGGCAAGCAGCGCCATGAGCCATAGGACTCGTTTGGAGGTTGTCATCATGCGGTCCTCTGCCAGTTAAGGCGGCGATTTTGTGGATATGTCAAGCTGCGTCTTCCGCCATTTTTAACACAGGATGGGATTCCCGGCAAGTTTTGATGAACCCATAAAGAGGCTTAGCTTGAGGGCGGCTGATTCGCCCATTCGTCAAGCACCCGCTCCAGTTCAGCTTGGCTATCGACAAATCGGACAAAGCCGTCGGCCGTGGGCAGGGTCTTGTCAGCGAGCGGCGGCAGCGTTTCCAAGGCGGCCGCCGGCAAGCCGATGACCGCCGCGCGGCCGCTCAGGCAGGCCTGATTTTTGCGGCCAAATGAGCGCAGATGCGCCCATAATCCGGCGGGCAGGCTTGGGCGGGTGCTTGCCCGCAGGTCAATCACGCTGTCCACCGGATGCTCGATGCCGGTCAGCGAGAAAGCCGCCGCGCGCACCGCCTGATGATAATCTTTCCAATTCCAATCGCCTTCGATAATGTAGACCATGGCGCGTTGGCGGTCGTCTTTCCATGCAAAGCGAGCGGGCATAATTCGTCTCCTTGGGCTTGTGAGTATAGGTAAAATGATAGCTTACCGCGCGAGCCGGCGGGAACAGGCGCTTGTCGGGATGCGCTGGCTGTGCCACAATTCGCTGGGATGATGGAGGCTGCCGGCGATGGATTTGCGAATTCGATTACTGCTCATCACTTCAGTTGCCCTGATTGCCGCCGCCGTCTGG
>DAOUKA010000399.1:0-7802 GCA_034421915.1 Anaerolineae bacterium
GCGCGCGGATTGAGCAGGCCATAATGCTCATAAATATCGGTGTAGTTGGCTCGCTGGGGGTACAATTCGCGGGCGCGGGCGATTTCCGCTTGGCTCTCGGACAGGTGCGATTGCAGCCGTATATCCGGATGCTCGCGCATCAAAGCGCCGGCGAGTTCCAGCTGCTGCGGGCTGCTGGTCAAGGCAAAGCGCGGCGACAGGGTATAGAGCAGGCGGCCCTGCCTGTGCCAGCGCCCGATGAGGGTTTTGGAATCGTCATAGCTGGCTTGTGCTGTATCGAGGATGGCGGCGGGCGCGTGGCTGTCCATCATCATCTTGCCCGCCAGAATCAACATATTGTCGGGCTGGGCCGCCTGAAAAATGGCATCGACCGAGGCGGCGGCGGAGGTGCAGAAAACCGAGGCGGCGGTTGTGCCGTTGCGCTGGAGTTCGGCAATGAAAAATTGGGCTATGGCGCGGGCGTGTTTGGCATCATGGAATTTGGCTTCGGCGGGGAAGGTGTATTTGCTGAGCCATTCCAGCAGCTGCGCGCCATAGGAGCCGATGATTTCGACCTGGGGATAGTGGATGTGGGCGTCGATGAAGCCGGGCATCAGAATCGAATGCGGATAATGCCGAATGGGTGTGTCTGGCGGCAGGCTGGCGCGGATTTCGCTGGCGGGGCCGAGGGCGCGGATGCGGCCGGCTTTTATCAGGATAATGCCGTCCGCTTCATAAGTCAGGCAGGCATCAGGCGGGTTCAGGAAGGGATCCTGGCGGAGATAGCATATCGAGCCGCGCAGCGCCAAGTGTTTTGCTGGGGTCATCAGGCTGTCTTTGCTGTTGGCGGGCGATGATGGGGGATGATACCACATTCAGGCCGCCAAGATTAGGGCAAACAGGGGCGCCGGTTATGACAGGCGCCCCCTGTCACGATGCTATGCCTCTTTTCCCCAAGGCTCAGCGATCCGCCCACCAAGCAGTAGCGGTAAGGCCGCCGTTTGGAGCGATGGTAGAAAAACCATCCTCACATTCCCATGGCGGATTCGAGTTCCGCGATATGCAAACCACCCCTGGCGGTCTAATTTCATCCCATCCACATATATAATCTGTGACGCCTTCTCTGTGGTTGCCGTTGCTTGGATAGGTTAGCAAACAGTACGCCCTTCCCCAAGGCAAATCCTGCGTCTCATCGGGTAGCGGGGCTGCTCTTGTTGGTGGGGTTTCTCCACGCATACAATGCCCCAGTTCTCCTGACAGAGCGCCGCGCTCAACCGCCGCCGCACACCAGCCCAGCCGCCAGAAGTAAGCATTCTCGGCTTCACTGCCAGCACTGCAAAAATCCCATTCGGTGTAGCATTTGTTGTCATTTGCGGCTGCTGACGCCGAGGATGATGAGCGGGGATAAGACACTGACCCCTCTTCCCGCCCCATACAGGCGCTCACCGATACCTCTATGGCGCCGCGCTCAACGGCTGCTACGCACCAGCCCAGCTGCCAGTGATAGGCGTTTTCGGCTTCAGTCCCAGCATTGCAGAAATCCCAATCGGAGTAGCATTTGTTGGGTTCGGAGTCTGCCCCCCCCCCCCGACTGTGCCTGGGAAAGCAAAGCCAGCACGACGCAGGCGGCGAACAAAACGACGCTAACGAACAAACGTGATGCCTTTTGCAACTTCATATTGATTCTCCTCTCGGCAAATAAAATTGATTTGGTAAATATCGATGATGACCGCGAAGTTCCTGATAATTTAACACCCGCAGTCTCTGTTGTCAAATCGGTTTGGAGAAAATCGCGCTGGAACGGGAAACGAAAAAGGGGCGCCTGCATGACAAGCGCCCCTGCCCTTCGACTGTCACCATCTTATGCTTCTTTTCCCAATGCTTAGCCGCCAGCTTGAGCAGTAGCGGTAATGTCGAGGATCCACGCAAAGGCGGGAGCATGATTCATACAGTGGAATGGCCACGACTTCTCCCGATGAGTGCACATCATCCCTGGCGGTATAGTTGCCGTCCAATGGTAAGGCGTCAGGATCCACCGTAGACAAACACTATTTATAGGATCCCAGAAGTAGCAGCGGTTCGCTGGCTCCGTCGTCTCTTCGGGCGGCGGGCTTCCTGTTGTTGGCCCTTCCCCCATGCACTGATCCACCGATAGCGACATGGTGCCGCGCTCGGCAGCCGAGGTACACCAGCCCAGCTTCCAGTGATAGGCGTTTTCGGCTTCGCTGCCCGAGTCGCAGAAATCCCACTCGGTGTAGCATTTGTTGTCGTCTGCGGCTGCTGGCGCGGACGACGAGGATGATGAAGAGGATGTGCGCGGGTAAGAGACGGTTCCCTCTTCCTGACCCATGCAGGCGCTCACCGATGCCGATACCGCGCCGCGTTCAACCGCCGCTACGCACCATCCCAGCTGCCAGTGATAGGCATTTTCGGCTTCGCTGCCTGAGTTGCAGAAATCCCAATCGGTGTGGCATTTATTGGGTTCTGCCTCGCCTTGCGCCTGCGCCAGCAAAACCAGCACGACACAGGCTAAGAATAGAATAACTGTAACGAACAAACGCGATAGCTGCTGCAAATTCATATTGACCTCCTTGCAAAGTTGGTTGGATTGAGAAGGACGGAAGATCGCGTCACTTGACAGTTTAGCACAGGCAGTCTCTATTGTCAAATGTTGGCAGGGCGATTGCCCCAGGCGGCGCGGGCTATGGGTCTGTCAGGCCAAGAATGAGGACGCGTCGCTGGCTGGGTTCGGCGGCGGCGATGACGGCGCCATCGGGGCTAAAAGCCAGGTCGGCCGGATTGAGCGGCAATGAGGCGGCTGGCGCGGCGCGGCTGAGGGCGTTGACCAAGCGGAGCGTTCCTGAATCGGCGGGAGCGGTGGCGGCGAGGGCAAACAGAACTTCCGCGCCGTCGAGGGCTTGATGGCGAAATGCGAGCGCCTTCAAGCGTTCGCCGGGCTGCTGGTAGAAGCGGACATCCTGCGCGTGCGGGAGGCTGATGCGCCAGGCGCTGTCGCCGTGATTATAGACAAAATCGCCCAGCGTCGGGTTGGGTGAAGGGGTTACGAAGCTGTATCCGCTGTAGACCAGCGCTTTCGAGACATGCAGGGCGCCGTCGGCGGCGCCGTAAATCCAGAGGGCGGCTCGCTGGCGGGCGGCTGACTCGCCGGTGACGGCCAGCCAAGCATCGTCGGCGCTGAAAGCCAGATCGGTGAGTGGATAGGGAAAGGCGTAATTGATAAACAGAGCGGGAGGTGAACCTGATGGCGGCGAGAAGCCGTTCAGATGCCAGACTTTCAGCGTCCAGTGGCCGACGGTGGCAGTTTGGCTGAAGCCGCTGGCGGATGCCAGTTGGCGGCCCGTCCGCGACCATGCCAGCGCCCGCACCGGATGGGTATGGCTTTGTGGCAGGCAGGCGGCGGCGTCATCGGGCTGGGCGATGCAGACGCGTCCGTCCCGACTGCCAATCGCCAGAAAAGGGCCGGCGGCGCTGAAGGCGATGGCGGTCGCATCCAGCGCGGCCGGCAGATGATAATGGGCGGTGATGTCAGCGAAGCCCGGATAGCTGTAGACAGCGATTTTCCCGTTATCGTGAATCAAGGCGAGGCTGGATGGTGACCATGTCAGGCTGTGCGGGGATGCGGCTGGCAGGCTGTGCATGGCGCTGAGCTTGGCGGCCTTGGCGGCGGGCGGCGGGCTGGCTGCGGCGATGGAGGCGGCAGGTTCAAGCGGCTCGATATAATAGACATTCGCCTTGACATCGCTCTCGGCTGTCCAGCCGACCGCGCCATCCACCTGCACCTGCCACCACACAAAATTTTCCTTGCAGGCGGGGCCGTCCACGACGGCATCCAGTATCCGGCCGGTGGGTATCTCGCCAATTTGAGCCGCGGTGATGCTCGGCTGGGCGCGGAGACGGTTGGGAATGCTGCCGGCGGCGATGCGGGCATTTGCCCGGCCGATCGCGATGCGGGGCGGCAGCCAGCCCGTGTATTCTGGGGGACAGAAGAAGATCGTGCCGCTGCCGACAGATTGGGGGTCAAGCGCGGGCAAATCGCTGCAATCGCCAAGGAGTTCCACCACAGCCCGGCTCACCCAGCCCTGATTGAAGAAGAGCCAGTCGCCGCTGAAGCTGCGGCCGAGCGCAGCATAGATCTGATCGGGATAGATTTTGGCCACCGGCCGCCGGCCAGTGGCGGGGCCATTGCGCACATTGGCGGAGTCGCCGCTTGGATGCAGAAAGCAGCCGGCCGCTGGCGCGAGGGTGACGTTGACAAGCGGGATGTTGTAGCAGGCGCCGCCGAGTTCAAGGGAAGGGGCGGCGGCCCAGCCCTCCTTGATTCGATACCATCTGCTGGCGGCGTCGCGTCCGATGACATCGCCGGCGCCAGTTTCCGCCTGCGAGCGATAGTAGATGCCGATGATGGCGGCATTCACGGCGGCGCGGTCAAACAGGCGGATGCCATCGCCAAGGATGCGGCAGACATCGCCGGCCTGCCGAACCGATGGCGAGCTTCCGCTCCCGTTTAGCGGGCAGCCGAGCGCAAAGCCGCGGCGGATGGCGCCTTTGTCCCCGGGGCAGATGTCGTCGTCATCCGGCACGCCGTCGGCATCGGCATCTGGCAGGATTGAACAGCCATTGGCTGCGGCGGCGCCAGCCTGACGGGGGCAGAGGTCGTCACTGTCGGCTATGCCGTCGCCATCGCGGTCGCTGGGGCTTGGCTGTGGACAGCCCGGCCGGGCGGCGGATGGGCTGCCGGCGATGGTCGGGCAGGGGTCGGCGCTGTTGGGGATCCCGTCGCCATCGCGGTCGTCCAGCGAGCCGTCTCGGCTGGCGGCGACCAGACCGCCGCGCAATCCAGGGAAGCGCTCGTCGCACAGCTGCACCAAGCTGGCATCGGGGGATACATGGACGTCATAAGCGGAATCCTTGTAGCGCAGTTCGAGGCGATGCACCTCGATGGGCGCGGGAAGCTCCAGCCCGGCTGTCAGCTGACAGCCAAGCGCGGTGGTTTTGATGTTCTCCAAAATCGCGTGTGACCAGCCCTGCGGCGCGCCTAACTGCGGCAGGTCGGTTTCGGCGGCGCGGCGGGCGGCGGCCAGGATATGCGGCGGCGCGGCTGGCTCGGTCTGCGCCAGCGCGAGACCGCTGTAAAACAAGCTCAAGAGCAGCGCCCAGCCTGCAAGATAAGGCACCGGGTTTCCTCCGAAAAATCGACGAAAAATCGGCTGAAGCGTCATTGTAACAAAAGATCGGGTCTTTGTCTTATGGGAGGCGGCCGCTTGCCGCGGGCAAAACTACCCTGTATCAAATCAGCGGAAAATGGTAGATTGTTTGTCTATTCCCCGCAGGCAATGGACAGATGGAACGGATGATGGCGCGACTGGATGAAGTGTATCGAATAGACAACTTTAATGACACTTTCGCTTTGGGGCATTATGCCCGCGTGCTCGATGCGGTGGACAAGCAAAGTGGCAGGCGGGCGGCGTTCAAGGTGATGCGCCCGGAACATCTGAACCCGGATGGCGAGATGCGCTGGGAGTTCCGCGCCTTTGGCAACGAGGCGGAGATATTGGCGCGCCTTTCGGGGAGCGCCGGCATCGTGAGGCTGTATGACTGCGGTTATGTCTCTGACCCGGATGAAGCGCCGCGTTCGGGCGAGATTGCCGCGTTTCGGGATGATGTGGGCGGCTTCGTGGAATCCATGTCGGAGTATGCGGCTGAGGGCTGGCGGCCGTATTTGTCGCTGGAGCATTTGCCGCGGCATCACAGCCTGTTTTATCTGATGAAGCCGAACCGCGCCGGGAATCGCTGGCGTCTGCCCAGCGAAGAGGGTTTGTCGCTGGCGGTGCAGTTCAGCGATTTGCTGTCGCTGGCGCATTCTCATCGGATTGTCTATTTGGATCACAAGCTGGAGCATGTGTATTGGGATGGCGGTCATCTCAAGGTGATTGACTTCAACAGTTCGCGTCAGCTGGACAATGACAAGGCCGAGGCGCAGCAGCAGTATGCCCAGGATGTGCATAATATGTGCGTGGGGGTGCTGTACACCATTTTCACGGGCATGTCGCCGCAGAAGACCTCACTGCGCCCGCAGCCTGGCGGTCGGGAGGAGGTGGCGGCGCGTTATGCGGATATTGACCGACTTGATTTCAGCATGGAGACCAGCCTGAGCGAGAACCTGTGCGAGCTTTTGCAGCGCGGCGCGGCGCAGCATATTGACACGGTGCAGGAATTTGTCAATGGCTTGCAGCGGGTGGCGGCGCAGCATGGCTGGGATTTCCCCGATTATTACACCAGCCCGGCGAGCCGCGAGGCGCGGGAGCAGATGCGGGCTGGTTTGTGCCGTCTGCGCGAGGGGCAGGAGAACATTCGGCAGGCGCGCGACCTCTTCCGCGAGGCGGTGATACAGGATGGCATCAGCCGCGACCTGGAAGACGAATTGCGGCGCATGGTGGTCGTCATCAACGATATGCTGACGCATCGGGTCGTGCCTTAGATTTTCACCACAGAGGCGCGGAGGGCACAGAGGAATGGCAGAACGTACCCTAACACAGGGAGAAGCGACATGACAGCGCCTGACAGCGTCGTTCGACTGGTAAAAAAATTTGAGCGGGACAGCGACGTCTATAAACGCCGCGATTACAACGAGACGCAGCTGCGGGTGGAATTTGTCAATCCGTTCTTTGAGGCGCTGGGCTGGGATGTGCGCGACAGGAATCAGGTCAGCCACGAAACCCGCGTCCTGGTGGAAGGCAAACCCAAACATCCCGATTATGGCTTTCGGATTGGCAAGACAACCCACTTTTATCTGGAGACTAAAAAGCCGGCCCTCAACCTGAAAGATGACCCCAGCCCGGCTTATCAGTTGCGGCGCTATGGCTGGTCGGGCAACCTGCCGGTCAGCATTCTAAGCGATTTCGAGGAGTTCATCATCTACGACTGCCGCATACAGCCGCATAGAAACGACCCGGCCAGCAAAGGCCGTCTGCGCTATTATCATTATCCCGACTACATCGAGAAATGGGGCGAATTCGAGTCGCTCTTCAGTCGGCAGGCGGTGCAGGATGGGGCGCTGCGGGTCTGGATTGAGGATGAAAAGACACGCGGCGCCCTGCCGGTGGATGAGGCCTTTTTGCGCGAGATGGAAAGCTGGCGCGAAATGCTGGCCAAAGACATGGCACTGCATAACGGCAGCCTGAACCAGCGCGAACTCAACCTGCTGGTGCAGCGCACGATTGACCGCATTGTCTTTTTTCGCATTGCCGAAGACCGCAATATCGAGCCTTATGGTCGTTTGCAAAGAGCCGCCAGTCCCGGCAAGCAGGTGTACAGCGAACTGAAAATCCTGTTTAAGGAAGCCGATGACAAGTATAATTCCGGCCTGTTTCACTTTGAACCTGGCGAGCGCTCGTCTGGCAATGCCGATACCCTGTCGCTGAATATCAGCCTAAGCGACGAGCCGCTGCGACGGATTATCGACAATTTGTATTATCCTAACAGCCCCTACGAATTTTCGGTATTGCCAGCCGACATCCTCGGGCAAGTTTATGAGCGCTTTTTGGGCAAGGTCATCGAACTCAGCGCGGGCGGACTGGCGCGAGTCGAGGACAAGCCCGAAGTCCGCAAAGCCGGCGGCGTCTATTATACGCCCACTTATATCGTCGATTACATCGTCGCCAACACCGTCGGCAAATTATTGGAAGGCAAAACGCCGGCACAAGCGGCCAAACTGCGAGTGTTGGATCCGGCTTGTGGCAGCGGCTCCTTTTTGACTGGCGCCTATCAGTATTTGCTGGACTGGCATCTGGATTATTATCGCC
>DAOUKA010000400.1:0-9141 GCA_034421915.1 Anaerolineae bacterium
GTGTTCCTGTCGGGCATATCAACAAACTGCCCATAATCCGGCTCGAGGCGGATGCCGGCCGCGGCGCCGCGCGCAAAGGCAGCATCCGCCGCCGTCGGCTCACGATGGGCCGGGCGCAGGCCAAAAGCGGTCACCGTGTCTTGTCCACTGCCAGCGACATAATCCGCAAACACACCGGCGGCGGCTTTGACATGCTCGTCTGTATTGGCGTCATCCCAGACAGCGAAGGGAAAATCCAGGCTGACCTGTGTAGCGGGATAACTCAGCCGGAGCGGGTCATCCTGCGCGAAGCCATCCAGGCTGGTCAGCCACAAAACCTCCGGCAGCAGCGCGATTTCAGCCACCGAGGCGCCCCGCGAGGCCATGCTCTCGGCCGGGTCGCTGCCGAGGGTCTGGAAGTTGGGAACACTCGCCGCAATAGAATCCATCCAGTCGTTAAAGTCCTCCGCCAGCAAGGTCGGCCGCTCAAGCGTCTTGGAAGCCGTAAAGTGACCGGCGCCCGAGAAGAGCACCGCCAAACCGGCGACATCATCGGACGGGCTTGGATAAGCCAGCTTGAGGAAACCCCAGCTGTCCTCGCCGCCAAGGGATGCCCAATTCCCGCCATCCCTCCGCACCGCATCACCAATCAGGTCCCAATCCAGGCTGCCGTCGGCGGACAGCAGGCGAACGCGGCTGTCAAACCCGCCCCAGACCAAAGGCGTCCGCGCAAGCGAATCCACCGCCAGCTTGAATGGCAGCCGGCTGTCGATATAACCCAGCGACAGCGATGCGGCCGGCAGCCAAGCATCCGGATGATCGCTGCGATCCCAGCCAAGCTCGCCTTCCCAGACGGCAACATCGGCCGCCCTTGTGAGGCGAACCTGAATGCGGGTCGTGCCATTGACAAAAAAGCTGCCCTCATTGAAGTCGGCGGCGACCTCTCGCATCCAATCCTCAGCCATCGGGTTGACCGCCACCGTCAGCGTCAGCGCCGCCTGATTCTGCAAAAATTGGCTCAGGGCAAGAATCGCGGCGACAGTCAGCATAAATGCTATGAGTATCATCGTCCTTCTTGACATATCAATCACTGTCCCCGACAAACTTGATGCCCTCATAAAACAATTATAACCGATATTCGGGCTTTTCTCAATGCCCATCGAGGCAGTTTGCCCCGCCCCTTGATTTGACATTGGAAAATGCGAGTGCTAAACTGCCAAGCGGCGCGATGTACTGCCATTTACTCAATCCAACTTTGCAAGGGAGTCAATATGAATTTACAGAAGCTATCGCGTTGGTTCGTCAGTGTCATTCTCTTCGCCGCCTGCGTCGTGCTGGCTTTGCTGGCGCAGGCGCAGTCGGGGGGGGGGGCAGACTCCGACCCCAACAAATGCTACTCCGAATGGGATTTCTGCAACTCGGGCAGTGAAGCCGAGAATGCGTATCACTGGCAGCTGGGCTGGTGCGTCGCGGCGGTTGAGCGCGGCGCCATAGAGGTCTCGGTGAGCGCCTGCATGGGTCGGGAAGAGGGATCCGTGTCTTACCCGCGCTCGTCTTCGTCATCATCGTCGTCTTCGTCCTCGTCATCATCGTCGTCTTCGTCATCGCCATCGTCGTCCTCGCCATCTTCGTCAGCGGCCGCAGAAGAGAATGCCTATCGGCTGGGCTGGTGCGTGGCGGCGGTGGAAAGCGGCGCGGTGTCGGTCTCGGTGAGCGAGTGCATGGCTCAGCAACAGGCTTCAGCGCCTTCTTACTCGCGCTCGTTATCATCGGTTTCGTCAGTGCCAGCCGGCGCGGAGCCCAACAAATGCTACGCGGAATGGGATTTCTGCAACTCGGGGACGGCCGAAGAGAATGCCTATTTCTGGCGGCTGGGCTGGTATGCGGCGGCTGAAGAGCGCGGCGAGGTATCGGTCTCGCTGGAGGAGTTTATGGATGGAGCAGCGCCGCCAGTCCCAGTGAGTGGAGCAGCGCCAGTCATAGCAGGAGGAAGCGGCGGCCCGCGGCCTGAGGTGTCGCCGGATTTGCCTTGGTCAAGGAGGCTCTGCATGACCGCGTTCCCAGACCAGATACGCCCAGGCAGTACCTGGCAGCATATATGTGGATGGGAGGCAACTAATCCGCCCGGTATGCATTGCATTAATCGGGCAACCGCGGCGCCATGGCACTGCCTGACGCATGCTGTCCCCAACGAGTTCATCCTTGGAACAACTGCTACCGCCATTGCTGATGCTGCTACTGCCAATGCTGAGGCTACTCGCATTGCTACTCTTATCGGTGGCGGCTGAGCCTTGGGGAAAAGAAGCATAGGGGGCGCCTGTCATAACCGGCGCCCCTGATTTGCCGGATTTGTCGCTTGCCGTGATGGTGGAATTTGTTAAACTTGAGTTGCAGTGTGCTGTCACATTTTCAAATTCGATGATTCTATTTTGGAGGCGTATATGTTCCGCAAATTGCTGTTGTTTTTCTTGGTTCTTGCCTTGGCCGCGCTTGCCCTGATCCCGGCGGCCGCGCAGGAAGATATTGTTTTTGGTGTTGTTTTGGTGGGCCCGAATGATGACCGCGGCTGGAGTACCTCGCATCATGAAGCCGGCGAGTATGTGGTGGCCAACTTGCCTGGCGCACAGATGCTCGAATTCGAGAGCCTTAATCCGGCCGATGCGCCCGAAACCACCTTGATGGATGTGGTCGAGTTGATGGTTGATGAAGGCGCATCCGTCATCTTCACCACCTCGGACAGCTTCGAAGAAGATACCAACGTGGTCGCGGCGGCTTTCCCCGACGTGACCTTTATCAACATCACCGGCAGCAACGCCATTCAGGCGAACGACATCATAGCCGGCGACCATGCTGTGATGCACGAACTGCCGCCGCTGCCACCCGCCAACGTGGGCAACTTCAACGGCCTGATGGAATTGCCGCGTATGATTGCCGGCTGTGCCGCCGCCTTGACCAGCGAAACCGGCAAACTTGGCTATCTGGGCGCTTTGATTAATGCCGAGACCCGCCGTCTGGTGGCTTCGAGCTACCTTGGCGCGCGTTACTGTGCCGATAACTACCGCGACGATATGATGGCGGATGACATCAGCTTCGAGGTGGTCTGGATTGGTTTCTGGTTCAACATCCCCGGCGTCACGCTGGATCCGACCGAAGTGGCGACCAGTTTCCTCGATGGCGATGTCGATGTGATTATCTCCGGCATTGATACGACTGAAGCGATTACAGTCGCCGGTCAGTATATGGCCGAGGGCGATATGAGCTATGGCATTCCCTATGGCAACGTCAACGGCTGCTCGGAAGCGCCGGCCGCCTGCATTGGCGCCGCCTATTACAACTGGGGCCCGGCTTATCTGGATGTTATGCAGCGCGTGATGGCTGGCACCTGGGAGCAGGAATGGCTTTGGCTCGAGCCGAAGTGGGACGAGATTAACGCGGATGGCTATTATACCGACAGCGATGCCAGCGTGATTGGCTTTAAGCTGGGCGATGCGCTGAGCATGGCGACCATCGAGAGCCTGAACGCATTTGCCGCCGAAATCGAGGCTTTCCAGACCGACCCGATGAACGCCGGCAAAATCTTTTTGTGGGAAGGCCCGCTGAACCTGCAAGATGGCGCGCAGCTGGCTGCCGCCGGCGAATCGGTGAGCCTGCTGGACATCTGGTTCATCCCGCAGCTGCTCGAAGGCATGACCGGCGCCAGCGAATAAGCAGAAGCAAAACGACAGACTGACTAGAAAGGGCGCGCCGCAAGGTGCGTCCTTTTTGTTTTAACCATGCACTGGTCATTTGCGGCCTGCGTCTTATAATCAGGGGCGTCGGTGAATGAACATGGGGAGAAACCATGCGCGTAGTTTTGATGCTGGGCATAGCTTGGCTGTGCTTGCCCGGCGCTCGGCTGGCGGCGCAGGACAAATTGGCGCTGGCCCTGTCCCACACACAGGTTGGAGCGCAGTCGGACGGCTTCGGCGGCGAGACGCCCGTCGTCTTTGGGGATGTGTACAATTCCGGCAGCCAAGCCTACACCCGCATTCGTATCGATGTGAAAGCCTACAACGCCGCTGAAGAATGGATTGGCGAGGGCTTCGGCTTTTTGGTGGATGCCTGCGGCACGGCTTTGCTGGATTATGCCCTGCCGCCAGAGCGCACCCAGAGCTTTCGCGCGCCTTTTGAGTTGTTTGTGGAGGATGCGCTGGCGAGTGTGCAGGTGCGCCTGGATGCCGAGCCAGTGAACTTCGCGCCGCATCCAGCGCCGGAAACCCCGGCCGTGCGTCAGATTGCCAGCGAAGAAGTGGTCATGCTGGAGTGGCTGAGCGAGGATGTCCTGATTTATGGCGTCGGCTGCGACGGCGCGGTGTTCACCGAACTGGACTGGCGGCGGCACAGTCTGGCGGATGATGAACTCGAGCAGGTGGAACATCCCGATGCGCATTATGTAAATGCCGCGATGATTGAGCAGAGCGGCGCGGCGATGATTACCCAGTCGGGCGAGCAGAATGCGGATTTGTTTGACGGCTCGGCCATGATTTTCGCGCCCAATGCTAGGCGGATTGTCTATCAGAATGATTTGCATACCATCCTCTCGGCAGAACCGGATGGCTCATTCAAGCGCCTGATCCATGATGGCCTGCATCAGCACAGCCTGCGCGGATTTTTGTGGACGGAGACGCCGGGGATATTTTTGGCTTATTATTTTGGCGCGTATGGCGAGCCAGTATATTATTTTACGGGGGATGTGGAGGGCAAGATGCTCATGGGACCTTTGGAGACGCTGCCGCCCTCTCTGACCGTGCCCGGGCTGGCGGCTGATGGTCTTCATGCGGTGGCTGGCATGCAGGTTGACGGCCTGAGCGGTTATTATTGGCAGTCGGCTTATGGCGGGCGCGAGCTTCTGTTCGAGGCGGCGCTGCCGGGCAGCAATTATCCGGCGCCGATTGTCTTCGAGAATCGTTTCATCTACCTGATACGTCCGCTTGAGGGCATCCCGTCCCTGCAATGTTTCAATCGGCGGACGGGCGAATTGGTGACCATTAGCGCCCTGCCCCTGCGCCTGACGCGGGAATCACGCGCCTGGTCGTGGCTGTCGCCAAGAGGAACCGCCCTGGCGGTGGCGGCAAACGGGGTCGAGGGCGGCCTGTGGCGGGTGGATTTGTCGATGAACGATGCCTGCCGCTCGAATTGAAAGCGCATCAGCCCGCAAGCGCCCATTCGACTGCGGCGCGGGCATGAAGCCAGGTGGTGTCAAAGCTGGGGACGGGGCTGTGCTGTGGTTCAATCAGCAAACCGATTTCGGTACAGCCCAGAATGACCGCCTCGGCGCCAGCCAACCGCAGGTCTTCGATGACCGCTTGATATTGAAGCCGCGATGACTCCCGAATTTCGCCGCGCACCAGTTCATCATAGATAATCCGATGCACGCGAGCGCGGGCGGCATCATCGGGAGTCAGGATATTCAAGCCAAAGCGGTCCATCATCCGCCCCTTGTAAAAATCCTGCTCCATCGTGAAGCGCGTGCCAAGCAAGGCGATATTCCGAAAGCCGTCCGCCACAATCGCTTCGGCAGTGGCATCGGCAATGTGTATCAGTGGCAGATTCACCGCCGCCTGCACGGCATCTGCCATCCTGTGCACGGTATTGCTGCAAATAACGATACAGCCTGCCCCGCCCTGCTCCAGCTGCCGCGCCGCCTGAATCATACGCTGCGTCGCGGTTTCCCAGTCGCCGGCTATCTGAAGCGCCTCGATTTCGGCAAAGTCAAAGGAAAACATCATGCACTCGGCTGAATGCGCGCCGCCAAGCTGCTTTTGGCAGGCTTGATTGATGATGCGATAATACTCAATGCTGGATTCCCAACTCAAGCCGCCGATTAAGCCGATGGTTTTCACGCGCCCTCCATCCTGTCGCTATCCAAGCCCCTGACAGTATAACAGATTTCCCCTATCCACATGTCCCCTGCATCTGAACATAATCGGCGCTGATCCAGCCCACAGCGCCATGATAGTCGACCTGGAACCAATCCGATGTGCGCGCCATCGCCGTCAGGGTTACGCGGTAGGGAATGAGTCCGTTGATTTTATCGCCCGCCGGGCTGGCGCGGAAATTGAGGATGTGCGTGGTCCTTACCTGACAGTTTTGCAGCGTCACCATCGCTTCGGCTGTCGCTGGCAATGGCGCGGGGCGGGATACGAGGACAACCGTGCCAGCGCGGTCAAGCTGGGCGCAGGTCATGCCCGCCCGGTGATAGGCGGGCAGCGGCGAGGCGCGCCGCGGTGAGGTGGCCGCATCCAAAAAGATGAGCGAACCTTGCTCAGGAAAGCAGATTTCCACGCCCTGCTCGACATAGCCCCAGACATCAACCGCATCCATAAAGCCGGCGTCCAGCACCGCCTGAATGCCAATGCCATGCGCATCAAGGCGCTGAAACTGAACGCCGCTGTCCAGACCATAAGTTGCGGATACATGGATGCCGCTCTCACGCAGTTTTTCGCCCGTCGTTGTCTGAATGGCTGTAGGGCCTGGTTTCAAGTTCGCTGTCGGCTTCTTGGTCGCAGCCGGTCTGCGGGTTGGCAGCGGTGCGTCGGTTGCGGTTGGCGCTGGCACATCCGTTATGGTCGGCGGCGGTACTGATGTATCAGTCGGCGCTGGCACACCCGTTGCAGTCGGTATGTTGGTCGCGGTCGGCGCATCCGTCGCCGTCGGCGTATGTGTCGAGGTTGCGGTCGGTGCATCCGTCGCTATCACAGTCGGTGTATCCGTCGCCGTTGCTGTCGGTGTGTCTATCGCGGTTGCCATATTCGTCGCTGTTGCTGTAGGCGTTGGCATATCTGTTACCGTTGGCGTATTCGTCGCTGTTGGTGTCAGCGTGTTCGTCGCCGTTGCCGTTGGTATATCTGTCGCAGTAGCAGTGGGTGTATGCGTGTCCGTTGCCGTTGCGGTTGGCGTGTCTGTTGCCGTTGGTGTCGCTGTTGGTGTATACGTCTCTGTCGCCGTCGGTGTCAGTGTGTTCGTTGCTGTTGGACTAGGCGTGTTCGTCGCCGTCGGCGTATGCGTCGCAGTGGCAGTGGGTGTATGCGTGTCCGTTGCCGTTGCCGTTGCAGTCGGTGTCAGTGTATCTGTTGCCGTTGGACTAGGCGTATTCGTCGCTGTTGGTGTTTCAGTCGCAGTCGCCGTGTGAGTTGCTGTTGGTGTAGGCGTATGCGTTGCTGTTGCAGTCGGTATCGGCGTATCTGTTGCTGTTGGCGTGTGAGTTGCCGTTGGACTAGGCGTGTTCGTCGCCGTGGCAGTCGGCGTATCCGTTGCCGTTGGCGTTAGTGTCTCTGTCGCCGTTGGCGTATGCGTCGCAGTGGCAGTGGGTGTATGCGTATCTGTTGCCGTTGCGGTTGGCGTCTCTGTCGCAGTGGGTGTCAGTGTATGCGTCGCCGTTGGTGTCGCAGTGGGTGTCAGCGTATTCGTTGCTGTCGGTGTATCCGTCGCGGTTGGCGTGTTCGTCGCTGTTGGCGTGTGAGTTGCCGTCGGTGTCAGCGTATCTGTTGCAGTGGGCGTATCCGTCGCCGTCGGCGTGTGAGTTGGCGTATTCGTCGCTGTTGGTGTATACGTCTCTGTCGCCGTCGGTGTCAGTGTATCTGTTGCCGTCGCTGTTGGTGTCTCTGTCGCCGTCGGTGTCAGTGTATGCGTCGCCGTTGCAGTCGGCGTATTCGTTGCTGTCGGTGTTTCAGTCGCAGTCGCCGTGTGAGTTGCTGTTGGTGTAGGCGTATCCGTTGCTGTTGGCGTTGGCGTATTCGTCGCTGTTGCTGTGTGAGTTGCCGTATCTGTCGCTGTCGGTGTCGGTGTATCTGTCGCTGTCGGCATTCCGACCGGAAATTCATAAGCGCCAATATCACAGGCTGCACCCTGCGGGCGTTCCGTATCGGCTTGGTCGGATGCCAGGCAGGTATCGGGGTCAGCCGCGTCAATGGCCGGACTCATGCTTTGCAGAGGATAATAGGCTGGTGAGCCAGTTGGCGCACCCAAGAGTGGCGCGCCGCTGAATGTCGCTGAACAAGACCCATCCGCAACAAAATTGGCGATATTCTCGCTCAAGTCCGTCTCGGTCACGCAATCATCGCCCGTATTCCCGACCATCAGGCTGTTCCGCAGTTTCAGCGTCCCCGTATTATAGAGGCTACCACCGCTAACAGAACGGGCTATGTTATTGACCAGAGTCAGGTGTGTCAGGGTCGTTATGCTGTCGCCCTTGGTATAGAGACCGGCGCCCTGAACAGCGCGGTTCCCGTAAAAGGTGCTGTTTTCGATGCTCATGGTGGCGGCATTGTGGATTCCGCCGCCGCGCTGGGAGGCTTGATTGTCGGCAAAGGTACTCTTGATGATGGCTGCCTGGCCGCCTTCGAGGTACACAGCGCCGCCATTCCCGCCGCGCCGCCCCGCGCCATGCGTGCTGTTTCCCGCGAATGTGCTGCTGCTAATGCTCAAGAGGTATGTTCTGTCAGTGTCAAAATCGTCAAAATGGATGCCACCGCCGCTGCTGCTGCTCGAATTGCCGCTGAGAAGCATGCTGTTCAGCGTTACGTCGCTGTGGAGGGCCGAGATGCCACCGCCCGAATTGCCTGACCAACTGTTGCTGATGGTGCTGTTATGAACAGTCAGCGTGCCGCTGTCAACCAGAATCGCGCCGCCATCCGAATTGCTGCGGCCCGCGGTCATTGTCAGGTTATGAATGGTCAGACTGCCGCCATCCACCACATAAAAAATCCGAAACATCTCCGCGCCGCTGAGGCGATGGCCGTTGCCTTGAATGGTCATCGTTGACCGAATGTCGCGGAGTTCCCCTTCCAGAGTGAGGTCTGCCGACAGGATAATGGTATCTTCACCATCGCCAGCCGGACATCCACCCCACGCCGCATCGGCATTGGCGGCCCGCACCGCATCCGCCAAAGAGCAATCCCCATCGACCGTGATATGAGCAGCGTAGACCCCTGGCGCTCGCGCCAGAAAGAAGCAGATTGTCAGGAATACAGCTTTACAGGCTTGCGAATTGGTGCAAGGCAATATCGTGCGTAGTTGTCCCATTTTGCGCCAGGTCAGCCATGATTTCGCCTATAACGCTCGCCATTTTGAAGCCATGCCCACTGAAACCGGCCGCCACCGCGACCTGCGGCCTATCGGGCA
>DAOUKA010000401.1:0-3426 GCA_034421915.1 Anaerolineae bacterium
GCCCTGCGCGAAACAGTCGACCGACTGGGCGTGACGGCCGGCGTGATGGTCTGCTTTGAACAGTATATGCGAACAGTGGAAAACCAGCGCAGCCGCGATACCTTTGCCGATGTCTTTGGCAATTATCCGGTGATTCAGGGCTACAGCGTCGAGAACCTGCTGGCGAATGCGCCGCTGGATTTGCCGACCTATGGGCGCAAGCGAAAAGGCGGGCTGCTCGATTTGTGAGTCGCTGTCCCTCTGGCGGTAGGATTCCCGAACCCTCTCTGATATACTGACAGGCAAGGACAGCCAATCAGCAGGTCAGGTTATGGCAAGCCGCTCGGCCGCCTCCATCCACAAAAGCCAAAGCGCCGAACTCGACAGGATTCTCGCAAGCTGGGAAAACCAATATGAGCGGCGGCTGCTATCGAAGACACTGCCGCGGGCAATCATCGCCGCCTTAGCCATCAGCCTGCCGGCTGGCATCATCGCCTACGCGCGGTTTGGCTGGCTGGCGCAGGATTTTGCGCTGATGACGCTGGCGATTTGCGGCATCAGCATCCTTGTCAACCTGTTCTACACCCTGCTGTTTCCGCGGCCGCGTCAGATTCGCGCCCGTTATTTTGATATGGAGTTCGGCTTGAAGGAGCGCGTGTCCACCGCGCTTGAACTGCTTGAGGGGCGCATCCAAACCGGCGCGGAAATCGAGGCGGCGCAAATTGCCGATGCGCTGGCGCAGGCGCGTCAGATTGATGCGCGGGACAAAATCGCGCTGGACTTTCGGCGCGGTGAATGGCTGACGCTGCTGGTCTTGCTGGCCGCCGTGCTGCTGATGATTCTCGTCCCTTTGCTGGTCGGGCAGGATGTGACCGCCGCCGCGCCCTCGCCAGCCGTGCAAGCGGCGCAGGAAGATGTGCGCGGGATGATTGAAACCATCGCCACCGATACAGAGCTTGAGGACGTCGACCGCGACGCGCTTTTGCATGCCCTGGAAATCGCGCTGGAACGGCTGCAAGAGGAAGACATCAGCGACGAAGAGGCCTTCGCCGCCATGAGCCAGCTGGAAACCCAAATTGAGGATGTCGAAAATGCCCTGCAAGAGTTGACTGACCTGGATCAATCCTCACTGGAAGCCGCCGCCGAGGCGCTGACGGATTTTATGCCGCTGGCCGACCGCCGCCAAAGCGAGAGCGCGCAAGAGCAGGCGCCGCCGAATTGGGATGACTTATCGCAGGTGCTGGCGGAGTTGGCGCAAGAGGCGCCGAGCATGACCCCCGAAGAGGCGCCGGCGGCCGCCGAGGCTTTGCAGCAGGCGGCGCAGGAACTGGCGCAGTCGAACCCTGAATTGTCAGAGCGGCTTCAGGATATGGCGGCGGCGCTCCAAAATGACGACAGCCAGAGCTTGCAGGAGCAGCTTCAGCAGGCACAAGAGCAGCTTCAGCAGAATCAGCAGGCGCGGCAGACAGCCGAAAACACGCAGCAAATGCTGCAAGAACAGGCTGACCAAGCGGAGCAGGCCGCCAATGAAATCGCCCGCCAGCAGCCGGCGAACGCGCCACAGGAAGGCGAACCCGAAACATCGACGAGCGGTCAGCAGCAGGGCGAGCAGCCCGGCGGCGAACAGGCCAGCGCCGCCCGCCCCGGCGACAGTCAGGGCAATCAGCCAGCGGCGCGCAATATGCCCGGCATCGGGGAAAGTCTGCCCAGTGAACGCGACAGCCAGACCGCCGGTCAGGGCGCCGGCGAAGGCCAAGCGAGCAATGCCAGCCTGCCCGGCGGCGGTGGCGAAGACCAGGGCGCCAGGACGGACAACCGAACCACCGGCGCGGGCGAAATCCGCTACGAAGCCATCTATAACCCGACCGGCATCGAAGGCGGCGGCGCCAATGAAATCCAGCTGGAGACCGATGCCAGCGACCAAACGCTGGCCGAAGGCAACTTTGACGACAACCCGCTCGGTGAATCGCGCGTGAGCTATGATACGGTGTTCAGCGATTATCAGAACGCCGCCCGCCGCGCCCTCGAAAGTGATTATGTGCCTTTGGGGCTGCGCGATGTCGTGCGCGATTATTTCACCTCGCTGGAGCCTTAGACCCGCTTTGCCATCCGCGCTTTCTTCGATTTATAATCCAGATCTGACGGCTTGAACGCGGCGAGAGGCAGCAGCATGGTCGATTTGTTGATTCGCAATGCCAATGTATTGCAAATGGGGGACGAAGCGGCAGACATCCTCCACCAGCAGGATATTTTAGTGAGCGCCAATCGCATCGATGCCATCCAGCCCGGCGGCATCCTGGATCCTTCCCATGCCAGAACCATCATCGACGCCCAAGGGCAGCTGGCCATGCCGGGCTTGATCAACACGCACGCCCATGTGCCGATGGTGCTGTGGCGCGGCCTGGGCGAGGACGTCCAGCTGGAAAGCTGGTTCAATGATATTATCTGGCCGCTCGAAAACAACTTGCAGCCCGAAGATGTCTATTGGGGCATGCAGCTTGGTCTGCTGGAGATGATCGAAGCCGGCATTACCGCCGTCAGCGACCACTACTGGTATATGGATCAGGCGGCGGCCGCGGTCGAAAAAGCGGGGACGCGCGCCCTGCTGGGGCAGGCGATGTTCAGCAGCAGCGGCCTGGGTCAAATCGACGATGCGGCCGATTTTATCCGGCGCTGGCAAAATCAGGCGAGGGGTCGCATCCGCACCATCATGGCGCCCCACGCCCCTTATACCTGTGATGATGATTTTCTGCGGGCAAGCGCGGAAAAAGCCGCCGCCATCGGCGTCGGGATTCATATCCACGTCGCTGAAACGCGGGCGCAAACCCGCGCCAGCCTGGCCAAGCGCGGCAAAACGCCCATTCAAGTCTTGCATGATGCCGGCATCTTTCAGGTGCCGACGGTGCTGGCGCACGTCCTCGGCGCGGCGCCGGGCGATTTGGAAACGCTTGCCGAATTGCGCCAGCCGACCGGCATCGCCCAATGCCCCAAGACCTACGCCAAGCTGGCGATGGGCGCTGCCAACCTGCTTGAATATCGAAAATTGGGGCTTCCCATCGGCCTGGGGACGGATGGCGCGGTGAGCAATAATACCTTGGATCTATGGGAAGCCATGCGCCTGCTGGCCATGGGGCAGAAGCAGCTGACTGGCAATGCCGAGCATTTTGCGCTGGCTGAAGTTTTGACGATTGCCACGCGGGAAAGCGCCCAGGTTTATGGCCAGCCAGACGATCTGGGGGATTTGGCGGTCGGCAAGCTGGCGGACATCATTCTGGTCGATTTGAGCGGCAGCCACCACCTGCCCCTCAACAATATCCCCGCCAGCCTGGTCTACAGCACCCGCGCCACCGACGTGCGGACGGTGGTCTGCGACGGGCAGCTTATCATGCACGAAGGCCAGCACAAAACGCTCGATAAAGGCGAAATTATGGCGAACATCCTGCCGCG
>DAOUKA010000402.1:0-2770 GCA_034421915.1 Anaerolineae bacterium
CGCAGCAGCATCACTTGTTCCTCGCATCCCGGCACTTCAAGATAATAAGCTCTATCCATTTAATACCCGGCCGGCCTGCACAGCAAACCGGGCGCACAAATCATCCAGCGCGAAGGTCTGCTTGCCAATAAGGAAGGTATGCACCTTGTTGTTAAAGTTCTTGTACCAGTGCTTGGGGATGGCATCTTTGCCATAGGCGGCGCCGAAAATGCTGCCGGCTGTGGCCGCCGTGCAATCGTTATCCCAGCCCATAGCGACCGTCTCCCCGATAACTTTTGTAAAATCATCGCCGCCAATCGTCAGCCCCCAGACCGTCAGGCAAGCATTGTTGATGGCGTGTGCCTTGTGCATCACGGTATATCGCGCGGCAGCCGCGGCGCTTGCATCTCGATAATCCTTGATATTGGGCGCTTCGTCCAATGCCCAGCGAACTTCACGCGCCAGCAGGCAATCCGCCGGTATCTCCTCCAGCCCGATGTGCAGCGCCTCAATCGGATTTTCAACAGCGAATGCCGCCGAAATGGCAGCCGAAAAATACATCGCCCCATAAATGCCGTTGCGGCGGTGGCTGATGTAAGCGTCTCGGTAAGCGTATTCAGCCGCCTTCTCCGGATAGCCTGGCGCCGCATACCCCCAGGGGTCAGAGCGGATGTCCGCGCCGATGTACTGCGAACAGGGATTGTCCCTGTCAGCAGCCTCCGGCGGCGCCACCCCCGCCCGCAGATTGTCCAGAGCGATGCCTTCGGCGGTAAATGCAAATGGCAGATACTTCACCCAGGCCGCGCCCACATCTTCAAGCGTAAAATCCAGCCCATATTCCTCGAGGATCATCAAGCCAAGCTGCGTGTAGATAATATCGTCATCAGTCGGCACGCCATCCATCTTCGCCGGCGTGAAATCTTCGCGCAGGCTGGTCTCATACTTGGCTTCATGCGGACGTTCGGCCTCGCTCCAATAATCGACCAGGGGATACTCGTCGCCGAGATAAGCCGCCCAGCGTTCCATTCTGTCAGCCGTCCAGCCTTCCACGATGGAGCCCAAGGTACAGCCAGCGCAGCGCCCAATGAGCGCCCCTTCAATCCGCCGCGCATAATCCGCCGGCAGCGCTGACCAGTAGCGGCGTTCGCCCGGCGGCCGCAATGCCCGTATCCCCTCCAGGTCATTCGGCTCGGCCCGCGCCAGCGCCTCATCTTCCGGCAGCGCCGCGATTTCCGCTATCTTGGCCCACAGCAGCGCCTCGATTTCGTCCAGCTTTTCCTCCAGACCGCTGCTGCCGCATTCGGCCTTGTGCATCGTCCAGCGATTGATTCGCTGCTCCCAGTCAGCAAGGTGTCTTGGATAATTAACGAGTGGTGGCATAATGTATCTCCTTCTTAAAGTGTATGTAAATAAACAGAAATTCCATATATAAATTATCGACCGCCTAGCAGCCCTTGAGAGCCGGGTTGAGGGCATGGCTGACTGAGAGCAGGGAATAAAGTCCATCAGGCATTTCGCAATCGTTCCGCTTCCATTTGCACAATCCGCTCGCCATCCACCTCGACGCAGATATTGACCAGAGGGCGATTCTGCCAGGGCGGCAAGAGACAGCTGCCCAGCGCCGGCCAAGTCTTGCCCCGGCCCAGACCGGCCGTCCCCACGCGAATGGGCAGCTGCTGGGTCTTGAACAGGGACGGGTCAATCAGCCAGGCAATGGCGCTGGAATCGTGGACAAAGATGCCCTTGGCGCCATAGTGCCTTTCAAAGTAGTTGCGATAATGGGGGATAATTTTCGTGATGTGCTGTGACATCGGGTTGTTATGCTCGGCATAAAGGGCAATATCATCCGGTGTCATGTGAACCTTGAGGGTTACATCCAGCCCGACCATCGTTACCCGCCAGCCAGCCCCAAAAACAAGGTCGGCGGCTTCGGGGTCATTGCGGATATTGGCTTCGGCGGCCGGGCTGGCATTGCCCGGCACCAGCGCATTCCCGCCCATCAGCACCACTTCATCCACCCAGTCGACGATACGGGGTTCGAGGCGCAGAGCAAGCGCGATATTGGTCAGCGGGCCCACTGGAACCAGCGTGATTTCACCCGGATTCGCCCGCAGCTGCTCAACGATAAACTGGGCGGCGCTCATGTCAAGCGCAGCGCCGGCCGGGTCTGGCAGGAAGATATTGCCCTGCCCATCCTCCCCATGCACATAAGACGCTGGGCCTTCAAAGGGTCGGGTGAGCGGATTGTCCGCCCCCTTGGCCACCGGAATCGCTGTCCGACCAGCGATTCCGAGCAGCCGCAGCGCATTTTTGGTGGCCAGGTCGGTGTGAACATTGCCGAAGATGGTCGTCAGCCCCACCACCTCAAGCTCTGGCGAACACAGCGCGAAAAATATCGCCATCGCGTCATCCACGCCAGGGTCGGTATCGATAATGATTTTTCGCATCCCTGCCCATCCTCCATTTAAGCCGGCACAATTTTGACCTGAATCTGACGGCGGCGCGGGCCATCAAACTCATAAAAAAGCAGGCTCTGCGACCCGCCCAATAACAACTCGCCCTCGCTAATCACCAGCATGACGTGCTGCCCAACCAGCGTCGCCTTGATATGCCCGGCGGCATCGGCGGGCGTGTCATATTGATGCGCGAAGTCAAGCCGCGTCGGCACCAGACGTCTCATATCCGCCAGAATATCTGTCGCTGTCGCCGCATCCAAAGCCGAATTGATGGTTATGGCGGCGGTCGTATGGGGAACAATCAGGGCGCAAAGCCCATCGCGGACGGCGCTTTC
>DAOUKA010000403.1:0-4195 GCA_034421915.1 Anaerolineae bacterium
GGCATGAACGGGATGGAGGAGATGCAAGCCTCCATCGACTTCCTCAAGACCATGCGCGACAAGTATTTTAACTGAGCCAGGAGAAAACAACTTGATGGATGCACTCATAAAATTTGGACGCGAGGACAAACAGGTTGAACTGCGCGCTATTGCCCAGCCGCCCGACCCAGCGCCTCATCAGGTCATTGTGGAAGTCGGGGCGGCTGGAGTTTGTGGCAGTGATTTGCACATGTGGCGCGAAAGTCATAGCTGGGAGATTAAGCTGCCACTGGTATTGGGGCATGAGTTCTGTGGCACGGTCGCCGCAATCGGCTCGGATGTGGTCAACTTCAAGGCGGGAGATCGGGTCGCGGTCGAAACGGCGGCAGAAGTCTGCGGCGGCTGTATCTTCTGTCATTCAGGGAATTACAATCAGTGTCCGCAGCGTCGCGGCTATGGCGCATTGCACGATGGTGCTTTTACCAAATATGTCACCGCGCGTCAGCAAATCCTGCATCACATTCCCGACAATGTTCCCGATGAGCATGCGGCACTCACCGAACCCATTTGCGTCGCCTATAATGCCCTGGTCGAAAAAACGGCGGTGGTTCGTCCCGGCGATACAGTTGTGATTCAAGGCCCTGGGCCCATCGGCATGATGGCCTTGCTGGTGGCAAAACTGCGCGGCGCTACTGACATAATTATGCTTGGCACGCGCCATGACCGCCAGCGGCTGTCGATTGCCAAACAAATCGGCGCGACCGCAGCCCTCAATATCGACGAGGAAGACCCGCTTCAATTCTTGGAGGCGCTGGGAGATGGTTATGGCGCTGACCTGGTGGTGGATTGCACAGGTGTCAGCATCGCCTTGAAATCGGCTTTGGAAATGGTGCGCCCGAACGGCATCATCACCAAAATCGGCTGGGGACCTCAAGCGCTTGATTTTACATTGGATCCTCTGGTGCAAAAAGCGGTCACATTGCAGGGGACATTCAGCCATTTGTATGCCACCTGGGAACGGGTGCTGGCTTTGCTCTCGTCGGGACAAATTGACCTAAGCCCCATTGTCGGCGGTGTCTATCCACTGGGCGAGTGGGAAACGGCCTTCGAAGAGATGGAAGCCGGCAATAACGTCAAATCGGTGCTTACCCCCGCCTAACTGCTAATCCGTGAAGGATAACTATATGGATGCCAAAATCCAGATTTCAATTGATGTCATCGACCTTGACGAGGCTTTGGATCTGGCTCGCGCTTCAGTCCGGGCCGGGGTCGATTGGCTGGAAGTGGGTACGCCGCTCCTGCTCGCCGAGGGCCTCCACGCTGTCCGCGCCTTCCGAAACACATTTCCCGATACGCCCATCGTGGTTGACCTCAAGACGATGGACGGCGCCGGGCTGGAAGCGGAGATGATGTTCAAGGCGGGCGGCGATATGGTGGTCGTCATGGGTCAGGCACATGATGCCAGCATCATCGAACAAGTCAAGATGGCGCAGCGCTATGGCAAAGCGGTCATGTGCGATGTCATGCTCTGCCCCGATAAACCCGCCCGCGCCCGCGAGGCGCAGGAAATGGGCGTGGATTATATCATTGTCCACACCGGATTCGACGAACGCAATCTGATCCCGGGCCTCAGCCCGCTTGATGATTTGCCCGCCGTGCTTCAGGCTGTCGATATACCGGTGCAGGCAGTGGGTGGCTTGAGCGTCCCGCAGGCGATTCAAACGCTGGAAATGGGAGCGGAGATTGTCGTCTTTGGAGCGCCCCTGGTGATTAGCGGCAAAGAGTTCAAAGTTGCTGACCCCAATTTTGACAGCCAGCTGCGCGATATTGTCAAAGCGGTACGCCAGGCATAGACAAGGGATTCTTCTGAACATCATCATAGAGCAGAACGCAAACTGGAGATACATCCCCTGGCTGGAAACAGTCCGAATCCTTGTCGAATGCGAACCTTTTAGCGATATGCAGTGTTGCAGTACATAGATTTTGTGAAATTTTTCCCATTTTATGACCACACAAGTACGATATTGTGATGTAGTGCAAATGCGCGTATACTGGGTTGCTTGAAATGACCGATTGGATAAGGCTTCCATGTTTGTAAATGACCCGAAATTCGGTGACATCGTTGACTTCAATCAATTACGACAATTGATTCGTCATCTATACGATGCACTATTGCCCGATTTCGATATGCCCAAGTCAATGACCGTTGGCACTAAACTGTTTGGCGACCAGCCGGATTTGCTGATTGCCGCTGGCGCAAGTATGCTTGCCTGGATGACCATCATCGCCGCTGGTGAAGATGAAATTGCTGAAGAACTGAAAGACAAGCTCTTTACTCTAAGCTGGACTGAGGAAGCCATAGGCTCTGATTTATTAAGCGCCACAACAACAGCCACCCCGCTAACAGACGACCCGAATACCAAGAAATATCATATTAAAGGGCGCAAGTGGCTGATCAATAACTCTTATCATGCTGATTATCATACGGTCGTCGCCAAGACCGACCCTCATTCCCGAGGACCGCGTTCGCTTTCGATTTTCCTCGTGCCGCAGAGCAGCTGTAAAAATTGGGAACGCCTGAACACCCATGTCCTGAGAAAAATGGTACTCACGACTTTTGAGATTGACGGCCCAGGGCGGCTCTTAGGCAAGGTCGGGCATGGCTTGCAAATTTTGCAGAAAATGGCGATGCCCAGCAAATACCAATGCGCTTACGTCGGCATCAAGATGATTAACGAAGCCATCCCCGCCAGCATTGAGCATCTGTCCAGCAAACGCATCTTCAGCGAAAACCCGATTAACTTCAGCAATGTCCTCCGCCAGATGTACAATCTGGTATTACAGGCCGCCGTACTCAATTTCATCTATTTTCGCGCTTTGGCCTTCAGCGCCGGTACATTTCTGCAATTCCACGGCGTCATGCTCAAATCCTGGTTACTGCTGCGTGCCAACGAATTGCTGGGACAAAATCTCTTGATTGCCGGTTCCAAAGGCTTTCTGGCGGAATCGGTCATTGGACGTTATGCTATCGATTCCTTCGTGCTACCGGTGTTTGATGGACACTATACCATCAACACCCTGATGACCGCCAAACACATGAAACGCTATCTGGGGGCAGGCCGTCGTGCCAATGTGCAGGAACGGATGGACACCTTGCGCCGAGGAACCTTCACCTCGCAGTCTGGCGACCAGATTCACGCCAACTCGCGCAAGCTCCGCAATCCGGATTTCTTTGATTATGCGCAATACATCGAAGACCTGGAACTGCCTCTTAACCTGGATGCCCGCGCTGTGGTGGCAGCGATGCAGTCACTCACTGATGAACTAAACGAATGCGATTTAATGACCGACCCCGAGCACCGCTACAAATTGGGTACGATGCTGCACTGGATGGAGGCTTTGCTTGCCGCCTGCGAACTCTGGAAAGCCACCGAAGAAGACGAATACCTCAATGCGGTCATCATGCAGTACAATGCCTTCGCCAACGAATTTAATCAGATTGTCAGCGAAAGCGCCCTGCAAACTGAATTCTTGCAACTCATGCGCCAGCGTCCCCCGCGTGTATTCGGCAGCCCGCGCGAGTTCCTGCTGCGCTTGCATCACCGAATCGAAGAATTTTCCTTTCAGCAAGAGGCACTTGCGGCACAGTAGTTCATCCAAGCAGTCAAGATGTCAGCCCCGTTTGATGTTAGCAAAGGAATCTGGCAATACCTATGAAAATCGTACAAGATGAAACATTTGGCGACATTATTGATTATGACCTGCTGCGGGAAGGCATGGCGGATGTGCTGGATAATGTCTTCCCGACCTTCAATTTAATGGGATCCATGCTGGAAGCCACGCGACATTTTGGCAACAATCCCAATTATATGACCGCTTGTGCCGCCAGCGGCCTGGCTTATATGATGCTGGTCGCCGCCGAAGAGGATGAGCTTGCGGCTGAACTCAAAGGCAAAATTTTTACTTTGGGCTGGACTGAAGAACACACCGGTACGGATTTGCTGAGCGTCACCACACAAGCAACGCCCATGTCCGACAATCCGCAGGAAAAAAACTTCCATGTCAAAGGGCAGAAGTGGCTTATCAACAACTCCTATCATGCCGATTATCACTCGGTCATTGCCAAGGTGGATCCAGAGGCTGCCGGCCCGCGGTCGCTGTCCATCTTTGCCGTGCCACACAGCAGCACCAAAAACTGGCAGCGCCTGGAGACGCA
>DAOUKA010000404.1:0-1724 GCA_034421915.1 Anaerolineae bacterium
AGGCGATGCCGCGGGCGCGCTGGCGATTCGTCAGGCGGGCGCCTTGCCAGTCTATCCTGACCTGCGCCGCGAAGGCGAAGTGCTAAGCAGCCTGCGGATGGCAAATGCCGAGGTGCTGGTGCATGCCGCGCCACAGATCCTTGGCGGCATCCCCCAACCCGATTTCAATTACGAATCTCATGCGGCTTGTCTGGTCGAAGCAGCGGCAGCGTCCTGCGGGCCGCCAAGATGCAGAAGCTCCAAAAAGTGATTTCGATCAGTTTCGCTTACTTATATGATGCGCCTCAAGGCGACGCCGCCAGGGAAGGCGCGCCGGATATGCACGGAAGCGATTACCAGCCTATGCTCACTGCCGAAGCTGCTTGGCTCGAAAGTGGCCTGAACGTCACTGTGCTGCGCGTCGGTTACATCTATGGCGGCGGCAGCCATGCGACCCGCGCCCTGGCACAGCTTGTCAAAGGTTCGCGCCCCCTGAAAAGCGGCCGCCACCAGGCCTCGTGGATCCATGAGGATGATCTGGCGGCGGCGATTGTCACGCTCATTGAAACCAAGGGGAATCAGAGCGGGGCGGAAATCCTGAATGCGGCTGCGGACAAGCCGCAAAGCCCGAACGACTTCGCCATCAGCCTCAGCCACGCGCTTGGATTGAGCGCGCCCGGCTTTGCCTCGGAGAGCCTGATGACCCGACTGCGGGGCGAAACCCTGCGGGACAGGCTGCTCAAGCGCGGGATTGTCCTCGACAGCAGCAAAATCAGAGAGGAATATGGCTGGCAGGCGCGTTATGCCGATATTGAACAAGGGCTGGAGGCGACAGCCCTCGCTTGGCGCATGCAGGACGCCATCAATCCGGCGGATTTCTACGATGTTTATGAAGACAAAGCCGCCGCCGCCATTGCAGCGTTCAAGCGTGACCGGGCGCTGCCCGCCCCACCGCCAGCCGCCGCAGAACAGCCAGCCGCAAAAGTCGTGGAAAAGCCGCCGCCGGTCAAAGCCAGCGCACCGCCGCCTTCCGATGGGCCGACACCGTGGAATGAAGATGAAGCCAAGCGCGAAGAGCGCCGCCGCAAAGCATTGGAACGCAAGGCCAAGCGGGCCGCAAGGCGCGCCGCCGGGGGTTAAGCGCGGATGGCAAGCCAACTCAAAGGCATCCTCTTCGACTTCGACGATACCCTGATTGACTGGAGCGGGGTCAAGCTCGGATGGCGCGACATCGAGACGCCGCGCCTGTCCCAAGTCCATGCCTATATCAACCGCGACCGGCAGCGTTTGGATGTCGGGATTGACCAACTGGTTGACCTGTATATGGAGCGCACCCGTTCGGCCTGGGAGGCGGCGCGGGTTACGCTGCGCGCGCCCAATATGCCCAGCCTGCTGCTGGCGACCCTGATGGAGTTGGGGGTCGCGGGCGAGAAGCTCATCCCCTCAGAGGTCATCAAAGCCTATGATTGGGGCGCGGTGCCGGGGACAGCCGTTTTCCCCGATGTGCCGCCTATGCTCGAAACACTGGTCGCCAGGGGCATCAAAATCGGGATTGTGACCAACGCCTCGCAGCCGATGCGGATGCGCGATGCCGAACTGACAGCCCATCAGCTGATTGATTATTTCCCCGACTGTCGGCTTTCGGCGGCCGATGTCGGCTATCTCAAACCGCATCAGCGCATCTTCAAAGCCGCGCTTGATCTGATGGGCACCGCGCCGGATGAGACGGTGTTCATTGGCGACAA
>DAOUKA010000405.1:0-3692 GCA_034421915.1 Anaerolineae bacterium
GATATTAACTGGCGAGGCATCTCGTCGCTTTACAAGTCCTATCCCATACCGAGGGGCGCCAGCGTGGATTATGACTAAGCGACTACTGGATTCAGCGGCTTTGTTCTATTATTATTTTCCGAAGGATATGGTGCTTGGGGTGTTTTGCGCTGGGAACTGAATGCTGAATCGATTGAAGATGACAGATTGAGGCGCAGAGTGCAAGGCTCCGCGTCTTTTTTGTTTTGATTAAGGAGAGTTCGGGTGATGATACGAGGAGTACGAGGGGCCATCACAGTAGCGGTCAACTCGCAGGAGGCGATTCTGGCGGCTACCGGTCAACTGCTGCAAACTATGATTGAGCGCAACAGCATCGATGAGGATGAGGTGGCGAGTGTGCTCTTTACCACGACACCGGAACTTACGGCTGCTTATCCTGCCAGAGCCGCCCGACTTTTGGGCTGGACGCGAACGGCCCTGATGGGATTTGTGGAAGCGGATGTCAAGGATGGGCTTCCCCGCTGCATTCGGGTTCTGATTCACTGGAACACAGACAAGACGATGGATGAAATCCAGCATGTGTTTTTGGGCGATGCCGGGCGGCTGCGGCCGGACATACCCTTAGACCAAGGCGGGAAGGAGGCATCATGGTGACAGGTGGTTTTCGAGCGCGGCATCTGACCGTTGTCGGACTGGGGCTGATGGGCGGCTCGATGGCTTTGGCGCTGCGTAATTATGCTGACAGGATTACCGGGGTGGATTTGAGCGAGTCGGCGCGGTCTTATGCCCTCGAGCGGGGGATTGTGGATGCCGCCACCAATGAGTTGTATGCTGGCGTCAACCATGCCGATGTCGTTATTCTGGCAACGCCAGTGCGCGTTATCGTCGAGATGCTGCAAATGCGGATTGGGTCTTATCTGCGTTCCAATACGCTCGTCATGGACATCGGCAGCACCAAGCAGGATATAGTTGATGCCATGGCGAAACTGCCGATTGGGGTCAACGCCATTGGCGGACACCCGATGACGGGCAAAGAGAACAATGGCATCGAGGGGTCTGACCGCTTGCTGTACCAAAATCGGCCTTTTGTCCTGTGTCAATCGCGGCGGACGACGCCAGCGGCGCGGCTGCGGGCGCGGGCGCTGGTCGAAACGCTCAAGGCGTTGCCGATTGAAATGGATGCCGAACGGCACGACCAGATTGTGGCCGGCATCAGCCATTTGCCTTACTTGCTGAGCGCGACGCTGGTCGCCACCGTCGCTAATCAGGCAAAACGCGATGTCGCTTACTGGGAACTGGCGGCTGGCGGCTTTCGTGACACCAGTCGGCTGGCGGCGAGTGATGTGACCATGATGGGCGACATACTGACGACCAACACCAAAGCCGTAGCGACTTTGCTGGCACAGTTCAGGATGCAGTTGGCGATGATAGAAACGATGTTGATTGCCGGCGATGACCGACAGTTGAATGAATCCTTAAAACAGATACGCGGTGAACGCAGGGAGTGGACGCAAAATTATGAAAGCAAACGGTAGATATGAACAATTCAGGCTGCGCTCGGATGGCAGACTTCGAGGCCGAATCGGTGTGCCGGGCGATAAATCCATCTCGCATCGCGCGGTCCTGCTGGCTTCGATTGCCCAGGGCAGTTCACAGATTCGCGGCTGGCTGGCGGCCGGGGATACCGAAGCTACTTTGGGCGCGATGCAGAGCTTGGGAGTGCGGATTGAACGGCATGAGGCCACGGCGCTGACCATCCATGGCGGCAATTTGCGGGAAGCGGCCGAGCCGCTGAACCTGATGAACGCTGGCACGGGCATTCGGCTGCTGGCGGGCATGATGGTCGGGCAGCCCTTTCCGAGTGTGCTGGATGGCAGCGAACAGCTGCGCCGCCGTCCCATGAAGCGGATTACGGCGCCCTTGCAAAAGATGGGGGCTGACATTCAGGCGACGGACGGGCGTTCGCCCATGTATGTCCGACCCGCGCAGCTATCGGGCATCATATACGATATGCCCATCGCCAGCGGGCAGGTGAAAAGCGCCATTTTGCTGGCGGGCTTATATGCTGACAGTCCAACAACTATCATCCAGCCGGGACCGGCGCGGGATCACACCGAGCGCATTTTGCAGGCTATGGGGGCGAATATCACCACCGAGGGCAATCGGCTGACCCTTGTCCCGCCAGAGAGCCTGTCGCCCCTTGACATCACTGTTCCTGGCGATTTTTCGTCGGCAGCGTTTTTGCTGGTGGCGGGGCTGCTTGTTCCCGACAGCGACTTAATCATTAGCGGTGTCAATCTCAATCCGACCCGCTGCGGGCTGCTTGATGTTTTAGTTGAAATGGGGGGAGATATTAAGGTTGCGGTGACCGGCACCGAAGCTGGCGAACCGATTGGTGATATTTATGTGAAGACGAGCGAACTGCGGGGCATCGAAATCGGGGGCGAGACGGTCGTGCGGATGATTGACGAATTCCCTGTCTTGATGGTGGCGGCTTTGCAGGCTACTGGCACGACCGTGGTGCGGGATGCAAAAGAGTTGCGGGTGAAGGAGACCGACCGCATCGCTGTGATGGCGCAGGAATTGCGCCGGATGGGCGCTGAAATCGAGGAGCGCGAGGACGGCTTCCGCATTGCGGGGGTGCAAAGGCTTGAGGGGGCGCAGGTTGAGGGGCATGATGACCATCGCATTGCCATGAGCCTGACTGTTGCCGGTTTGATGGCAAACAATGAAACGCTGGTGAGGGATGCTGCCTGTGCCGGCGATTCGTTCCCGAAATTTGCCGAGACGCTCCGCGCGGTTGGGGCAAGCATGACAGCCGAGTAAAGGCTGCAGCAGAGTGAGGATGCGATGCGGATGAAATGGATGTTAGAATAGCCGCGAGTTAAAGGATGAGCTATGAGGGAAAAGCGGGTTGGAGTCATCGGCTTTCCGGTGAGCACAGCTTGAGCCCGAAGATGCACAATGCAGCCTTCGCGGCGCTGGGCATGATGGACTGGCATTATGATGCCATGGCGATACCGCCGGACATCCTGCGCTATGGGATTCGCGAGCCCAAGCATCACGGGTATATTGGCATCAATGTGACTGTGCCGCATAAAGAAGCGGTTATGGAATTTGTCCGACCGGATGAGAGGGCGAGAGCTATCGGAGCCGTAAATACGATTGATTTTCGCAGCAACCTGGGCACCAACACCGATGCCGATGGCTTCATCCATGACCTGTATGCCAACGATATACCGGTCGCGGGTCAGCGCGTGCTGGTCCTGGGCGCGGGCGGCGCGGCGCGGGCGGCTGTCTATGGGCTGGTGCGCGCGGGCGCTGTCGTCGGGATAGTGAATCGCACCCAATCACGCGCCCAAAATTTGGTGAGGCATTTGAGAAAGACAGCCGGGATTGGCGGTGTCCTGGTGATGACGCTAGATGAAGCTGTGGATTGGGGCATGTCCCTCGTTGTGAACTGCACTTCGGTGGGCTTGCATCCCCATATCAGCCGTTCGCCCTGGATACATGGCGTACCTTTTCCGCCGGGTGTGACGGTCTATGATATGGTGTATCGGCCGGCGAATACGGCGCTGATGCAGCAATGCGCGACACATGGCGGGCGGGCGGTTGGCGGATTGGGCATGCTGGCTCGGCAGGGGGCGATTGCCTTTGAACTGTGGACGGGTGTTCAAGCGCCGATTGAGGTGATGCTGGCTGCCTTGCGCGAT
>DAOUKA010000406.1:0-2396 GCA_034421915.1 Anaerolineae bacterium
AAGCCGAGAAGATGCGGATGTCGGCATCGGTGAGCGCGGCTTCCAGCCGGGCGGCGAGCGCTTTGAAAAAGACCCGTTCGCGGGCGCGTGCCAGCGAGCGCGGCGAAGTGCCCATCACCAGCGACGACAGCGCATCGTTAAAGCTGTAGTGGATGATGTGTTGGATGTTCATGCCGTTATTATAATCGCAAAGGGTTAAATTTTTACCACAGAGGCGCGAAGGCAGGCGGTTGGTTCGCTTTGACCCATCCCATTTCAGCGATATGCTAAGCAGTGGAATTATCGGTTGATGGATTATGATGACAATATCATAACGAATTTGATATTCCCATTTGCAAATGGGAATGAGATGTGTTATTTTGTCCCTGCCTTTTCAGGCGATATTTTAGAGGTTTCCTGTGGCAATAAGGTTGACCGCCGTTCGTTGCCACAGGAAACAACTTAGCTATACGGGAACTTGTCGCTCCCGTCTCAAGCATATCACATTTACTATGAAGGAGTAGAGGGCAATGGATGTAATTATTGTAATCATTGCAGTTGTGGTCGTTCTAGCCATAATTGGCGCAATCGCTGAGGAAAGAGAAAAAAACAAGCATCTAAAATCATATCCGCCAATCCGCAACTATGAACACTTGCCCAGACTCATGGGGCCTGCTGGCTATGTCTATGTCATCAGGGATAAAAATTCCAGAAACTACAAAATCGGATATACGCGGCGAAATCCCAAACACCGTATCGAGGAATTGTCTGTAACTATGTCAGGCGAACCGCGCAACTTGGAGTACGTTCACATTATAAAAACGAATGATGCCGAAAGAACTGAGAAATACTGGCACGATCAATTTGACAATGTTCGAATTCGATCCGACTGGGAATGGTTTAGATTAAACAGGTCTCAATTGCAGGAAATCTGCAACTCGGCGCCGCAAGTACGGGGGGACCTGAGCAAAAGATAAAAATCCTGAAGTCTCTCATGGCTGTCTTTCGCTATCCTTGCGCACCTATACGCAATTCCCGCAAAATGATCTCAAAATCGCTTGGTTCTTATGACTTAAAAATCAATTCTGGTGCGATTGCTCTGGCGGCGCGGGAGTTGGGGCTGCGTTTATGTTATACTGTGTTTCCTGTTGGTTTTGGAAAGGCGGGGATGGCCTTGCCCGACAGTTGGGAATTAAGGAGACTTTCAATCCGCAACTATAGAAGGCTGCCCAGGCGCAGGCCTCCTGCTGGCTATGTATGCCTCATTCAGGATATGGCTTACGGCAGCCGTTACAAAATCGGACAGATGAATCACCCGGCAACTGATTTTGATCGTTTGACGGCTGGATTGCACTTCAAAACCGAAATCACCTACATCGCAGAAACAAATGATGCTGACGCCAGCGAGCGTTATTTGCACCAGCGCTATGCCAGACACAGTGCAAGGGGAGAGTGGTTCGATTTGGATAAGGCGCAGCTGCGGGAAATCCGCAGCCTGACCTCGCCGAGACAGCACGATGCCGAGGATAGGCGAAGGGAAGCGCCCCTTGATTCAGAGGAGCCTTTGCCAGCCTATCGATCGGAACGGCGGCAGCCGGTGTCGTTAAGGGATCTGATGTCGAATAATTATCAAGCCCCGTCACCATTGCCCGAAAGCGCCGCCCGGCCGCCCCAGCGGCAGACGCGGGGACAGAACGCGCCCCCTCGCGCACCGCAGGGTCAAGGCCTCAGCTGCCAACAGGTGGTTTCGCTGCTGTTGGCAGCATCTGTTGCTGCTTCGCTGTTCGTTTTCGCTTTCGGATGGGAGGGTAACACCCCGCCGCCTTCATCGGGCAATCGAAGCCGCAATACAGGTGCATCTGTAAGCCTCAGCACGCGGCGTCCCACATCAACCCCGCGCCCCACCTTGACATCGACCAAGCGTCCTACATCAACGCCGCGCCCCACTTTGACATCGACCAAGCGCCCCACATCAACGCCGCGCCCCACCTTGACATCGACCAAGCGTCCCACATCAACGCCGCGCCCCACCTTGACATCGACCAAGCGCCCCACATCAACGCCGCGTCCCACCTTGACCGCGACTGACACTGATGTTCCAACCGCAACTGCGACCGATGCGCCGACGCTGACTGCGACCGATGCGCCAACGCTGACCGCGACAAATGCGCCAACGCTGACCGCGACTGATACGCCAACGGCAATTCAGACGTCAGCAGTAGCAAAAGCCGCTGGCGAGACATTGTATGTATCGACTCGGCATAATATGAGCGCTTTTGTCCGCGCCTGCCCGAGAACCAGCTGCAACGTCGTTGGTGGATTAGAGCCGGGCGCGGCGGTGCAATCGCTGGAGCGGGTTGTCGGTGAAATGGTTTATGGCAGCGATGAGTGGGTCAAATTCAATCATGGGGACGCTA
>DAOUKA010000407.1:0-3598 GCA_034421915.1 Anaerolineae bacterium
TCTGCTGGCGGGTCTACCACACCAATCGTCAGCAGGATATTGGCATAGACGCGCTGTTCACCAGTCGCAATCACCAGACAGCAATCATCCTTTTTAGCTTCGGCATAAAAGGCAAAGCGCTCCAGCGACTTTAGCTGGATGTCAGCGCCCAGCAGTTGACGAAAATCCTGATAAATGCTGGGTTCCGCGCCATCATGCCGCGCCATCACATGAGCTGCTTCAATCGGTGTCACGCTCAAGACAGCTTCAAGCACATCGGTGACAGTGACCATCCCCGGCGCCAGATTGAGATAAACCCGTTCCGCCAGTGGGTTCGCGCCAGTCCCAAAGGGATAATTGCCGTCAGGAATCAGGATGGTGGCGCCGTGTCCGGCTTTGCCAAGCGCACTTAAAATTTGTGGATGAATCAGTTTTCCAGTTAGCATGGGGTCTCCAAAAATGGATAGCATCAATAAAGCTGTCGTTTATTATACCAGCCTCGTGGGACAGCAAAAGCCATTCCGCCAGTATAGGATTGCTACAGCTTTGAGATAGGGTCTTTGACCTTGATAGTGCCTGCTCGAATCACACGGGCATTGACGCCGCGAAGCCGCGCAGCGCTGCCAGCTTTCGTCATCACCCATTTGCGAGCCGATGCGCCAAAGCGGCGGGCGAATTTGGCACAGCCAGTATGCGGCTTCCGCGAGATTTCCATGATGACTTCGCCAATCTGAATCCGCGAACCGGCGGGCAGGTTGTCCAGCGACAGGTCAAAGTCAACAAAGAGTTGGTCGCCAGCTTCTGCCCAGCGCGACCTGTCGCCGGTTATCAACTGAATGACGCGGCTGTTCATCAGTGTGATTTGCGCTTCGGGGTGGGCGCTGCCATCTGCGGTGCTGGTACTCCCGCGTGCCAGCCAGTTGTCGCCTTCCAGCCCCTCCATCTCGTTAAATTGTGCCGCTTGCAGTTCCTCGCGCTGGTCAATATCCGGACGGCGCACAATCATGTCCACAGTTCCAATATCTACTGGTGACGGGTCAAGGTGCTTCCAACGCTCGCGCAAGGCATCAAAGGTCAGCCTGGTTTCCATCATCATCTTCTCCCTAAGTCTCCTGAAATAAGCTGCAGATATACTATACGTTTAGATCACCTGCTGTTTCATCCAAGTGGCGCTGTTATAGAAACTCACAACAGCACTGCCAGGTGGAACCAATCTATCACATGCCTCTATCAGATCATCACTTAGCGTCATATCCAAAACAGGCAGTAAATGCTCAAGTTGTTTAAGGGTGCGCGGACCAATGAGAGGCGCGGTGATGCCTGGCTGATCTTTCACCCAGAGTGTTGCTAGCTGGGCTGGGGACATACCACGATCCTTAGCAAGGTTGATCAATTTATTGCCCATCTCGATGCCCAGCTGAGTGATTCGTTGGGCATAAATACCCCTGCGGAGTGCGCCTCGTGAATCAGCAGGCAAATCAGTCGCACTGGAATAACGCCCAGCCAGGATACCCATTGCCATTGGGGACCACGTGATTAGTCCCAGCCCATGCGCTTGGCACATCGGGACAATTTCATTCTCAATACGGCGGTCAAGCAAGTTATAAGGCGGTTGTTCACAGACGAAACGCGCATAGCCTTTCAACTCACTCACCATAATGGCTTCCATAATTTTCCAAGCAGGATGTACCGAACTGCCAATATAACGCACCTTACCCTGCCGCACTAAATCAGTCAGCGCACCCAAGGTTTCGTCAAGGGGAATCGCAGGCGATGGTCGATGTAATTGATAGAGGTCGATGTAGTCCGTCTGTAGTCGCCGTAAAGAGTCTTCACAGGCACGAATGAGATGGAGGCGCGACAAGCCTTCATCATTAGGGCCTGAACCAACTTTATAAAATACTTTGGTTGCTAGAATGACCTTATGACGACGCCCCTCCTGAGTCAAAGCACGTCCAATGATCCGTTCACTTTCTCCATTCGCATACGAATTGCTAGTGTCAATCAGATTGATACCGGCATCAATAGCTTGGTTGATGATGCCGATAGCCTCATCTTCCGGGGTAGGGTCGGCAAAATTGGCAGTTCCTAACCCAAGTGATGATACTTTGACGCCGGTACGACCTAAAACACGATACTCCATATCCACCTCTCCTTAGCGGGACAATCGCCAAACCAGGCGCGCCGCCTCACAGGGCAGCGTATTCCATAGCTTCAACATCCAAAACCGAACGAATTCGGCACTCCGCAGATGATATATCTGTGAAGACCTGAACAGGCTTAGGCTCAGATAGTTGCGACTTTATCAACGGTTATGAGCCTAAGCCTGGTATCGCCGACTAACTAGCAGCGCATTGCGTATTCAGCTGCACGACGAGCGCTACAGGTGGTTGAAGCCAAAACCATCTCCCAGTCTATTGGCGCTGCTCATGAGCTTGCCATCAAGATAAATGTCCGGGTTAGCCATCATGATATCCATGTGGTAAGGACTATATCCCACAGTGCCGGCAAACTTGGGATCTTGATAGCCGAAACCAAAATCAACCGAGGCCAGTACCCGCTCATCTTCCATCAAGTGGCCGGAGATGCCCGCTTTGGGGTTCAGGCCGATGCTGAAATGGCAGAGCTTGTGAATGACCGGGTCGTTGCGCGTCTCCAGCCAGGTCCGCATTGCATCCCCTTCACCGCTACCAACAACCTCGGTAATCTCGCCGTCGACGACGGTGAAAGAATAATGGTTGTGAACTAGCCCGCTGACGCTGTCGCTGGCATCAACCACAATAGTGCCATTGATGCTCTCTTCAAGCGGCGCGATTGACACTTGCGCGCCCGGGTAAAAGTCGACTTCGCCATCATACGTGAGCGCGCCGTCGCTCACCAAGCTCGGGCGCGATCCCATCTTGAAGGAAATGTCAGTTCCATACGGCGATATCACGCGGCATTCGTCTGTCTCTTCCCACAAGCGGGCGATGATATGGGCGTTCTCAAACATCGCATCCAGATCAACGTTGAGCAGCGCTGCTATGCAATAGTCCTCGATGCCTTCTACCACCGTGGATAGATGGCGCGTACCTTTGCTACGCGCTTCCTGCATTGCCGGAGCGCGCACAATGCCGCCACAGAGCGAGAGCACATACTTGCTGCTCAATATGGCATTGGAAAGGATGGGCCCCGGATCGCTAACTGTCCCTTCTTCGTACCAGTCTTTGATGATCAGCTGAGTGTCGGCGCCGGAGCGGAGACCAGCTGACATCAGAGCCTTAGCCAAATTGAGATCATTTTTGGGATCGGCGATAATCAGAAAAGGCTCACCTTTTCCTGGATTGACAAGGCGATTGACAGAAATATCGGCAAATTGGTCCCAAAACAGATGTGAACGCATTACAAACCTCCTTAAAGTGACAAATAGAGTTCAAAAATGTTTTTTCAAGCTGAAACGACTTAATGAAATGTTATGAATGATAGAGATATAGTAGTTTCCTCCTGATTACTTTCGCCCAACATTACTGGGGTCGAGCCAATCTCTCACGAGCTCACCGAGCAGATTGAAGCCGACCACGAACATAAACAGTGCCAGACCGGGGAAGGTAGAAGCCCACCACTGGTCGAGCAGGTAGTC
>DAOUKA010000408.1:0-2147 GCA_034421915.1 Anaerolineae bacterium
CTTGTAGAAACGGCCCCTCACGGCTCCCAACACATCGCGCGCTTACTATGGAAGGGTCGAAGGTCGACTGCCACGCGCTCGACCGAGTGCACGCCCAAAACAACGTGCGCCTGCGCACAAAAAAAGCGCGGTAACGTCGTTCGAACGTGGAAGGTGCTCCAGCCGTGATTTCTTCAAAGCGCAAGCTCCCATCGTGTCCAGAGGCCAGTGAAGATCCGTGATTGATGGCAGAGTTACCATGAAGTTCAGTTAAAACCTCCCGCGTGAAAAACGATACCCGGCCTGAAGATAAACGAAGCAAGGATGTACTTTCAACTCTCATTGTGCGTGCTTCCGTGAGCTCTGGCCGTTCATGAACTTTGGTAAGCCATATATTCGTCTTTGTGCTTGAAGTATGTCCCTTGTCATGTTTTATACAGTGATCCTATCACCTCAAACTAGCGCTTACTATACGAGCTGTATATCTTGGCCCTAACCCTCCCCACAAGACCTGCCTGTCAACTACCTCAACTGGCACAAAGCTCTTTTATACAAAGGTAAGGGGGAAACTGCCATGTATTGTCAACAAACATATACATTTGCATGACTCTCCTTCCCTCTCCAGATGTTGGCAATGAATTGGCCACATCCTGTCTTGTGGTATCATTGTAGTATAGTGTGACCACTCAGGAAACACTCTAAGGTCTGCCCATTTATGTGGGTTCCTTAGTGAGTAATGGTGAAGTGATATCTAGTGAACTGGTCATTTATAGAAGTGTAAGAGTGAAAAGGATTTGAAGCCTATACCTGTACTGTGTGGTATCACCTATAAGAACATCCAACACATTACTGGTGTAACTTTATGACTGGACTCTCAGGGAGGTAGAAGTCCCATAATACAAATGTGTGGTATGTATTTTCATCCTTCATTGCAGAATTCATTTAAGAAGTATCTGTCATTTACCCCTTGTGAGGAGCATCACTATTATGGTAAGTGTTGAGGTAGTTGACCCTACAAAGATTTTGCAGCCTACTTGCATGCATATATTTTATGTTCACATATTTCAGACCAGTTCATCTATGAAGCTAACGTTTTCATTAAAGGTGAGTAGATGCCCTCTTACCAAAGTATAACTATATACACTGCTCCTGCTATGTTTTATGTACAGGGTGTGTTAATCAACACTGAGGAAGCTTTGGACAATGTGATTGGAATCCCATGTGTATTCACTCAATATGGACACCTTTACTGACATTGAATTGGTACCTCATTGAATTTTGCATATATTGTCACCATGTCCAAATGTACTGTATATGTACTGTTTCATTACTGTCTATCATTATTTTTACTACTGACAATTTTGTGAAACACAAACGTTGTCAGGACATCATTGTGGTCTACCATAGTGTGGTCCAATGAATAGGGGTGTAACAAATGCACCACTGTGGTGTAACTACAACACAGCAGGAGTGTCATCTTGAGACAGAAGTGGGGTGTAGTCTAGACAGAGTAGGGGTGTAATTGTAACACTACTGGGGTGTAACTAAAGCACCAGAAAGGGGTGTGGTGATGACACCCATAGGGTGTGGTGTAGAGAAAGGAGGGGTGCAGTCAAGACACCAATGGGGTGCTCTGTGGAGAAATCAGGAGTGTGGTGATAACACTCCAAGGTGTGTTATTATGACACCAACCTCGTTGACACCCCATTTGACACCCCAAAGGTGGTGTCGTTCTCGCACAACCATTTGACACCCAAAATTGGTGTCACCATGACACCTTTGTTTTTACAGTGTAGTTTGGGCCTACGCCAGGTTTTAATACTGGTGGTGTGACGGGGCAGGACTAGGGCTACACTAGACACTGCGACTACCTTGTAGACATCGTATGTAGTCGCTACACGTGGCAAGGGCTAGTTAGCTTGGGACCCACGCTACACGTGGCAAGGGCTAGTTAGCTTGGGACCCACGCTAGGGACTGGTTCACTGGTCCTGTGAAAAGGCAGGAATTGTGTAGACTGGTAGGTATCTTAACTGTGTTTCCAAGAGGCTAGTCTGAAGGGTTGTACACTACAGCTAGTGATCCAACATAGCAAAAGTTAGTTGAGGCCTAGCTACGCTAGGTTTTAATACTGGTGGTGTGGCGGGGCAGGACTAGGGCTACACTACAC
>DAOUKA010000409.1:0-15890 GCA_034421915.1 Anaerolineae bacterium
CGCAGGTCACGCCTGGACGGGCAAACTCGCGGGCGGCGCGGTTGGCATCATAAACCGCAGCATACATCGCTCGCATCTGTTCAGTGGGTTCGCCCGCGCAAAAGGTGCGGGTAATATCAGCCGGATAATCCTGATAACAGGCGCCGAAGTCAATCAGCAAAAACTCATCCTCACCCCAGACGCGCTCCCCAGTGTTGCCATGCGGCAAGCCACTCTTCTCACCCGTCAAAACCAGCAGGAAAGCCAATCCCTGCGCCCCCCGCTCCAGCATTTCCGCCGACAGTCTGTCCGCAATTTCACGCTCGGTCATCCCCGGACGCGCCCACTGCATGGTCGCCTGCAAAGCCGCCTCGCTTATGTCAATCGCCGCCTGCATCTTGGCGACTTCTTCTGGCGACTTTCGCGCTCGCATATTCAAAAATAGCTCGCCAGCGTCCATCCGGTTGGCAGACGAGATTCCCGCCCTTTCAAAAGCCAGCCACTCAAACAGGCGCATGGTCTGGCCATCCATCGCAAAGCGCTTGTCGGGCAGGCCCAATTCCAGCACAGCCTGCCGAAATGCCGCTTCGTAACCATCCTTGTCCGTCCACGCGAACCGCCTTGCCTCAAGCTCGGGCCGCGCTTCCAGCTTGGCGACCTCTAATTGCGGAATAATGAATGACAGCCCCTGCCGGCTGTACAAGCCAACAATCGGCCGCTCGGACAAATGAAAGTGCAAACCCGTGAAATACAGCATATTTTCGCCCGGCACAATCGCCACCATATCAGCCTGACTGCCTTCCAGCAGGGCATCCAATCGCGCCAGATAATCAATCGCCATCATCCTGCATCTCCCTTGCCTTTTATCGCATACACCCAGTTTAACCTGCTTCAGCATTTTTTGCCCAATGCAAGGCAAATTGGCAGCGCCTGCGGCAGGGTGCAGAAATATGCTATGATTAAGGCAGTCGGCCTCGGTGGCAAGGATTGCGAGACGTGGACATTGACCATTACCAGCCAAATGCCCTCATTCGCGGATTGCTGGATGGGCAGAACTTCAGCGGCCGCGTGGCAGGAAGCTGCGTTTATGGCTGTCCCCGCTGCGGCCGCCGCATTCGCTTTCGCTGGCGCAGCTTCTATCAGGCTGATGAACGTTCATTCCTGCGGCGCAAATTCCGCCCCTTGTTTGACGACCTGACCCCCAACTGTCCGCCCGCCGAACAAGGCTTCCTGGATTTTCACTGCCCGACCTGCACCGCGCCAACCCGCATTATCTTCAGGGTTCAGGATTATACGGAGATTGCGTTTCACTTCGATATTTACGCGGTGCTTGTGGGTAAGGGGAAGACCGTCAGATGAAGAACCTGTTTGCAACCTTAAGCGATTATGACCCTGGCATGCTGCCGGCATTGGCTGAAGTGTGGGGCATTGACAGCAAAAGCCTCCAGGAGGATGAGATTATCGCCCAGCTTCAGCAGGTCATGTGCGACCCCCAGGCCACAGAAGCCAGATGGGACAGGCTGGACGAAGACACTCGAGCCGCGCTCCAGCTGCTGGTCAGCAGTAAGGGGCATCGGATGAAGCTGGTGCAGTTTGAACGCCTCCATGGCAAAATCCGCAAATTGGGGCGGGCGCAAATCGACAAGGAAAAACCCCACCAACAAGCAAAAAGCATCGCCGAGACCTTGTATTATCGCGGTTTCATTGGCGAAGGCTACTACAAGGTTGGCGATGACCTCATCCAATTTGTCTACATCGCGCCAGACTTAATCGCCGCCCTGCCCCTCCACAAAACCAGCTACCAACATCTCGAAGACCAAGCGGCCTTCCCCGAAGAAGAACTGCCTTCCCTAAGCGTCATGGATGATGTTCGCGATGTTACGCCCGCCGATACAACCATCATCGACGATATGACCACGCTGCTGGCTTTCCTTCAGCTTAACCCCGCCGACATCGAGGGAACGAGCTTCACGCCCGCCGCCACAGATGCGATTCAGCCGCACCTGCTGCACAACAACGGGGTTCGTTTGGATTTTCTGCTGGGGATTGGCGTCAGCGCCAGCCTGATTACGGCACAGGGCAGCAAGGCATATCCACGCCGCAGCCAGGTGCGCGACTGGCTGAATGCCGCCCGCGCCGAACAAACCCGCCAACTGGCGCAGGCTTGGCTGGGAAGCAGCGCCTATCGGGATTTGTGGCATATCCCCGGCCTCTACCCCGATGATTCGGGCTGGTCGTATGACCCGATTGCGGCGCGGAACTCGGTCATGTCCTTGTTCAGCGACCTAGTGCCACAGCAGGGCTGGATTTCGGTCAATGGCCTGATTGAATTGATTAAGGAGATTGAGCCTGATTTTCAGCGCCCCGATGGCGATTATGACAGCTGGTATATCCGCAGCGAAACTGGCGAATTTATCAGTGGCTTTGAAAGCTGGGATGCCGTGGAAGGCCCGCTGATTAAGCATTATCTGACGAAGCCGATGCACTGGCTGGGATTGCTCGACATCGGCGCTGATGCCGTCCGCTTAACGGCTTACGGCCGCGCTTTCCTGCAAATCACCGATTGGCCCCAGCTTCCAGAGGCATTCCACCCGATTGAAATCCACCGCGATGGCCGGATGCTGGCATCGCGGCGCGTCAACCGCTTCGACCGCTTTCAACTGGCGCGTTTCACCCGTTGGGTGCAGACAGGCGATCCTTACATCTATGAGCTTGACGGCGCCAGCATCCAAAAAGCCGACGCCCAAGGCATCCATACCCAGCATATTCGGGCATTTCTGTCGCGTCAGCTGGAGGGCAAGCCGCTGCCACACACTATCGACAAACTCTTGCAAAACTGGCAGGGCGGAGCGAAAACATCCATCACATTCGAGGCCCTCATCGTCCTGCGCACCAGCGCCGAAGAGACGCTTGACAGAATATATGACCTGCCCGCCTATCGCCGATTTTTAGGGGCGCGGCTGGGGCCGATGGCATGTATCATCCGCCAAGACCAATGGGCGGAATTGCAGGCGAAGCTGGGCGAAAATGGCATTGCGGTCGATATTTCAGGGCTTGAATCACGCTAGCCATCCAGCCCTAATCGATAAACCGCATTTTTCTTCCAGCCAGCGCGCTTGGCGACCTCTCTGGCAGCGCGGGACAAGGGCTCGCCGGCATCAAGGCGCTCATCCAGCGCCCTTCTGACCTCCCCCTCCGTCCAAACCTCAGCCGAAAGCTCGCCGCCGGCAATCAGCAGGGTCACCTCGCCGCGCGGACGCGCCGCGGCAAAGTAATCACAGGCATCCTGTGCCCTTCCCCGATAGAACTCCTCAAATTTTTTGCTCATCTCCCGCGCGACGCAGACCCGCCGCTCGCCCCCCATCACATCAACAACAGCGGCCAGGGTTTCGGCCAGGCGATAAGGGCTTTCATAGGCGATAATGGTCGCGGTCGCGGTCGCAAGTTTAGCCAGCCGAGCTTTCAGCGCCTTGGTTTTGCGCGGCAGAAATCCGACAAACAGGAAGCTGTCTGTCGCCAGGCCAGAGGCAACCAGCGCAGTCGTGCCCGCACTGGCGCCAGGCAGAGGCACTATCTCGAAGCCGCGTTCGATGGCAGCGCATATTAGCTCGTATCCCGGATCAGAGATTCCGGGCGTGCCAGCATCGGAAATCAGGGCGACATCCCCGACCGCCAGCGCGGCGAAGATGGCATCCAGCCGCGACAGCCGGCTGTGTTCGTGATAGCTGACCATGGGCGTATCAATATCATAATGGCGGGTCAGCACCCTTGAGATTCGCGTATCTTCCGCCGCAATCAGGGAGACCTCCCCAAGCAGGCGCAAGGCGCGCAGGGTGATGTCTTCCAGGTTGCCAATCGGCGTCGGCACGATATAAAGGATGCCCATATCAGCGCCAGGCCTCATCCATAAACCGAAGGCTCCCGCTCATGTGCCTGTGGACGCGGGCTTATTGGCGGGAAAGACATGGGCGAGCGCCTCTGGCAGAATGCTCTTGAAGGCCGCCAGACTGTGCCCGCTGCCCAGTTCGACAAACTTGTAATCCAGCTTGGCATCATGGCGCATGCGCTTTTCCAGGATGCCGCGCAGCGCCAGCGCGGGCTGATAAAAGCGCGCAGCCTGCTCATAACGTCCAACGGACTGAAAAATCCGCCGCGGCAGCATGGGCGAATCGCGGAATCGGCGGGCATATTCTTGCAGCTGCTTGGCCGCCGCGCCGCGTCCCAAGGGCGGCGAAATCAAAATCAGATGGGCAAAAATCGACGGATTCTTCAAGGCCGCATGCGCCGCCGCCGCCGCGCCTTCACCGACGCCGCCCAATCCCAAATCGATAGATTCAATCCGATATTCAGCCTGCAGGAAGGGCAGCAATTCGGTAAGGAGCATGGCATAATGCCTGTCGTTGCCGACATATTCGCTGACGCGCTCCGATTGCGAGCCGCCCTCCAGCATGGCGATCATCACTGGCTCCATACGATGGTGCTTGATAAGCGCATCGGCAATATAGGGCATTTCAAAGACATCCGCCGCCCATTGCCCATCCATAAACACCAGCAAAGGGTATAACTTGCCGTCATTCGGATCATAATTCGGCGGCGTATAGACCCAAAGGGACCGACCTGTGAAACCCAGCCGCACCGAACTAAAGCTGTGGCGGTAGACCCGGCCGCGCGGCACCGAACGCATGGCCTCCCAATCCGGGAAGGGGCGCGCCTTGGGCATTTGCAGCACGGATGTATTGATTTGGCGGGTGCGAATCGAGAGCGCATTAAAGGAATCCGCTTCCCAGAACCTGCCGACGCGGTTAGCCAAATCGACTTCCTGTGCCAGTGGCGTGCCCGGGTCATCCACCGCAAAGACATAATCAAGCAGGGCGTCCTGGTCAAAATAGCGCTGATAATACCAGAGGGACGTGCCTTCCAGCCTGACCAGATGCTCAAAGGGCGGGTCGCGGTCAACAATGTCAAGGCTCAAGGCGACGCTGTGCGCCCGATGCGAATAATAAACAAAGGTGGCGCGGTCGCGCTCGACCCAGGGCCAATCGCGCGAGGACACGAGTTCTTCCGCAATCCGTTGGCGTTCTTCCGCATCTACCTGATAGGTTTCAGATAAAAACTGGATGAATGAATTCCATCGCGGCGACGACACCACCCAAACTCCTGCCTGCCCTGTCAGTCATGCGCTCATTTTAACACCTGCCATCCCCAGACGAAACCCAGCCGCGGCTTCCGCCCGAATTTCCCCCAGCTTCCCAAAGTCTATGCAAAGCGCACAAAAAAGACAAAACCATCGTCGGCTTGCGGTATGATAAGGGTATCGTGGCGGATAAATCGCAAGCTGTGGGGAAAGGGTCGCGCAATGACGGTGCCATTCATCTATTCATTTACCGAACCCATCAATCCGGAAGATCTGCAAAACCTTTTCGAGCAGACGGACTGGGCGCAGCGCCGCACCCCCCTGGACATCCAGCAAATGCTGGACAGAAGCCAGCTTACTCTGGGCGTCTGGGATGATGACCGCTTGATTGGCTTTGTGCGGGTCGTCACCGATGACATCTACCGCGCCTGGATTGAAGACCTGGTTGTCGACCACAATTATCGAAAACAGGGGATTGCTTCCCACATGCTGGATAAACTGCTCAAACGGCTGGAACATATCGAGCTTGTCATGGTAGACTGTCCGCCAGAATTGAAGCGCTTCTACGCAAAATCCGGCTTCCAGTCCAAGACGGTCAGCCCGATGCAAAAGACGAATCCCCAATAAACGCCCGCATTTGTCGTTGATTGATAAACGATTGCCGCTACAATAAGCCCGCGCGGCGGGAACAAAGGGAATGATGAGCAACTTGAGATTCAACCCGAACATGCAAGGGTATTCACGGGCTGCCCCCAGTGTTTCAATGGATGCCATCCGTCAAAAGTATGGTCTGGAGCGGGTTTATCAACTCTCGCTGAATGAAAATCCTCTGGGTCCCGCGCCTGCCGTTATCGAAGCCATCACCGCCACAGCGCCGACCTTGGCCTCTTATCCTGACTTTTCGGATATTGAACTGCGGCAGGCCATCGCAGAGGTCATCGGGCGCGGGCTGAAGCCGGAACAGGTCTACACCGGATGCAGCGGCTTCGAATCACTGGAATTGCTGGCGCGTGGTTTTCTGGCCGCTGGCGACGAATTGATCGTGTCATCGCCCAGCTTCACCCATGCCTATAAAAAAATCTCCGAACCCCTGGGCGCCAAAGTGGTTGATGTGCCACTCGAAAGCGAAACCTTTGCCTACCGCGTTGATGCTGTCCTGGGGGCAATCACCGACAAGACCCGACTCATTATGCTCTGCAACCCGAACAACCCGACCGGGACGGTCATGCCAGCCGACAAAATGGACGCCCTGATGCAGGCGATTCCTGACCATGTGCTGGTCGTCGCGGATGAGGTGTATCATCATTTCGTCACCGATTCCACCTTTCCCGATTCGATGCGATATGTGCTTGCGGGCAAGAATATCGTTATTATTCACAGCTTCTCCAAAGCCTATGGCCTTGCTGGCCTGCGGCTGGGTTATGGCATTGCCAAACCCGAAATTGCCGATTATCTTGCCGGGCTGCATCGCGGTTTTCATCAGAACAAGCTCGCGCTGGCAGCCGGCATCGCCGCCTGCAAAGACCAGAAATACCTGCAATATGTGGTTCAATACCTGCGGAACGAACAGCGATGGGTCACCGAACAGTTCGACCGCCTCCATATCAAGTATTGGAAGCCGGCGGCAAACTTCATCCTGTTTGAGACGGATATGCTGGCGCAGGACTTGCATCAGAAAATGATGGAACGAGGCATTATCCTAAGGCCGCAAAACCGCAGCGGCCTGCCCTGCGGTATGCGCATCAGCCTGGGCACGCGGGAAACCAACCAAGCATTCATTCATGCGCTGGAAGAAACCCTGAACGAAGGCCCTTGAGCGCGGCGGAATCAATCCGCAAACCAGACATTGCCGTCTGTCGCTGCCTGTGATAAAATGCCCCGCGGAATTGTCCTTTTTGTTCAGTTTCCAAATCCCACACATCAGGACTCTTGGTGGGTGTTGTCTGTTCAGCCAGATTATCACCAGAGGATGAACGATGTGCGAGCCTGAAACACCATCTATTTAGGAGAACAGCAATGCCCTCAGCAGTAAGAATGCGTACCCTGCTCGAAACCGGTGTCCATTTCGGCCACCGCACCAACAAGTGGAATCCCAAGATGGATGAGTTCATCTTCACCCAGCGCAACGGGATCCACATCATCGACCTGCAAATCACGCTCAAGAACCTCCACAGCTTCCATGATATGATTGCCAGGATGATTGCCGATGGCGGCACCGTCTTGTTTGTCGGCACCAAACGCCAGGCACAGGAGATTGTCCAGCGCGAAGCCGTGCGCTGTGGCATGCCTTATGTGAACTATCGCTGGCTTGGCGGCACTTTGACCAACTGGCAAACGATTCGCAGCCGCATCGATACCCTGAAGCAGCTGGAAAAACGCCGCGACGAAGGCGAGTTCGACCGCCTGACCAAAAAAGAGGCGCTCGTGCTTGAACGCAAAATCTCCAAACTGCAGCTGCGGCTCAGTGGCATCCGCGAGATGAAGCGCATTCCCGACATGCTGATTGTTGTGGATGCCGAACGCGAACATACCGCCGTCAAAGAAGCCAACATACTCAAGATTCCGGTCATGGCGCTGGTGGACACCAACACAGATCCCGATATGGTGGATTACATCCTGCCCGCCAACGATGATGCCATGCGCTCGATTCGGCTGCTGATTGGCGCTTTGGCGGATGCCGTTTTGGAAGGGCATCACATGCGGCAATCCGCCGGGTCAGAAGAAGAGCAGGAAACCTCTTTCACCGGTGTTTATGACGAGGAAGAATTGGACGACGCCGCTTTGCTGGGCGAATCGACACTGGCAAAACTGCGCGATTCCAAACTGTTCGATGACAGCGATGAAGACGATGAAGATGATGAAGATGATGAATAACCAATCACTCAGGCAGATGGAGAAACAGGAAACATGGCTGTAAGCGCAAAACAAGTCAAACAACTTCGGGAAAAAACCGGCGCCGGTCCGCTGGACTGCAAGAAAGCGCTGGAGCGATTTGATGGCGATATGGACAAAGCGGCTGAATTTCTGAAACAGAAGGCGCTCAGGGATGGCATCAAGCTGCAAGGCAAGGGACGCCGCGCCAACGAAGGCGTGATTGGGAATTATGTCCACTTTGACCAACGGCTGGCGGTCATCGTCGAAGTCAACTGCGAAACCGACTTCGTCGCCGCAACGCACCAATTCAAGGCCTTTGCCAAAGATATTGCCATGCACATTGCCAACCTCGACCCCAAATATGTCCAGCGGGAAGATGTGCCGCCAGAACAGGTCGCCGCCGAAACAAAAATCCAACTGGAACGGGCGCTGCGGGAAGGCAAGCCAGAACACATCGCCCAAAAAGTAGTCGCCGGGCGTCTGAACAAATGGTACGAGGACATCGTCCTGATGGAACAGGCTTTTATCAAAGACGACGACAAAACCATCAGCCAATATCTGCAAGAAACGGTGGCCGAAGTTGGTGAAACCATCAAAATCGGACGTTTCAAGCGCATCGCTGTCGGCGACGAGGAATAAGCTGGTGCGTTTAGCTGGCTACCGCTTCATGCAGCCGATTGAAACGAATTGAAACAAAATGGGAATTAGCCAATGGCTAGTCCCTTTTTTATGTCGGGGGGTTTGATGACCGACCTCAAGTTGGCGCAGTCAGATTGGGACATCCGACTCCATATTTATAAGGTGTTTGTCAGCCAGGGCCGCGCACCCTCCTGTCAGGCAGTCGCCGCGCATGTTGGCATAGAACCCGAAGCGGCCAGACAGGCATTGCGCCGCCTGCATGCCGCCCACGCTCTCTTCCTGCGGCCGGGCAGCGATGACATCCTTATGGCGCCTCCGCTATCCGCCATCGAGACCGATTATCAGGTCGAGACCGGCGGCTTGACGTTGTATGCCAGCTGCGCCTGGGATTCCCTGGGCATTCCCGCCATGCTCAAGCAGGATGCCCAAATCAGCATCCGACATCCCCTGACCCGTGAACGCATCCAGTATGCTGTCAAAAAGGGACAGCTTGAGGCTGACAGCGCGGGTTATGTGCATTTTGCCCGCCGATTCGAGCACTGGTACGATGACCTTGTTGATACCTGAGCGACCATCCTGTACTTCCGGGCGAAGTGCGAGATTGATGAGTGGTGTCAAATCAACCGGCGCGAAGCGGGCGCCACCCTGACATTAAGCCAGCTTTGGGAATTATCCAAACGATGGTACAGCGACCGAATGTCATCGGACTTTCGCGGCCGAACGCTGGCGAGCGCCCGCAGCATTTTTCGCGCACTGCATTTGACCGACGACTTTTGGACAGCCTAGCCCGACCCGACAAAACCACAGCGGAGCGAGACCATGAGCAAACCAAACGGCAACTGTCCTTACCAGCGCATCCTGCTCAAACTAAGCGGCGAAGCGCTTGCCAGCGAGCAGGGCTTTGGCATTGACCCCAACAAAGTCGCATACATCGCCCAACGGGTCAAAGCAGTTTATGATTTGGGCATCGAGGTGGCTATCGTCATCGGCGGCGGCAATATCTGGCGCGGCGAACCGGCAGCCAAAATGGGCATGGACCGCAGCACGGCTGACCACATGGGCATGATTGCCACCGTGATGAACGGCCTGGCGCTTCAGGATGCCATCGAGCGGCTGGGGATTGTCACCCGCGTGCAAACCGCCGTCGAAATGAATTCGATTGCCGAACCCTATATTCGGCTGCGAGCCATCCGCCACATGGAAAAGAAGCGCGTCGTCATCCTGACCGGCGGCATCGGCAACCCCTACTTCACCACCGATTCCGCCGCGGCCTTGCGCGCCAGTGAAATCCATGCCGATGTGATTATCAAAGCCACCAAAGTCGACGGCGTCTATTCAGCCGACCCCGTTCAAAATCCGAATGCCAGACGCTACTCCAAGCTCTGCTACCAAGACGTTCTCGACCAGCAGCTGCGAGTGATGGACACGACCGCATTCACGCTCTGCCAAGAGAACGAAATGCCGATTATCGTGCTTAACTTCTGGAAGCCGGACGATTTGACCAAAGCGGTGCAGGGCGATTTGTCGGCTGGCACGCTCATTTGTGACGGCTGTTAGCAGGTTAGTGAGGCAGCGCCTCATCCAGCCTTGTCAAAACTTCCCCGATTGTCCGATGCCGACTGTGGCGATCACCAATCACGACCTGCCATTCGGGTCGGGGTCGGCTGGAGTCAAGCGCGATTCGGTTCGCCCCGGGCAAATCGGAAACGTCATAGCCCGCCCGTTCCAATGCCCGCCGCATCCAAATCTGCGGGATGCCCTCCGCCTGGAGGCAAACAGAAACGCCCGCCGAACGCTCCATCACAAAAGCGCCGCGCCGCTTGTCAAATATGATGCCATCGCCAGCGAACGTAGTCGCAACGATGTCATCCAGCACCAGATCTTCGGGCGCACCCACCACCAAAGCAGTCGGGCTCATCAGCCACAGGCTGTCACAGCTTCGGAGTGCCAAATCCAGGTCATGGGTCGATAGCAGGATGGCTCGTTGGGTTTGGTGCGCCAAATTTTTGAGCAGCTGCATGATTTCAACGCGGCGCGGCAAATCAAGAAATGCCGTCGGCTCATCCAGCAGCATCACATCGGTCTCTTGTGCCAAGGCGCGGGCAATCATCAATTTCTGTCGCTGGCCGTCGCTCAATTCGATGACCGGCCGCTGGGCGATGTCTTCGGCATCCACAGCAGCCAGCGCCCAACGGACGACCGCTTTGTCAGTCGGCGACAGTCTGCCCAGCCAGTCGGTGTAGGGATGCCGTCCCAGAGCCACCAGCGCCAGCCCGTTCATCCAGCCCGGATTGGGCGCTTCGGTCAAGACGACGCTGAGCCGCCGGGCAATCTCGGACGCCTTCATCTGCCCCACATCGTCGCCCGACAGCCAGACTTGGCCGGACAGCGGCTTTTGCATCCCCGCCAGGGTCCGCAGCAGGGTCGATTTGCCGGCCCCGTTCGGACCCAGCAAAGCCGTCAGTCGGCCCCGCTCCAGCCTCAAGTTCAGCCCCTTGGCAAGCTCCATATCGGGCTGCCGATAACCAATCGACAAATTGCGGGATTCCAAGACCGGCAAGCGCATCAGCATCAGCCTTTAGAGCGAAGCAGCCCTTTCAAAGTGGCGCTGCCGCAAAATGACGCCCATCACCACCGGGGCGCCCAGCAAGGCAGTGACGGCATTCAGCGGCAGCACCAGATTGTTGCCGGGCAGTTCAGCCATCAAGGCAGCCAGCAAAGCGACTATGGCGCCAGTCACCATCGCTGCCGGCAGCAGCAGGCCATGGTCGGCGCTGCGAAACAATGCCCGACACAAATGCGGCACCGCAATCCCGATAAAGGCAATCGGGCCGCAAAAAGCCGTCACCGCGCCCGCCAGCAGCGATGTCGCTGACACAATGCCCAGACGCAGCCACCCAAGATGAATCCCCAGACTGCGGGCATAATTCTCGCCCAAAAGCAGGGCATTCAAAGGCTTGGCAAGTCCGCCTGCCAGCAGCAGGCCGCCGATGACCGTCAAACCCAAAATCGGCAGCTGCTCCCAGGTCACGCCGCTAAACGTCCCGAATGTCCAGTTGATGTAGGCCTGAATCCGCTCTGGGACAGCGAAATAGAGCAGCAGGCTCACCAATGCCGCTGCCAGATAGCCAAACATCAGCCCCAATATCAGCAAGGTCATGCTGCTTCGAATCCGCGCCGACACCAGCAGCACCAGCGCCATCGTGATGCCCGCGCCCAGGCCGGCCGCCAAGCTCAGCAGCAAATCACCCGTCAGTCCCAAGCCAGCCTGACTGGCGAATCGACCCGCGACCGCCGTCGTCGACAAGACCACCAAAGCCACGCCCAGGCTCGCCCCCGAACTCACGCCCAGCACAAAGGGGCCCGCCAGGGCATTGCGGAAAAAAGTCTGCATCATCAAGCCACTGGCGCTCAATGCCATCCCCGCCAGCATCGCTGTCAGCGCCTTGGGCAGCCGAAACTTCAGCACGATATTCGCCCAGGCGGCGCGGTCGGCTTCCCCGCCCAGCAGGATGAGCATAATCTGCTCCAGTGGAATCGACACCGACCCCCATGCCAGGCTTAACATCAAGACAGCCAGCAACGCCACTGTCAAAGCCAGCAAAAGCATCAGCCGCCAGCCAGCGGCGCCGCGGGAATGGCGCGGGCGTTTCAAGGGCATGCTTTCAATCACTCACATTCGCAAGCGGCTGATAGAACCTGAACTGATGGTCGGGGAGCAGCGTCGGGTGAAAAATCGCCACGAGGTCTTGCAGAACCCAATGCGGATGGGTCACGCCCGCTTCGTAATAATTGTTGCCGCCATGGGCGTTTTCGCTGCGATTGTTGTTCCAGACATTCCCCGACTGGAAGGCTGCAAAGTCGCCAAAGCGGCTGTCAAGCGCCAGTAAATCCGCCTGAGAAGCCACCCCGAAAGTATCGACCAGCCAGACATCAGCCGACAGGCCGCCTTCATAAACCACCTCAAAGCTCAATCCATGGCTAGCTGTCGAATCCGCTTCGGACAGCAGCAGCATCCCGCCGGCATCTCGCATCAATCGCCCGACATAAGTCGCTCCGCCAGGGACGAACCAGGCATCGGCATAGCCAAGGAAGGAATTCAGCAGAACAGTCGGTCGTTCCGCCATAGGGGCACCCCCTGCCAGCCGCCGCGCCGCCTCGTATTGGCTGACAATATCGTCATACAGCGCGGTCGCCCGCGCCTCGGCATTGTAAAACAAGGCGGTGAACTTCAGCCATTCCGCCCGACCCAAGGGGGAAAGCTCGCGCCAGCCGGCATCCAGCGCCGTGAAGACGCCCGCATCCAGCAGTATCGGATGAGCATCGGTTGTCGGGTCAAAGCCATAACTCAGCACCAGCTGCGGCGCCAGGTCAAGCACCAACTCGATATTAATCGCGGCGCCAAAACCAACCTCGGCAACCTCCCCCGCAGCAACCAAGTCCAGCACTTCGGCCGTATTGATGTAAAAGGCGCTGTCAATGCCCACCAGCCTGTCCAGCAGGCCAAGCTGCGACAAGACTGGCAGCTGCGTAGTCGACAAGGCGATGACATCCCCCGTCGGGACTTCGATAAATTGTGTCCCCGCCGCGAAATCCTCGGCCGCGGGCATCGGCGTGCCGCATTGCACCAGCACATACTCAAAGGTCGGTGCGCCCGCAAAGGCATCGGCAACGCGGACAACTTTATAGTGACCAAAGTATTCCACCGAGAAATTCTCCGCATCCACTATGTCGACCTTTTCTGGGAAATAATCGACAGCGGCCGAGTAATCCTCGACACAGGCATCGGTCAGGTTGGCAGCCTGCGCCCTTATCGGCAGCAGGCAGCACAGCCATGTTATAAGTACAATCCATTTGGCTTGCATGTCATCCCTCCTCAAGGATACAGGAGGGAAACGGGGCTGGTCATCAAAAAAGCCCGCTGGGGCTGGCGGGCATGATTTCGCTTAAGACCATGCTCGTCTCCCTTTTAACGCGAAAGATTCACGAGCTAAGCTCCAGGCAGGCATTCGGACTTCTGATTTTGCAATCATTACCGTTGCGCGACAGTGTCGGACTTGCACCGACTTTCCCTATTGTGTGCCGAACATCCGGGTTCAGACACACCTGAAACTTAGAAATTATGCAGTTGCCATCAGAATAACACAAGTCCGTTCAGTTGTCAATCATCGCTGGCGAAATCTGTCAAATTGAATAATCGCAAGCGGCAGCACCACCAGCAAAGCCAGCAGCGCCAGCAAGAGACCGACATCCTGCGCGACCGCATTGAGCAGAAACATCACCCCCAGCCCCAGCAAGACCCAGGCCATCAGAACCGCCAGGCCGCCTCGAATATGATGCTGCGGATTTATCTGAATGTCACGATGACGCAGAATCAGGAAGGCCGCCGGGAGCAGGCTCACACCTGCAAACAAACTCAATGCCGAAATCAAAATCGCAGCTTCCATTTGGTCATCGCCCAAGGCTAAAGCTCCACCGGATAGCGCAAGCCCCACTGCTGGCGAATGCGGTCCATGGTTTCCATCATCGCCAGGGTTTCATCCAGAGGCATCACCGCGCTCTCGGTCAAGCCCGCCCGCAGGCAGCGCCCGACCTCAACCGCCTCATAATTGTAGCCATTGCCCTCCAGTTCAAAGTGCAGCGTCTCCGCTTCCTGCCCGCCAATCTGAAGGGTCATCTCGGTTGGATGCCACCAATGAGGCATGGCGATGAATCCCCTGCTGCCCATGATGCGGGCTTCATGGGGCGTATGCAGCCGAATGGCGGTTGTTATCGCCGCCATCTCATAAGCGCTGTACCTGAACACCGACACCGAAAGCTCGTCCACGCCAGTTGAACCCAAGACACACTGCGAGACAATATCGACTGGCTGCCGGCCATAAATCATGGAAGCCAGCTGCAAGGGATAAATGCCAACATCCAGCAAAGCGCCGCCCGCCAGCTGCGGATTGAAGGCGCGGTGCGCGGGCAAAATCTGTCCGATGCGATAGCCGAAATCCGCCTGAACCAGCATGACATCCCCGATGACCTTTTCCGCCAGCCATTCGCGCAATTTAGCCATCGCCGGAAAATAGCGTGTCCACATGGCGTCCATCAGGAACAGATTTTTCTCCCGCGCCCGGTCAACCATCTCCTGCGCTTCGCGGCGGTTGACCGCGAAGGGCTTTTCGCACAGAACCGGCTTGTCGGCCTGCAAACACAGCAGGGTATTCGGCTTGTGATACGTATGCGGCGTGCCAATATAGACCACATCCACATCGGGGTCATTCGCCAGCGCAGCATAACTGCCGTAACATTTTGTCGCCCCGAACTCGGCCCCAAAGGCATCCGCCTTTTGCTGTGAGCGCGAGGCGACGGCATAGCATTCGGCATCCGAAACCGCCCGCAGGCCGGTGGCGAATTTGCGCGAGATGCCTCCCAGGCCGATAAGACCCCACTTGATGACATCCGTCATATCGGTTTCTCCTCGATTTTCATTTCCAGCCAAGCAATCTCGGCCGCGCTGAGCTTGATGTCGCCGGCTTTGGCATTGTCCGCAATCTGCTCTATTTCCCAGTTGGCGACGATGGCATGGTAACAAGGATGGCTGCCCAGCACATAGGCGACAGCGATTTGCGCTGGCGAAGCATCCTTGTCGGCAGCAAGCTCCAGCACCCTGTCCAGCCGTTGGAAATTGCTTTCATAAGCATAAGCGCCAATCGGATTGGTATCCCAATAATCGGTGAAGGTGTCAAGATTGTCCCGCCGAAATCTGCCGGTCATAAAACCGCCCGCCAGGCTCGACCAGGTGAACAGGGAAATCCCGTTTTGGTCATACCAGGCGCGGTCGGCCTCGCCTTGCGCCCCGCTCACACTGATGCACCCAGGCCAAGGCGGCTGGATCATCTCGGCGACGCTGAACTGCGGGCTGCTGACGGTAAAAGGCATCTTGCCATGGGCGGCGGCATACTCATTCGCGGCCCGCACCCGCTCCGCCCGCCAATTCGACCCGCCATAAATGCCGATATGTCCCTTTTCCCGATACTCGTTCAGCACATCGACAAGCTCGCCCACCGGATAATCCGGGTTGTCGCGGTGCAGCAAATACAGGTCAACGAAGTCCGTCTGCAAACGTTCCAATGATTCTTCGAAATCACGGCGGATAAACTCCGGCCCCACCCGCTCAGGTTCATCAGGCGGATAGGGATGAGCGCCTTTCGTCAGGATAACGACCTGATCCCGAATGCCGCGGTCACGGATCCATGCCCCAAGCTCCCGCTCACAG
>DAOUKA010000410.1:0-4251 GCA_034421915.1 Anaerolineae bacterium
AAGGGCATTTGAAGGATGAACGCACCAACTTTTGTTTATCTATGTTCTTCTAAAAGGAGGAATAAAATGTCTAGAAAATTGTTCGTCTTAATGTTGATAATAGCAACACTGATTCTAACCACTTCAGTGTTTGCACAGGACGATCCGCCAATCTCAACAGGTTCGGCAGAGGAATCAAATAGCGAGGTTGCAACAGCCGCAGAGCCAGGGCAGTCTGTGAGTTGTACTACAAATGTGATACAACAGCCTTGGATAAAAATGCGCCTGTCGGGATGGAAATCAGGAAACACTATATCAGGTGTTTCATGGAGCGTTGTAGATAGTAAAGGGGCTTGGAGTATTAATGGTAATGCCTATGGTCACTCCAGTCAACCCAAGATGAGGTGGAGCGGTAATTGGTGGTGGTGGTGGGGCCCGTTTCAGATTAATAACCACGGCACCACCCACTGGTGTAACTTTTAATCGCACCGTCTCGTTGCAAATAGGACGAGGCTTGCCTAACACATTAACTTAAGTAAGCAAGTCTCCCTGCCAGTAGCCCGTCCATCGTGGCGGGCTACTCTGTTATAGAGATGCAAAGAACATAGAGAAAGAGAGCTTCTTCTATTGTATAATCAGCGCATGATGATAACAGAAAACAGGGCGCACTGGGATATTATCGGGCATGAATGGGCGGTGGATTTCCTGCGGCGCGGGCTGCTCAAGGGGCGCACCCGCCATGCCTATTTGATGACTGGCACGCGCTCGCTGGGCAAAATGAAGCTGGCGCAGACCTTTGCCATGGCGCTCAACTGCGAGCAGGATGACCTGACAAGACGCCCCTGCCATCAATGCCGCAGCTGCAAGAGCATCCACAGCGGCAACAACCCCGACCTTATCCTGCCACCGGCGGACGATTCGGGGCGGCTCAAGATTGACGCTATCCGCCATGTCACGCGCCTGCTGGCGCTCAAGCCTTATGCCGCCCGCTATCGGATTGCCATCTTTGATGACTTCGATTTGGTGGCGCCCCAGGCCCAGGACGCCCTCTTGAAAACGCTGGAAGAACCGCCAGCCTATGCGGTTTTGATGCTGCTGGCGAGTTCCATCGACCGCATTCTGCCAACCATACGCAGCCGCGCCCAGATGATTCCCCTGCGGCCGCTGCCCTTGCGGCTTGTCAAAGCCCATCTGATGACCCGCGGCAGCGAAGAGGAGCGCGCCGATTTGATTGCACGTTTGAGCAGCGGGCGCATTGGCTGGGCGATCGCCGCGCTGGAGGATGATGAGGTGCTGGCCTTTCGTCAGGACACGCTCGACCTGCTGCGTGATATTCTGGCGGGCAGTCGGCTGGAGCGCATCAAAATCGCCGACAGGCTGAGCCGCAAGGTGGCCGGGGACAAATCCCGCCTGCGCGACATCCTGGAAATCTGGCAGACCTACTGGCGCGATGTCCTGCTCGAAAGCTTCGACAGCGCGGTCAAGCCCTGCAACAGTGATCGCAAAGACGAGATTCGCTCGCTGGTGATGCGCAGCGATGCCGCCAGCGCCAGCCGCGCCATGAAGGCCACGCGGCGCACGCTTCGCTCACTGGCGACCAATGCCAACCTGCGTTTGGCGCTGGATGCCTTGTTCCTGGATTATCCGGGTCTTGATTAAGCTCGCTACTCAATCGGAATCCAGTTCGATGGCTTGCTGGCGGCTTTCAGGATGGCATCTGGCACCAGCACGATTTTGCCAAAGCTGGCATGTTTTTCCAATTTTTCATGTGCCTGCCGCGCCTGGCTCAAGGGCATGACCTCATCAACAACCGCCCGATAAACGTCTTGTTCCAGACAGCGCAGAATCGGCTCAAAATCCTTGGCTTCGAGTCGGTCGCCAGCGCCAAAGATGCTGAGATTTTTCTGATAGACCTCCAAGGCATCCAGGCGGATGTCCTGATGGCTGCTGGGGTGCGCCATAACCAGCCGCCCCTGGTAGCCCAGCATCTTGCTGGACTGCTGAAAATGGCTGCTGTCGGCGCTGTGCAGGACGAGAGTCGCCCCCTGTTCGTCGGTCGCTACCTTGACCTGCCGCACCAAATCCTCGCCAGCGTCATCCAGCACCACATCAGCGCCAATCTCGCGCAGCCGCGCGGTATGTTCGCCACTGGCGACAGCGATGACCTGCGCCCCTTTGGCGCTGGCGATTTGCACGGCGGATGTGCCCATGCTGGTGGCGGCGGCGCGGATGACCACTCTGTCCGACCTAGTGATGCTGCCCTTGCCGACCAGCGCCATCCAGGCCTGCACAAAGGCAGCGCCGACAGCAACCGCCGTCTGATAATCGAGCCTGTTCGGCAGCTTAATCAACTGCGCGGCCGGTATGGCGCAGTATTCGGCATAACTGCCATCGCGCTCGCACCCAAGCTGGTCAAAGGCAGCGGCAACGCGGTCACCAGCCGACCAGCCGACGACATCCTCGTCCATTTGCACGATTTCACCGGCGACATCGCCGCCGAGTATGTGTGGCATCGGCTTGCGGATTATCAAACGGCCGCTGCGATACAGCAAATCGTTCGGGTTCACCGAAGCCGCATGAACCTTCACCAGAGCCTCACCGGCGGCCGGCAGAGGCAGCGGGAGCCTGACATTTTTCAGGACTCGGGGCTTGCCGATTTTTTCGATAGCGATAGCACGCATCGTCTGGCGATCTTCTGCCATAAGTTTCCCTCATCATGCTTTGGTTTTGGCAGCTTTCAGTCTAAATCAAGACAGGGGCGCTGTAAATAGCCTTGGGCCATCTGCCTGTCTCGCGCCCATTATACCATGAGAGTGGGGTCAGTCGCGGTAAAGGCGCTTGTCCAGATTGCGATAAGCCGCCGGCATAAAGCCCGCGACATCATCCAACTGCAAGAACGCGGCCAGCAGGTCAGGGCTGTCTGGCTGGTTGGGGTGATGTGCCTGCTTCCAGGCCTGATAGGGATACACCTGCAAACGGGCGGTGCGGAATTCTTCGATAACCAGATGCGCGGTGACGCCGCACTGCTCGATAAATCGCTGGCGTTTGAACTCGGCATAAAGGGTAGCATAATCAAATGGAATGCGGCGATGCGCCGTCAATTCCCAGCCCGCATGATTCCCGTCGAGAATCATATAACTGGCGGTAAAATCGCCATCCAGCGGCACGCCCACCGCCCCCGGGTTGAATAAGTGCCAGCCGTCAACGTGACGTTCCATGGCGATATGGCTGTGCCCGCCGATGAGGGCGGTTTCGGGGATGCCATCCAGCCATTTGCGTACCGCGCTGGCTGTCGAGTCGGGATTGATGGCGACCCAGGGGTTATCCGGTATGCCATGAAAAACACGAATCGGCGCGGCATCGCGGAAACGAAGAACAAGCGTATCGGGCAGGCTGGCAATCAGGTTGAGGCATTCGCGGTCGAGTTGGGCGTGAACAAAAGCTGGCATGGTGAATGCCGACCAGTGTTTTGGCGCTCGGCTGGTGTTGTAGTCCAGGAGATAATACTCATTGTTGCCGCGCAGGGCTGCCCAGCCGCGGGCGCGAATGACCGCCATCACCTGGCGCGAAAAAGGACCCCAGTTGATGCTGTCACCCGCCACAACCACATGGTCAACATCAAACTGTGCCATATCCCGCATGACAGCCTGCAAGGCGGGCAAATTGCCGTGAATATCGGATAATACTGCCAATCGAGTCATATCAGGCTCTGTCTTTTGCCTATGATACAGCCCGACTTTCGTTTTTCATCACTCAAGTTTCATAGCCGCGCGGATGGCTCTGATGCCAGTTCCAGGCGGTTTGGATGATGCGCTCAAGGCTGTTGTACTGCGCTTCCCAGCCCAGTTCGCGTCCGATTTTGCTGCTGTCGGCAATCAGCAGCGGCAGGTCGCCAGCGCGGCGGGGGGCGGCGACGGCGGGTATCGGATGACCGGTGACCTTCCGCGCGGCTTCGATGACCTCCCGCACCGAATAGCCTCGGCCGCTGCCCAGATTGTAGACGCGGCTTCTGCCATCCGCCAGCGCCTCAAGCGCCAGGATGTGCGCCCGCGCCAAATCAAGAACATGCACATAATCGCGGATGCAGGTGCCATCGGGCGTATCATAATCCGTGCCGAATATCCTGATAAACTCGCGCTGCCCCAAAGCCACCTGCAAGACCAGAGGGATTAAATGCGATTCAGGCTCGTGCGCCTCCCCGATATGCCCTTGCGGGTGGGCGCCGCAGGCATTGAAATAACGCAGACAGCAATGCTTGATGTCATAGATGCG
>DAOUKA010000411.1:0-2110 GCA_034421915.1 Anaerolineae bacterium
TTCCAAGTTTTGCGGAGCACCCGAATCCAGTTTTCGCGGCTGATCATCCGAATCAGGCGGTCATCATAACCCGCGTTTTGGAGGGCGGCGATCAAATTCGGCAGCTTGGAGACATCGCCTACCTCGTTCGGCACGCGGGCGCCATCATAATCCGAGCCGAAACCCACCCGCGTTTCGCCCAGCCGCTCGACCAGATAATCGATGTGCCTCACCATAACGTCGAGCGGCGTATCGCTGTCCCAGCGGCCGTCCTCATTCAAAAAGCCGGTGGCGAAGTTCAAGCCGACCATGCCATCCGATGCCTTGATGGCATCCAGCTGCCTGTCGGTGAGGTTGCGCGGCGTCGGACACAGGGCATGTACATTCGAGTGGGTGGCCACCAGGGGCGCCGCGCTCAACTCGGCCACATCCCAAAAGCCCTTCTCGTTGATGTGCGATAAATCCAGCATGATGCCCAGTTGGTTGCAGCGCTTGACCAGCCGCCGGCCGGCATCGGTGAGACCATCGCCCGTATCTGGCGATGCGGGGAAGGCAAAGGGAACGCCGCTGGCAAAAATGGTCGGGCGGCTCCAGACAATGCCCAGCGAACGCAGGCCCGCCTGATAAAACACCTCCAGGGCATGCAGGTCTTCGTCAATCGCTTCCGCGCCTTCAAAGTGGAGGATCATCGCCAAGATGCCCCTGTCGATGCAGGCTTGCAATTCGGCGGCGCTGCGGACGACCTTGACCTGCCCTTCGGATTCGGCTTCCAGCCTGAACAGGTTCGCCATCATGCCCAGCGCGAACTGCTGGGCATAGGCACATTCCAGCGGCGGTGGCAGCTGGGGGTCAGGCACGAAATCGGGCGTGATTTTTATAGTGGGGTTGGGGACGAACACGGCAAAAAAGCCGCCGGCGAACCCCCCTCGGCGCGAGCGCGGCAAATCAATATGACCCTGCTCCATTTCAGTCAAGAAATCGGCATAAGTCAAATCGTCATTTTGATGCAACCGCAGCAGGGTATCATTGTGTCCATCAAAAATCGAAAAATCAGGCATGGTCATCCTAGTTCCCTTCGCGGGAAGGGTCGGGTTTGCGCGGGTTATTGCGGAGGGGAATCGGCACACGGGCCGGCTTGCGCGTTCGCTGGGGCTTGGGATCCAGAAATTCGTCGAGTTCCTTCAGTATCCGCCGCCCGACTTCAAGCAATTCATCCCAGACATTTCGCTTGTGCTTCGCCATGATGCCGACCTTTCACCATGTCACTATGATTCGCTTTTACGCAAGACTTGCCTGATGGACCTGAGGGGACTCGAACCCCTGACCTCCACAATGCCATTGTGGCGCTCTCCCAACTGAGCTACAGGCCCGCACTGAGATTATTTTAACGCCAAGCTCAAAGGCTGTCAACAGATACTCGCATCCAATTCAGGCCAATCGCATCAAAACCGCGGCCTTTCAGTCGCCCTTGGCATCTTTTCTGTGATACGCTGTCCTTACCGTGCAGATTAACAGCCTTCCCGCCGCAGCCTGTGAACATGGCAGTCTACCGATGTTTGACCGCCAGATTTTTGCCAAGTCGTTTCATAAAGGACTTTAATGGTTCATATAGGGTCAGAAGGTATCTTTTCTCCCATTTTTGCCTGCCAAACCTTGCCATTCCATGGCACCTGGCCGCCATTTGCCGCCACTGGCTGCCATTCCCTGCCGAAATGAACCGCCTTCCTGTCCCTTGTGGGCTGGTGATAAAAAAACTCCTCGAAAGTCCTGTGCCAATGGCAGCAGTTTTATGGCATAATGGCAAGGGATTATTTCGCCAGGAGAGAGTGGGTTATGGCTGAATCGAAAGAAACCTTCAATGTTTTTGTAACTGGCGGTTCGGAGAGCGTCGGCTTGGCGGCGGTCAAGGCGCTGCTTCGGGGCGGACATCGGGTCGCGGCAGCGACAGGCGATGCCGCGGGCGCGCTGGCGATTCGTCAGGCGGGCGCCTTGCCAGTCTATCCTGACCTGCGCCGCGAAGGCGAAGTGCTAAGCAGCCTGCGGATGGCAAATGCCGAGGTGCTGGTGCATGCCGCGCCACAGATCCTTGGCGGCATCCCCCAACCCGATTTCAATTACGAATCTCATGCGG
>DAOUKA010000412.1:0-1868 GCA_034421915.1 Anaerolineae bacterium
GTACTTGTATGGCAAATACCAAGAAGGTTTTTCAGAGAGAGAGAGACAGAGAGAGAGAGAGAGAGAGAGAGAGAGAGAGAGAGAGAGAGAGAGTACTAGTAGAGCAAAAGCTAATTTATAAAATCAGTTATTCTAAGCTTTCTTTGTAGGTGGCAGCTCAACAATATAGGGCTTGTATTGCATAATCAGACATGGCATACTCATCATGTCATCGTTGTCCACATGAATCTCAGTGAATTATAAAGCATGCACTCTACATCCAGTTCTTGTCTCCATTTCTTTTTATGCAATCCCTATATGCCCCTCCACAATTCACAATTTTTTAATTTACTTGTCTCCTGTCTTTTTTTGTCTGCTTTCAGCAGAGGTTTATACACAGATTGCCATTTTTACACCAATGATGGCCTATACAGTTCACCAATATTCCCCAATTCCTTTTCTCCATGTATATACGTACATGTGTGCATATCCTGACTGTGACAAAATGAAACTGAGTTGATTCTCAGTTTATGGCTAGTTCAGTGTGGCATACTGACCTCTATGTCTACCCGACGTTTAAAAATCTACTCAACCGCGACTATTGCCGTCTCTGCATTAGCGTTCAAGTTGTAGGCGAGGCGCTGTTACTATGCCCGGGCTCAGCCTGGACAGGATAAAAGGATTCTCAGCCTACATGATCAGTCGGTCCGCGGCACTTCCTACCACACTTTGTCTGGACAAAACACGCCCCCAAATCACGTACACTCGTGCTTCAAGGGCAAGTGTCCGTGGAACCGGCGAGGATAGCTAGTCTCTGGAGCCAGCTAAGCGGCGGTCACGCCGTGCCCCACCCCCTAACAGCTTGGGAACGCGATACAGCGGTGGACGCCTCGCCGGCCGGTACGCCATACTTCGCCATTAGATGCCTAGGGAACGTTGCTACACTCGCTGCGCCCGTGATAGCCCTGCTTAGAACTAGAACAGGGTAGCCCCTGGCACACGTATGTAGCTAGCTAGCCGGCCGAAGGTTGTGGACGGCGCAGCGCCTAATCACGTGAGTTTGCGGCGCGCGCACGAACGTTACCTTGGCTGTGACCACGCGACATACCCATATGACGGTAACGCTACATATACATTTCAAAACCGTATCCAAGGACATAAGCGCACGATAAGTCAATTACGCGCTCATTTAATCAAAGCGCGCGTAACTATTCTCCATTATAATGTATTAACAAAAGATAATTGTTAACAATTCAAGCAGTGAAGGAATTAACAAACTTTTCAGAGTCTCATTCTAGGCACAATCATAAACTCTAACATTTTCATTTAGATTCTTTAGCTGCATCATGTCAATTACAGCGCATTCAATTTCAACATCATAATGTACAGGAATACTGAAAAAAAACAGATATTTGTTAGTATTACAAGAAGTGAAAGGGTTAACAAAGAAAATGTATATCCCTTATGTATACTGTTATGATTTCTTTCTAATGTCTCAAGTTCATTGTTAATGGATTGATTCTTTTATTCTAGCATTATAATGTACAGGAAGAGAGATAATCATCAATATCTCGAGAGGCAAAGGGGTTAACGAAAAAATTATATGCCTATGCACTAGCTCGGGTAAAATTGTACTGGCACATGCAGTTTCATAATGATTGGTGTTATGGCTATTTAGTTTCGTTTCTTCAACCTGAAGGAGAAGAAGAAGAAGAATTACAATATTGCTCACTATATACAATATTTTTTCACTGTTTTTAGATAAGAGTTTCCTTTTGGCCCATTCATTTCCTGAATATTCTCAGATGTGAAATGAAATGTACATGTACAATGAAAGTGAAAATCTAAATTTTAAAATGTAGAGGGTTGATGCTGAGTAACCTGGGCAA
>DAOUKA010000413.1:0-1608 GCA_034421915.1 Anaerolineae bacterium
GTGGCAAAGCGGTCGTTTTGCGCCAAGCCAGACAGCGCTTCCCACCAGGCTCGGTTTAATGGCTCAACATAAACTTCAATGCTGCCGCCGCAGGTCAATCCGACCTCCCAGGCGGTGTCATCTGCCACACCAAATTTGAGCAGACGCGGCATCCCATCCTTCAAGCCAGCAAGCGCTTCTTCAACAACTGCTCCTTCAACACAGCCGCCGCTCACCGAGCCGCTCATCACCATCTCCGCAGTGATTCCCATCTTCGAGCCCGCGCGGCGCGGCGCCGAACCCCAAGTCTTCACCACTGTTGCCAGCGCAACTTGACGTCCTTCTGCAACCCAGCGATTCATCATATCCAAAATGTCTAACATAGGCTTTTCTCACTTTTGCTCAATCTCGGCTTCGGCTTGATGGCTTGTCAACAGCAAGGGCTTCTTCATTTATGACTCGTTTATGACCCGTTCACCAAATATCTTTTGCGGTAGCTGTCAGCGCTCGGACGCGACTTCAAATCTTGCAATGCCTTGACAATCACTTCCAGATTTGCCAGATTGGTAATCGGTAAAAAATCATGCACATAAGGCAGCATCGCCTGCGCCCCCCGTGTCAAAGGTTCGTATTCGGGCACATCCAGCAAGGGATTCAGCCAGATGAGCCGTCGACAGGAGCGCTGCAAACGCCCCATTTCCGTATGCAGGAGCGGGATGTCACCCCGATCCCAGCCATCCGTAATCATCAGGACAACCGCGCCCCGTCCCAAAACCCGCCGCGACCAGACCCAGTTAAAGCGATGCAGACACTCGCCGGTCAAGGTGCCACCGCCCCACTGCAACACCATCTGACCGACATCTTCCAGCGCATCATCCACATTTTTCTGCCGAATCTGACGGGTGATGCGCGTAATGTCGGTGCTGTAGACAAAAGACTCCACCTGAAACAGTGAACCAGCCAGCGTGTGCATGAAGTGTAGCAACACCCGTGTATAGCGTTCCATGCTGCCGCTAATGTCACAGAGCAAGACCACCGGACGCGGCTTCTCCTTGCGCCGATGGGTCGGCAGATAAGTAATATCGCCCTGCCTGCGAATGATATCCTTCATCAGGCGGCGCATATTAATCTGGCGTCCTTTCCCGGTCTCAAAGCGGCGGGTCAGACGCATGCCCAGCGAATTCGGCATTTTGGCGATGACCCGCTTGGCCATTTCCAGTTCCTCGGCAGTCATCTCAGCAAAGTCTTTATGGCGCAGCCGTTCCTGCTGGCTGTAGGTAGGCACGAGTGCAATCATGCTTGCGTCCAACTCATCCAGCCCCTTGCCGTCTTCATTAGGCGATGACTCCAGTGGCGGCAGGAACTGCGTTTTTTTTCTGCGCCGTTCCTCGCCCAGCGATTGCAGATTCAGGGTCGTGAATCCTTCACTGGGACGGCGCCAGAACAAATCGAAAGCCTCATCAAAATAAGCCAAATCCTTGGGATGCGATACCAGATGCGTCCGCAGGGTGTAATAAAAATCCTGTTTGCGTCCCAGCTGCACATAATCCAGCGCACGCGCCACATCCATCATACGATTCGGTGTCACATTCATACCCAGCGCCCGACACACCCGACCGAACAAAATCA
>DAOUKA010000414.1:0-5578 GCA_034421915.1 Anaerolineae bacterium
TGATTGTGGACATTTCGCATTCGGCGGGGCGCCGCGATATTGCCAACCCGCTCGGTCGCGTGGCGCGCGTCAGCAGCGCCGATGGTCTGATGGTGGAAGTCCATCCGAACCCGGATGTCGCTATGTCCGATGCCAAACAGCAGCTTAGCCTGCCGCAGTTCAACCAACTCATGGACGATATTGAATCCATTTCGGGGATTTATCAGCCAACCGGGGGCTAGGCGCGCTTCTTTGCGGTGGCATGATCTGAATCGTCATAAACTGGCGCTGGTGATTGGGATTGCCATCGCGGCGCGGCTGGCGGTCTTGTTCGCCTTTCCTTCTGTGTTCGCTCTCAGCCAACCGGGCGCTGCGATACATGGCTCGGAAGCCTATGATGAATATGCGCGCAATCTGCTGGAGACCGGCGTCTATGGGCGGGAGCGCGGCGTGCCGGATTCGATTCTGCCGCCACTCTACAGCATGGTTCTGGCGCTTGTCTACAGCTTCTTCGGGCGCAGTTATGTCGCGGTCGGCTTGGTGCACACGTTGTTCGATGTCCTGTCGATTATGCTCTTGCATGACATCGCGCGGCGGCTCTTCGCGCGGGCATCGGGTGAATGGACGGGGGCGCTGGCTGGCTTGTTTTTCGCGCTTTATCCCTACCTCATCTTTCAAAGCCTGACGCTGATTGATACGCCCCTGTGGATTCTGCTTTTGCATGTCTTCGTGTGGCTGATGATTCTGCTGCGCGAACGGGCGGCCTTTGACGGCCGCGGCTTTTTAGTGGCGCTCGCGGGCGGGGCGGCGCTGGGGGCATCGGCATTGACGCGGGCCTTGCTGCCATCGCTGGCGATTCTGGTGGCGCTGTGGTTTCTGTTTCGGCTTGGCTGGCGGCAAACCCTGCTGCGTCTGCTGCCGGTGGCGGCTGTCAGCCTGCTGGCGCTGCTGCCGTGGATGGTGCGCGGCTATCGGATACATGGCGGATTTGTGGCGGTGGCGCTCAACAGTGGCGAGAACTTTTATCAGGGCAATAATCCACAGACCATTCCCTTCTTCCGCGCTGGCTATGATGTGCAATGGTCAAGCCCGCCCGATGATATATCAGAAACGGCAGACCGCAATCGTGCGCTGATGGAGGCTGGCTGGCGTTATCTGCGCGAGAATCCGCAGCGCATCCCCGAACTGCTGCTGGTCAAATTCCAGGTTTATTGGAATGTGCAGGTGACGCCGCTGAAAAATCTGCGAGAGGGAGAAAGCCTGCGCCTTGAGGATGGCGAGGTTCTTCTCGTTACCGACGAAGGCTCGCAGGTGGGCGTCACGGCAGCCAACGCCGCCTATGAGGATAGCAGCCTCTTTAGCATCGTCGGGCGGCCGCTGCACAGCCTGTATTTTGGCGGGCTGTGGCTGCTGGCGGTCATCGGCGCGTGGCTGTCCCGCCGCGGGTGGCGCGAGGTCAGTCTGCTCTTCTTCGTGCAAATCAGCCAAACCCTGATGTACCTGATTTTCCATCCTTCAACCCGCTACCGTTCCCCGACCGACCCGCTCTTGTTTGTCTTCTCGGCTTATGCTGTCGTATGGGGAGTCAACTGGTGGCGGGGGCGGCGGGCAATCCATACTTGCATTTTATAAACACTTGTTCTATCCTTAGGGAAAAAGTGGATTGACTGCTGCCATGAACAGACAAAAACCCCCTAAAGGAATTGAATGGACTCGCATCCAGCGAGGCGACACGACCTTGAATGGCTACACCTGGAATCCCACCGGTGGCTGCAAACACGGCTGCACTTGGCAAATGCCGGATGGCTCCGTCACCGAGTGTTATGCCAAGACGATTGCCGAGCGCTTTACAAGAGCCTATGATCGCGGCTTTGAGCATCATTACTGGCGGCCGCATAACTTGAATGCCCCGCTTAAAGTTAAAGAACCCGCCGGTATTTTTGTGGGCAGCATGGCGGACTTGTTCGGACATTGGGTGCCCGAAGAGCAAATTCTAAGCGTGATTGAAGTTATGCGTCGGGCGAATTGGCATACCTTCCAGACCCTTAGCAAATTCCCGATTCGCCTGCCGCAATTTAATCCGTTCCCGCGCAATGTTTGGGTAGGTGTCAGCGTTCCAGCCGGGCATCGGATGAGTGCGACAGGGGGGACGAGGGCATTGGCTGCCTATCTGCGTCACATGGGTAAAGTTGAGGCGGAGGTTCGCTTTATGAGCATTGAACCATTGTGGTTTGATGTCGCGCCGGTCTTTGAAGAGTGGCTGGGGGAAAGAGGGGAATTGCCATTTGAGTGGGTGATTATCGGCGCGGCCTCGAATGGCAAGAAAACATACCAGCCAGAAGCTGAATGGACAGAATCACTCATTGACCTGTTGGACAATCAGAATATCCCGATATTTTTTAAGGGCAATCTGGAATGGGGGGAATGGCGGGATGGATTTCCGGAGGCGGTCAGTTCTCGTCAAAGCCGGGAAGTTTGGGTTGATTGAGCTCCCGTATCGCTTCCTTCCAAAACTGTATGCCTAATGGATGTTTGCTGGCGCAAATCAGCAAATAGAGTTGTCTGTTCTTCGAGTTCAGTATGATGTGTTCACCCCCTGGTGGAGTAGTGAGGTAGGAGAGGTTGTTTAACCGTTCAGCATAAAGATTAAGCAAAACTCGCCGAACCATCGTGCTTTCTTTTCTCGATAAGTTCTCGTAATGTTGCCGCCATTCTCTTGTACCAAAGAACTTATCCATTGCTGTCTCTTTTGTTAACTTGGATAACTGCCGTATATTTCGTGTGATTCCACTGGTTGAAAAGTTTATGATCAAGTCAGAGCGCGTCCGTTCTCCGAGAATTTCGATTGTTTTCCAGTGTATCTCCAAGCCTTCGGGGTCGATGAAGGCGAGATTCAAACTTTTTCTGCCGCGTGTGCTGTTTTTATCTATTCTGTCGATTTCAGTTATAATTTTCCTGATCGCGTCATTGCAATCTTCATTGTACGTTCTGATACAATTATAAAGTGGACTTGAGCGAACTCGCTTTTCCAAGTCGGCAAACTCTTGCCTTCCTGATTCTACAAAAAAGTAATTGTCAAACGGGAACCTCGTCTCTAGTGCCAGCAATGGGGACCCTAATATAACCTCTCCGCTTTCACCAAGTCTGTTCTTGCCCGGACCTGCCAGCAGGTCAAGATAGTTGATCGCTGCCCATTCTTTGTTTCTCATTGATGTCGTAAACATGGAGATAGAACGTTGAAGAATAGTCAGTTTATCTTTGGCATAATCTTGGCTTTTGCGCGTCTTTAAGCCGTCGTCTTCGTTTCTTAGATATTTATCTGACAATGCTTTATCCTTTCGATTGAGCATGGATAATAGCACAAATTTACTAAAAACACATCCTAATCCCCATCCGGCGCCAGCAAATCCCAGAAGCGGTTCAGCAGATAACGATACTTGAGGCCGTGCGAGAGCAGCACCATGGTCAGCAGGAACAGCGCGGCAATCGCAATAATCAGCAGCGTCCCCGCGCCGCCATCCCAGGTTGGCGGTTCAAACTCGAACAGGGCGGGGTCGAGGTACATCACGACAAGGGTCAACGCGGTCAGCAGGCTGCTCAAGAGGAGGATGCGCCAGTGTTCCAAAAATGATCTGGGCTGATAAAAATCAATGCCTTGGACATGCCACGTAATCAGCATGCCATAGAGCGCAACCAAAATGGTCACGGCCGAGCGGGTCATTTTCAAATCGCCATCGGTGCCAAAATAGGCGATAAGATACAGCAGGCTGAGCATGACCGCGCCGTTGGTGCCCATCGTCAGGATGTAATCCAGCACATCGCGCCGAAAGTGCGCCATATACTGCGGGCGCAGCCAGCCGAAAGCAATCAGGGTCGCCGGCAAATTCACTGTGCCGAAGGTCGCCCAGCTGATTTGCACCGGCGTAATCGGGAAGGGCAGAGCCATAAAGGCGATAAAAATGAAGAAGGCGATATTGTAAAAGTTGCGAACGAGGAACATCTTCATCGTGCCGAAGATAGTCTGTGTGGTTTCCTTGCCCTCGCGGAAGGCAAGCGGCAATGTTGACATGGCGTTGTTCAGCAGCACAATATCGGCTACGTCCTTGCTGATTTGCGTGCCATCGTTCATCACAATCGCCAGATTGGCGGCTTTCAGCGCGGGGACATCATTGACGCCATCCCCGACCATCGAGACGTATTCGCCCTGCTGGCGGAGCGCGGCGACGATGCGCTGTTTGGTATGAGGTTCGATGCGGGCAAACAGGTTGGATTGGCGCACGGCGGCGGCGAATTCGCTCTCGCCCATAGCATCAAGCTGCCCCCCCTGATAAGCCGCGCCGCTGACATCCATGCCCGCCTGTTTGGCAATCGCGCGGACGGTTTCGATATTGTCGCCGGAGATGACCTTGAGCTTCAGCCCCTCATCGCGGAAGGATTGCAGGGTCTGCTGAATATCGTCCCGAATCTGGTCGCTCATGGTGATGAGGGCAATCGGCTTGACGTGCGCCGCAATATGATTGTCGTTCGCATCAGGTTCGCCCGACATCAGCGCAAATGCCAGCACGCGCATGCCGTCTGCCGAAAGCGCCTGCGCCTGGGCGGAAAAGGGGCTGGAACGGGCATCGAGCAGACGTTCGGGCGCGCCCATCAAGAGCGTTTTATCCTCGAGGCAAATCGCGGCCCATTGCCGTCCCGATGAAAAGGGGATTTCTTTCAGCTTTTGCGGATAATCCTGGCGGATGACGATTTTGTCGATGTAGTCTTCGACGGCTTTGGCGGTGTTGTTCAGGTGCGCCAGATTTTTCAGATAAAGGAACAGGTTATGGTGGATGTCGTCTTTATTTATATCCGCGATGGGGATGACCTCCTGGACGGCGAGCTTGTTTTGGGTGAGCGTGCCGGTTTTGTCGAAGCACAGCACGGTCGCGTTCGCCAGCGATTCGACGGCATTGACCCGTTGAATCAGCGTTTGCTGGCGGCTGATTTTGACAGCGCCGATGGTCAGCGACAGGATGGCGACCAGCACCAGGCCCTGCGGCACCAGGCTGGTGGTAAAGACGACCGCATTGCGCACAATCTCCAGAAAAGCGTTATCGAAGAAAAAGCCGGCGATGAAAATCATCGGCACGAGGACGAACATAATCAGCACCGTCACTTCGACGATGATGTCAATTTTGACCTGCGTTGGCGTTTTGACCATCTTGTATTGTTTGGCGATGGCGGAAAGTCGGTTGATGTTGCTTTCGGCGCCGACCCGCGTGGCGCGCATGATGCCCGTGCCGGCGGTGCAGAATGAACCTGAAAAGACTTCGGCGCCGGGCGCTTTGGCAACCGCGTCCGATTCGCCGGTCAAGAGCGATTCATCCATCTCCAGCGAATCGCTGCGGACGATTTTGCCATCCACCACCAGCCGGTCGCCGGGCTGGATGCGAATCATCTCATCTTTGACGACCTGCCGCATCGGCACGTCAGCCCAATCGCCGTCGCGGAGACAGGCGACATTCTGTTCAGAGAGCGCCGCCAGCCTGTCCAGTTTGCGTTTGGCGTTAAACTCCTGAATCATGCCGAAGAAGGTATTGGATACGACGCTGAAGCCGGC
>DAOUKA010000415.1:0-1867 GCA_034421915.1 Anaerolineae bacterium
TCTATCGTTATCGGGATGCGCTGGAAGGCGACGGGCAGGCGGAGTTCGAGATACCGATTCAGGTCACGCTTGAGGTCGCTGGCAGCCAGATGACTGTCGATTTTGTCGGCAGCGCGCCCCAGGTGATGGGCAATGTCAATGCGGTCAGCGCCATTGTCCAATCAGCGACATGGTACTGCGTGCGCTTGCTGGCGGAGGAAGACATTCCCGTCAATCACGGATGTTTTCAGCCAGTCGCGGTTCTCACGCCCGCAGGCAGTTTCCTGAACCCGCGGTTTCCGGCGGCGGTGGCGGTCGGCAACACAGAAACCGGTCAGCGCGTGGTCGATGCGGTGCTGGGCGCGCTGGCGCAGGCTTTGCCAGCCAAAATTCCGGCGGCATCCCAGGGGACGATGAACAATTTCACCGTTGGCGGCTTTATCGGGGAGACGCAATTCGTCTATTATGAGACCCTCGGCGGCGGACACGGCGCTTCCAGCCAAGGCGACGGCGTCTCTGGGCGGCACAGCCACATGACCAACACCCTCAATACGCCCGTCGAGGCGCTTGAGTTCAGCCTGCCCCTGCGCGTCCTGCGTTATCATCTGCGCGAAAACAGCGGCGGGCGCGGCCAATACCGCGGTGGAGATGGCATGGTTCGGGAATATGAATTTTTGGTGCCGGCGACGATGACGCTCAATTCGGAGCGCCGCCTGCGGGCGCCTTATGGCCTCCAGGGCGGCGCGGCTGGCAGGCGCGGCGTCAATGCCATCATTCGCGCCGGGCAAGCGGAAAGGGTCGGCGGGAAATACACCAGCCAAATCGACGCCGGCGACCGCGTCAGGATCGAAACGCCGGGCGGCGGCGGCTGGGGGAAAGCGCCTGCTTAACATGCAGCGAGCGGTGGTTGTCGTTCCACCGCTCGGCGCTGCAAGGAAAATCAGGCGATGCCTAGTTTTTGGCGCCAGCCACATTAACGGGAATCTGGCGCGGCTTGGCTTCCTCGGCTTTGGGGATGCGGACATTCAGGACGCCATTGTCAAAGTCTGCCTCGACAGCATCCCCGCGGACATCGACCGCGAAGCACAGGCTGCGGGTGAACTTGCCGCGGCGGCGTTCGCGGATTAAGACGCGGCTGTTCTCATCAAATGTCTCGGCGGCGGTTTCGGCAGAAATGGTCAGGACATCATCATGGATGTTGACGCTGATGTCTTCCAGCTTGACGCCCGGCAAATTGGCGCGGAGGATATAGGCATCCGCCTCTTCCGCAACATCCAGCGCCAAACCATAACTGCGTCCCTCGAATTCGTTGGCGGTGCCCAGCCAGTTGTTGACCAAACGGGCATAAGGGTGCGTGCGAATCATCATGTTGGTTTCTCCTTTTTCGTGCCTCATTGTTTGACATTCATAGCATAGAGCGGGAATGTATGAACCATAAAAGCGGCGCGTATGAAGCGCAATAGAAGGACATAAGCAAATAATAAGCGGGCGACATCCATTCCAATTTGCCAGGTTCACTTTGGGCATGTTGGTGTTATGATTCAGGGCAGGGTAGGATCGAATCCAGCTTGGACAAGGATGTTTGATGCAGGCGGGCGTTGATATTGGCGGCACATTTACCGACCTGGTTTTGAGCGACCGCGGGCAACTCAAGATTCACAAACTCTTGAGCAGCCCGCACCATCCAGCCGAAGCCATGCTCAAGGGCCTGGCGGCGATAACATCAGGCAGGATGGCGGCGCTGACACAGATCGCGCATGGTTCAACCGTTGCCACCAACGCCATCCTCGAACGCAAAGGCGCGCGGACTGCCCTGATTGCCACGCAGGGATTTCGGGATATTTTGTTCATCGGACGGCAAAACCGACCCGTTCTTTATGCCCTGCAC
>DAOUKA010000416.1:0-2477 GCA_034421915.1 Anaerolineae bacterium
CCGTTTGCCGCGCCTTCGCTGCCACCGCTAATCGGCGCATCGAGCATGGCAATGCCTTTGGCATGAAGCTGCCTGGCGATTTCGACCGTATTGACCGGATTGATGGTGCTCATGTCAATCACCAAATCTCCGGCGGATGCGCCATGAATCACGCCCGCTTCACCGAGAATCACCGCTTCTACATCAGGGGTATCGCTGACGCAGATAATTGTAATATCGCAGAGTTCAGCGACCTGTTTGGGGGAATCGGCGGGGGTGGCACCCTTGGCGACAAAGGCGTCCATGCGGCTGGCGGTGCGATTCCAAACTGTGACATCAAAACCAGCTTTCATCAGATTATCGACCATGCCGTGCCCCATGATGCCGAGTCCAATAAATCCAACTTTTTCGCTCATCATTAAACATCCTTGTCTGTCAAATAAAATGGATAGGTCTCTATGGTAACGCGAAAGAGGGGAGGAGTAAAATACTCAAGTGTTCTATTTGCAAAGCGCGGGATTAAACAGCTATGCTGGCGGCGGTGAGCCTTTTATGGCTTTTTTCAGGGCTTCCTGTGGCAGACTTGGCCGCGAAACCCGCTGCCACAGGAAAGTTCCGACAATACCAAGTCAAAATTCGTAGTATATTTCCATATTATTACATAATAATTATAACATTTCCAGTTGCAAATGCGATATAGGTATGTTACGCTTTACAAGCCTAATTCGTAGGCGCTATTGAAGGGTTTCCTGTGGCAATGCTGAGGTTGGCGACCAATACTTGCCACAGGAAACACGGAAAAAGTGAAAACGATACCCGTTTTCACCCTTTCAGTATCCCATATTACCCATGTAGTTACAACCAGGAGGAAATCCGTATGAAATACCTTGCCATATTGTTCGCGCTGTTTCTATTCATCATGCCGCTCTTTGCTCAATCCGATACTGTCCAAGAAGAGCCTTTATGCCAGACGGACAACGCCTATGCTAGCCTTATTGGGTCAGAGATTGAATTCGACTTGTTGTGCAAACCACTCTATCCCCAAACGATTGAGTTAGAAAGCGACGAATCATTCGATGTGATTATAAACCTAGAAAGTTTCAAAGCCTTTAGCGGCGATGATATAGTGAAGTTTCGCATCCATTTTGCAATAGATCACGGGCTTTTGGAGATTCAGCAACTCGGCGGGTCATTTGCAACACAAGAATTAAGTGATTCTGGCGGTGGTAACTTAAAGGACATACGACTTCGGACAAATGACGATGTGTTCACTGTAGAAATTACAAATCAAGGCTTTCGGACTGCGGTATTTGATCTAGCTGTATGGCCAGGGTGAGGGAAATTATCTGCATAGCAATCACATCAAATTCATTTTCAGGCTTTTAACCTTGTCTAAACGTCACAAAGAACGCAAAGAAATCTCCTAATACGCACAACTCGGTACCTTGCAGGCGCAGGGTACCGGCCATGGGCGAGCAAATCGGTCATGTCATTCTGTGGCTGTATTGATAATCATTGCTTTCGGGCTGGCATACCCATTCTATTTTTTTGGCGTCATGCGGACAGCCATCAATCAGTCAAGAATCGTGTAGGGTCTAGATCGAACGAAAATCACGAAAGATGCCAAACGGGACGTTTGGGTTTGTGGTTGACCTGGCTGCGGTCGTGCATATCCAGTCTAGCGTCTCAAACAGCCGATTGACAAATTCCACCCGCAACTGTTCCTCGTTATCAGATTAGAACAAATTAAACCGCCAAGGGAGATTGTAGCATTATTGTTCCTGTCTTTGCAGTTTAATCATTTGTGTTAAAATAGCCTGCACGATTGATAAAATTTTTTTGAAGGACAAGACATGACAGACAAAAAGTTTGATGGTCTACTGGAGTGGCGCTGTATTGGGCCCTTTCGCGGCGGGCGTGTCGTGGCGGTTGCTGGTGACCCGCGCGCCCCCAACACTTTTTATTTTGGGGCGGCTTGCGGTGGTGTTTGGAAGACGACTGATGCCGGGCAATACTGGGAAAACATCAGCGATGGCTATTTCACGGCAGCTTCGATTGGGGCGCTCGAGGTGGCGCCGGCTGACCCGAATGTCATCTATGCTGGAACAGGTGAAACCACCATTCGCATTGATGTGTCGATTGGGGACGGGATTTACAAATCGACCGATGCCGGCCGCAGCTGGGCGCATAGTGGCTTAAAGGACACCCGTCAAATCGCCAAGATTCGCACGCATCCTGATAATGCTGATTTAGTTTATGTAGCGGCATTGGGTCATGCCTTTGGCAGCAATGCCGAACGGGGTATTTATCGCCCCAAAGACGGGGGCGCAAGCTGGGAAAACATCTTGCATATCAACGAGAAAGCCGGCGCCATCGACATCAGCATCGACAGGAACAATCCGCGCATTATTTATGCCACGTTCTGGGAGGCATATCGTAACTTCTGGCAGATTTCCTCGGGTGGTGAAGACAGCGGGATTTGGCGCTCGATGGATGGT
>DAOUKA010000417.1:0-1772 GCA_034421915.1 Anaerolineae bacterium
TATTCGTTGGTATAGCGGCGGCAGTCGGTGCAGGCGCCTAGAATTTCGCCCTGATAATGCCCGTTGAGCATGGGGCCGCCGCTGAGCATGATGGCGGGAATATCGGCGCTGGCAGCGCCCATTAAAGCGGCCGGGGTCGTTTTGTCGCAGTTGGTCAGCAGAACGACGCCATCGAGCGGGTTGCCGCGGATCATCTCTTCGGTATCCATCGCCGCCAGATTGCGATAGAGCATGGAAGTCGGGCTAAGATAGATTTCGCCCAGCGAGATGGTCGGGAATTCGAGGGGCAAACCGCCGGCTTGCAGCACGCCGCGCTTGACGGCTTCGCTGATGACCCGCAGATGGCTGTTGCAGCTGTTGAGCTCGCTGTAGGTATTGCAGATGCCAATCAGCGGGCGCGACATATCGGCATCATCATAGCCCAGCGCACGGGTGAAGGTGCGATGGGTCAAACCAGCGATGCCGTCTTCATTGAAGAAGGTCTGGCTGCGGCTTTGTGTTTGGGTCATGGGGTTTCTCCTGTTTTTTTATCACAGAAACAGGGAGGATAAAGTTTTAGAGTAGAGTTACTTGCCCATCCAATCTTCGTCAAGACTCTACATGACGAATTATATCATACAAAACATCTGTATTTCTTACTGCAGAGGCATAGGGAAGGAACTATCTCCTCCTCTACAATTGTAATTTCATCAATGTCCAATCAAATAAACCACTGCCAGATTGTGTTCGAGGCAGCGCCAGTGGTCGTCACGGTCATCGGAGAGGTAGAGGTTGCCGGCAGTCGTGCCAAATGCCAGCGTATCGCCGCGAATGCCCATGGCATGACGGAAGATAATGTTATAGACATGGCGCTGTGGTAAGCCGGCGCTTATCAACAGCGACCACGACTTCGGATACGGTGCTAGCATCAACTTTAATCTCGGTTAAATCGGGGAAAGAAGCGTTTGAGATTGGGTGTGAGATTAATTCTTGCCATTGCCATATCCTTGAACTGTTCCTCATTATCAGATTAGAACAAATTAAATTGCCAAAGGGAGATTGTAGCATTATTGTTCCTGTCTTTGCAGTTTAATCATTTGTGTTAAAATAGCCTGCACGATTGATAAAATTTTTTTGAAGGACAAGACATGACAGACAAAAAGTTTGATGGTCTACTGGAGTGGCGCTGTATTGGGCCCTTTCGCGGCGGACGTGTCGTGGCGGTTGCTGGTGACCCGCGCGACCCCAACACTTTTTATTTTGGGGCGGCTTGCGGTGGTGTTTGGAAGACGACTGATGCCGGGCAATACTGGGAAAACATCAGCGACGGCTATTTCACGGCAGCTTCGATTGGGGCGCTCGAGGTGGCGCCGGCTGACCCGAATGTCATCTATGCTGGAACAGGTGAAACCACCATTCGCATTGATGTGTCGATTGGGGACGGGATTTACAAATCGACCGATGCCGGTCGTAGCTGGGCGCATATTGGCTTAAAGGACACCCGTCAAATCGCCAAGATTCGCACGCATCCTGATAATGCTGATTTAGTTTATGTAGCGGCATTGGGTCATGCCTTTGGCAGCAATGCCGAACGGGGTATTTATCGCTCCAAAGACGGGGGCGCAAGCTGGGAAAACATCTTGCATATCAACGAGAAAGCCGGCGCCATCGACATCAGCATCGACAGGAACAATCCGCGCATTATTTATGCCACGTTCTGGGAGGCATATCGTAACTTCTGGCAGATTTCCTCGGGTGGTGAAGACAGCGGGATTTGGCGCTCGATGGATGGT
>DAOUKA010000418.1:0-2665 GCA_034421915.1 Anaerolineae bacterium
GCCGCTTGGCGGTGGCGATTTTGGGGGGGACGATTTTTGCGACAAGTTCGCCCTCGTCAGCGATTGCCATTATCAGCGAATTGCGCGCCCGCGGCCCTTTTACCAAGATGGTGCTGGGCGTTACCCTGGTCAAGGACATCCTGATTGTTGTGCTGTTTGCACTAAGCACCTCGGTCGCCCATACCCTCCTGACCGGCCAACAGCTGGATTTGGGTTTTATCCTGCTGGTCTCCTTCGAGATTCTGGCCGCGATCGGCATTGGCGTCATTGTCGGGCATATCATTGTCCTCGTATTGCGCCGACATTGGGAGGAATGGCTGAAAATCGCCCTGATTCTGCTCGCGGGCTATCTGGTGTTCTTCTTTTCGGAGGAGCTGCGCCACTTCAGCCATGATAATCTGCCCTTCGAGATTTTGTTCGAGCCGCTGCTGATTTGCGTCGTTGCCAGCTTCTGGCTGACCAATCGCACGACCTATCGGGATGAACTGCGACATCTGCTGCATCAGGTGAAACTGCCGATTTTCGTCATCTTTTTCACCTTGGTCGGCAGTTCACTCGACATTGGGGTGATGCTGGCCATCCTGCCGATTACGGTGGTGATCTTCGCCGCGCGGCTGCTGGCGCTGTTCATCGGCGGCTATGTCGGCGGCACGCTGGCCCGTGACCCTTCCCGCTTCAGTCGGGTCAACTGGATGGCCTACATCACCCAGGCCGGCTTCGGGCTGGGGCTGGCAAAAGAAGTCGCCATCGCATTCCCACAGCTGGGCAGCGATTTCACTACCCTGATGGTAGCCGTGATTGTGCTGAGCGAACTCGTTGGGCCGCCCTTCTTCAAGTATGCCATCAGGCTGGTTGGCGAATCGCATCTGCCGAACACCATCAAGCCCGACGAGATTCAAGATGTTTTGATTGTCGGGATTGAGAATCAGTCGCGGGCGCTGGCAGAGCGCCTGATGGCGCATAGCTGGCGGGTCACATTGATAGATACAGTCGCCTCGCATGTTGCCAATAACAGCAGCGGCGCAAAACTCAAGCGCGAGCATTTTCTGGCTGATATTTCTGCCGAGCAGCTGCGCCCACTCCTCGAGGCGGATACGGAAGTTGCCGTGACGATGCTGCATAACGATGCCGACAGCCTGAAATTGTGCCAGATACTTTATGAGGATTTCGGCATCACGCGGCAGATTGTCCGCCTAAACGAATTCGCCTTAATCGACCAGTTCCGCGAATTGGGCATCCACGTCCTGGATCCAGCCAACGCGATGGTGCATCTGCTCGACCATTTTGTGCGCGCGCCACAGCTTGCCACGATGGTCTTTGAGGATGACCCCGAACATGATGTCATACAAACCAAGATTGATGACCCCGCTATTGACGGCCTGCACCTGCGCGATCTGATTCTGCCCGACGATGTGCTGGTCATGGCGATTGTCCGCCGCGGTCATCTGATTGTGCCGCATGGTTATACCAGCCTGCACCTGGAGGATGAAGTGACCCTGATTGGCTCATCCGCCAGCCTCGAGGAAGTCGCGCTGAAACTGGGGTACTGAACTCGGCCCCCGTCAATCTGAAATGGGGGCTTGACATATTGATGTTCATCAATATCATTGAAATATAGATAAGCATCAATATATCCTGGAGGCAAGATGATGAACAAATTGCCGGTGGCAGTCATCGGCGGGGGGCCAATCGGCTTGGCGGCTTTGGCGCACCTGCTGGAACGCGGCGAAAAGGCGATTCTGTTTGAGGCTGGCGCGGACATCGGCGCTAACATCCGCGACTGGGGGCATGTGCGCATGTTTTCCCCTTGGGAGTTTAATGTCGATGCGGCCAGCGTCCGCCTGCTGGCGCGGCAGGGCTGGGTTATGCCAGCAGCCCATGAACTGCCAACTGGCGCGGAATTATACGAGCGCTATCTGCGCCCCCTGGCAGCATTGCCCCCAATCAAGCGCTGCATTCAGACCCGCGCCAAGGTCATCGCCATCAGCCGCCGTCATATCGACAAAATGAAAGATCAGGGGCGCGCAGAAGCCCCTTTCCAACTCCATATCGCCCGGCCCCAAGGGCAGGAAGCGCTGGTCGAAGCCAGAGCGGTGATTGACGCCTCTGGCACTTGGCATCAGCCGAACCCGCTTGGCGCCAATGGCCTGCCGGCCATCGGTGAACGAAGCCTGAAGGGGCGCATCGCTTACGGCATCCCCGACATCAAAAACAGCGCCAAAGCCCGTTACATCGGCAGGCGCGTTATGGTGGCCGGCAGCGGCCATTCGGCAATCCATGCCCTGCTCGATCTGGTGAGCCTGAAAGACGAGGACGCCGCCACAAAAATTATTTGGGCCATGCGCGGCCGTCACACCCAAAAGGTGTATGGCGGCGGCGAAAATGACGCCCTGCCCGCCCGCGGGCAGCTTGGCGCCCGCATTCAGGCCCTGGTGGCCGCGGGTACGGTCGAAATAGCCGCGCCCTTCCGCATTGCCCGCCTCGAGGCCCTTGAGGGGCGCCTGCGGGTTCATGGCGAGATGAACGGCGCGGCGCACAGCATCGCCGTCGATGAAATCATCGCTTGCACCGGCGCCCGACCCGCGCTGGATATGCTGGCTGAACTGCGCCTTGACCTCGACCCGGCCGTGGAAAGCAGCCGCGCCCTGGCGCCCTTGATTGACCC
>DAOUKA010000419.1:0-6401 GCA_034421915.1 Anaerolineae bacterium
GTGGGTGCAGATGTGACAATAACCCGCCGTTCCTCGGTCGGTGTCAGGAAAGATGTCAGCAGCGGTAAATCCACCGCGCCAGACACGACCAACACCAGACCCAAAGCGACTATAAGCAGGGTTATGACGACGGCTGAAACAAAACCTCTGCCAAATCGCGCGTTCTGCGCTGCCCTTTCAATGTCAGGTTGCAAGTCCTCCCAATCCTCGATGTCATCCTGTCCTTCACCAGCCGATGATGCCAACGCGCTCGCAGCCTCAAGTTCAGCCGCGCCAGCTCTGGCAGATTTCGCCAAAGCGACCTGTTCTTTAAGCTCACGCGCGCCGGGATAATTCGGGTCTAGCTGAATAACTCGGTCGAGCGCTTTGATGCCTGTTTCGCTGTCTTTAACAGCATGGGCATAAATCCACCAAAAATTCGGATTATTATTCTCTGTTTCGAGCAAGGGTCCCAATACAATCTGCGCCTGCTCAAGTTCATCGTTTTCGATCAGGTCAAAAGCATTTTGCAAAATTGCATCGGTCGAATCACGCATAACAAGAATCCTTAACGGAGCGTTCGTCTTTATCCAGCCGCTACACAGGCAGTGTACATCCAGTTCACGGAATGCGCAATAAAAGAGCCTGCCAACACAGGCAAGCTCCGTTGGAATGCCCTGAAGAGGACTCGAACCTCCACCCCGTTAAGGACACGGCCCTCAACCGTGCGCGTCTGCCAGTTCCGCCATCAGGGCAGCTACCGTATGCAACAGTATATGTCTTTCCCCAAAAATGTCAATGCCCGTCTGACTTGGACGATTGCCCCGACTCCACCTTGAGACAGCGCCTGTCATCCCGTATGATAATAGACGGTTGAATGACAGTAACTTTGGGACAAGGGCTGGAAATGCGGATTGCACTGGATGCGATGGGAAGTGACAATCACCCTGTCAATGATGTCGCTGGCGGTATCCTGGCGGCTTCCGAATTTGGTGACACCATCGTCCTGGTTGGCGATAAAACGCTCATCGAGGCAGAACTCAAAAACCATGATATTCGCAACGGCAAAATTGAAATCCTGCATGCGCCTGATTGCATCGCCATGGATGAAAAACCGGCCGATGTCATCAGGTCAAAGCCAGGGTCATCGATTCATGTCGCGCTGAATGCCGTCAAAAATGCTGAAGTCGACGCCTTTGTCACCATGGGGAACACGGGCGCTGTCCATGCGATTGCGACCCTGAAGACGCTGCGAAGAATACCCGGTGTAAGACGCCCGGTTTTGTCGGCGCTGTTTTCGGTCAATGATCATCGGATGATTTTTTTGGATGTCGGCGCGAATACCGATGTCAAGCCGGAATGGGTGCTGCAATTCGCCATTATGGGGAGCATTTATGCCCAGCGAGTTCTGAATTATTCACAGCCGCGCATTGCCCTGCTGGCAAATGGCGCCGAAGACATCAAGGGCAACCTGCTCATCCGCGAAGCAGCCGACTTGCTGCGGCGCAGCGGGGTGAATTTCGTCGGCAATGTCGAACCCGTGGAGTTGATGCGTTCGGTCGCCGATGTCATCGTCATGGATGGATTTGTCGGCAATATCGTCCTCAAGCTGTTCGAGGCGACCACCTATTACTTCGCCAGTTTGATACGCCAGGAATTTCGGAACGATATTTTCTCCACAGTCGGCGGCGCATTGGCGCGTCCCGCCTTTAACCGAATTCGCCAGAGAGTGGATACTTCCTTAATCGGTGGAGCGCCCCTGTTAGGGGTCAACGGTGTTGTTATTCTTGGACACGGGCAGAATTCACCCGTTGGCATCAAAAACGCCATTCAGCAGGCTCGTGCTGCGGTTGAACAAAAGGTCATTGATGCCATCTACACGGGCATATCCCAGGAAACCGCCGAGACGGGAGCAGAGCAAGATGGAACTGACAAGACATAAGCGCCGACGGGTCGTCATCACTGGCGCGGGTGTGGTTTCGCCTTTGGGAGACAAAGAGGCGTTTTGGGCAGCCATCCAACAGGGCAAATCAGGCATCCGAAAACTGCGAAATGTTGAAACAGAACATCTGAATGTCAAGATTGGCGCCGAAGTCCTTGATTTTGATTCTTCGGATTATATCCCGCCCAAAGAAGCGCGGCGGATGGGACGCGCCTCGCAATTCGCTTTGGTGGCAGCGACGCAGGCCATCGAAGATGCCGGCTTGTCCATCGAGGCAATATCCGCCATCGGGCATCGCGTGGCGACCATTATTGGAACGACCCTGGGCAGCTATGAAATCGGTGAAGCGGGCATCCGCGCCTGGAAGCAGTCGGGATACAAACGGGCGAATCCGATGAGCATTATCAACGCCCTGCCCAATATGCCCGCGCATTATGTGAGCAGGATGACGGGCGCGGTAGGCCCCCTCATTACCCCTTCAGTTGCCTGTGCGACTGGGGTTCAGGCAGTGGGCGAGGCGACTGACCTGATTCAGCTGGGGAAGTGCGACCTGGCAATGGCGGGCGCGATTGATGCGGTCATGTTTGATTATATCCTGGCTGGTTTCAGTGCCACCCGCGCCTTAACCCGCGATTATAACGACAGCCCGCAGGCCGCCAGCCGTCCCTTTGATGCCGACCGCTCCGGTTTTGTGCTGGGCGAAGGCGGCGCTGTTTTCATCATCGAAAGCCTGGAACACGCGCTGGAACGCGATGCCCGCATTTATGCCGAAGTGCTGGGGTATGCCAGTTCTTCCGATGCTTATCATGTTGCCGCGCCCAATCCCGAAGGCGCAGGCGCGCGGCGTGCCATGCAATGGGCATTGGACGATGCCAAAGTCGATAGCGGCGAGATTGAATACATCAATGCGCACGGCTCTTCGACAACCGCCAATGACCTTATCGAGACCTTGGCAATCAAGCATGTCTTTGGCGAAGATGCCTACAACATACCCGTGAGTTCGACCAAAAGCATGATTGGACATGCGATGGCAGGCTGCGGTTCGCTGGAACTGTCGGCCTGTCTGATGACCTTGCAGCACGAGGTCATCCACCCGACCGTCAATTATCAGACACCTGACCCCCAATGCGACCTTGATTATGTGCCGAACACTGCCCGCGATGCCCCTGGGATACGGACAGTGATGTCCAACAGCTTCGGCTTGGGGGGGCAGAACGCAGCCATGGTTGTTCGGAGGCTGTGAAGGCGGGGAGCAGACGATGAAAGAAGAAGTCCTTGTCATTGGCGGCGGTCTGGCGGGTACAGAAGCGGCTTGGCAGCTGGCAGAGCGCAGTCATCAGGTGCGGCTTTATGAAATGCGCCCCAAGAAGACGACTGGAGCGCACGTCGGTGACCGTCTGGGGGAACTGGTATGCAGCAATTCGCTCGGATCCAAGCTGCCAGACCGCGCGACTGGAATCCTGCAAAATGAAATGAAAATGCTGGGGTCGCTGCTGCTGCGCTGCGCCGAAGAATCGGCTGTCCCCGCCGGCGCCGCGCTGGCGGTTGACCGCGACCGATTTGCGAGGCAGGTCACGCAACAGTTGGAGCAGCACCCCAAAATCACCATCATCCGCGAAGAAATAACAGTGCTCGATTTGGACTGCCCAACCCTTGTCGCCACCGGCCCTCTGACATCCCTGGCGCTTTCCCAGGAAATCGCAACCCTGACCGGCGAGCAGTATCTTTATTTTTATGACGCCATTTCGCCCATTGTGACATCAAAGAGCATCAATATGAACCGCGCTTTTCATGCCAATCGTTATGGCCGCGGGGAAAGCGAAAACGGAGATTATATCAATTGTCCGATGGACAGGCAGGAATATCACCGCTTCGTGCATGCCTTGCAAAACGCGGAGACCATAACACTTCGGGATTTCGAGCGGGAAGATCCGAATTTCTTTGAAGGCTGCATTCCGATTGAGCAGCTTGCAAAGCGGGGCGCGGATACCTTGGCATTCGGTCCCATGCGGCCGGTCGGCTTGATTAACCCGCACACCGGGCGGCGCCCTTATGCCGTCGTTCAACTGCGTCAGGACAATCTGGCTGGCAGCCTCTACAATATCGTCGGCTTTCAGACCAACATTCGGTGGCGGCAGCAAAAGGAAATTTTGCAGCTGATACCCGGCCTGGAAGATGCCGAGTTCGTTCGCATGGGTCAGATGCACCGCAACACCTTCTTGAATGCCCCCGCGCTGCTGCACCCCACCATGCGGTTTCGCAGCAGCAGGATGCTGTATTTTGGCGGACAGATTACTGGCGTGGAGGGCTATGTCGGCAATGTCGCCACCGGTTTTGTGGCTGCCTTGAATCTGTCGCGCCAACTCAAGGGACTGTCAGAATGGATACCGCCAGCCGATACCATGCTGGGCGCCCTGTGTCATTATGTGACCCACAGTCAACCGCAGGGCTTCCAGCCTATGAAAGCCAATCTGGGCATTTTGCCGCCGCTCGCGGTGAAAATCAAAAACAAGCGGCAAAGACGGCAGGCTTATGCCGCACGCGCGCGACAGTCCATGATTGCATCGCTGGAACGATTGGGGGACGAGCGGCTTCCGGCGCCGACGAAGCTGGTACAATAGAAGCCATTATATGATACCATCATCCTAAACTGTTTGATTAATCGGAAAAACCATGTCAAAATTTCGATTTGTGCAGGGGCAGGCTATCGACCGCGGCTATCTGATTGGCGTCGGGGTTCAACAGGAAAACCGACTGCTGCGGGCTGAGGACTCGCTTCGTGAATTGGCTCTGCTCGCCAAAACAGCCGGCATTGAAGTTTGCGGACAAACCTGGCAGCAGGTCAAGCGGATTAACCCTAAGACCTTCATCGGTTCGGGCAAATTACAGGAGATTATTGAGGACATCGCGCATTGCGATGTCAATATGATTATCTTCGATGATGAGTTGTCACCTCGCCATCAGCGCGAACTGGAAAAGCAGTTTGGCGAGATGGTTCGCTTGCTGGATCGCTCGGCGCTGATACTGGATATATTTGCCCAGCATGCACGAACGAGCGAAGGGGCGCTGCAAGTTGAACTGGCTCAATATGAATATCGCCTGCCGCGGCTGACGCGGCAATGGACTCATCTGGCGCGGCAGGCGGGTGGTGGTGGCGCACGCGGCGGTTCTGGCGGTGTGGGCTTGAGAGGCCCTGGCGAAACGCAGCTGGAGGTTGACCGCCGCGAGATTAGCCGCAAAATTACCAAACTAAAGAGCGATTTGGAACAAGTACGCGCCCATCGAAGCCTGCATCGGAAAAAGCGCCGCAAGTCGGGCTTGCCGCTGGTCGCGCTGGTGGGTTACACCAACGCCGGCAAGTCCACGCTGATGAATGCCTTGTGCCATTCAGATATTTATGCTGCCGATCAACTTTTTGCGACTCTTGACCCCACCATCCGCCGAATCGAACTGCCGAATCGTTCGGAAGCGCTGCTGAGCGATACAGTCGGATTCATTCAGAAACTGCCAACCACGCTGATTGCCGCTTTTCGGGCAACGCTTGAAGAAGTGGTCGAGGCGGATTTGCTTTTGCATGTGGTCGATATCAGCCATCCCAATGCCATGCAGCATATCGAGGCAGTCGAGGATACGCTGGCGGAGATAGACGCCTCTCAAATGCCAAGAATCCTGGCACTGAACAAAATTGACCAACTGCCCGGCGCCTTGCCCGATGTCGCGCCTGTCGATAGTTATGAGCGCATCGTCCCCATTTCAGCCAAGGAAAAGCTGGGGCTGCATGAACTGCTGGAAGATATTGGGCGCGTACTGGCGCAGCAGCAGACGACGCTCAAGGTGTTGCTTCCCTATAACTGCGGCAGAGAATACTCCCGCCTGTATGACCGCGGCTATATTCAAGCGGAGGGGACAAATGAATTGGGATGGCAATTAACCCTCCGCATTCCCAACAAGCTCTCCGATTATTATCAGCAATACAGCTTGGGCGAATAAGCTGCGAAGATGGCCGCTGCCATCAAGAATCCGAAATAGCTGACGAAGGCAGCTGCACCCAATAGATTTCGGGGCGGTATCGGCTGTGCATAAACAAACGCATATCCTCCGACAGGGTTAAGGCGAGGGGCGCTGGCACATCGGAGAAAATGACAACTTCCACATCATCGCTGGTGCATCCCCCATCCAAACATTGATGCGGTTCGATGCGCCCGACGATGCCGCGCGTTCCGAGTGCATATCCAAAATACAAAAAACCGTCATTCGCCATAACCACATTGGTGATGCTCCGCAGCCCGGACACCAAGGGCTGTAGCTCGGAATAAGAGCCATCTTCCTGAATTTCAAACCATTCGATACCCCGTCTGGCACTGCCGGCATTGGCAACATAAACCCGCTTCCCATGACTGGCGATGCCAGTCGGTGAACGCAAATCCGTCACTATCGTATTCGCTGCGCCGCTTTCCGATACTTCAGAAATCGAATGGGC